>JAAYMI010000154.1 GCA_012521465.1 Bacillota bacterium | reverse complement strand
GCCTATGAAGAGTGGATAGAGTTCATCAGGGAGTATAGGAAGCCCAATACTCTGCGGTTTTATAGGGAGCGGTTTGAGAGCGACATATTGCCGGAAATAGGGCATCGGAAACTCAAGGATATTAAGCTCGCTAATCTCCAGAAGATACTAAAAAAACACCCCAGCAAGGATAGACATAATAAGCGTGCTTTGTCGGCCTTCTGGGGATGGTGTAAGACAAACAAGATGGTAGCCGAAAACATATGCATCGACTTAGAAGCTCAATCCGAACCCAAGGAACAGACCGAGGATGACGTATGGTCCCTTGAAGAGGTTCAAAAGATGTATAAGCACCTGACTTTTAAAAATCTGTATGATATCTTCATTGTTCTGGGCGTGGAGTGCGGCCTCAGGCCACAGGAGATCCTTGCATTAACATGGGATGACGTATTTGAGGATCATCTAGCTGTTGAGAAGGCCATAGTAGAACGAGATCCTCTGGAATACATTTTCGGTGCTACCAAAGACAGGAAGAAGCGATACCCAGCCACTACTCCATTTGTGGCAGAACGGCTGCGATTTCACAAGGCCGAACAGAACAAAAGAATCCTCCAAACTAAAGATTACAATCGGGAGAGTAATCTGGTTGTAGCAGATGGCAAAGGACACGTGCCAGACCTTAAATACATCCGAACGTACATTAAGCGCAAGGCCAGGGAGGCTGGAATTCCACCAATACCTCCAAAGAACTTGCGCACAACCCATGTATCACTGCTGAACGATTTAGGTATCCCGATGCTCACTATCCAAAAGCAAGTCGGACATGCTGAAGGTTCCCGGGTAACCAAGGAACACTACATCCGCAATTATCACGCAAGCTTAAGACAAGCGGTTATGCATTTACACAATAGATTGCACGAGCCGGATCGATAGATTTGCCCAGTTTTGCCCAATAGACCCTCTGATTTTCGTTTGGACAAAAACAAAAAAGACCGGGAATCCCGGTCTAATCATATTCTTAAATGGCGCGCCCGGCAGGATTCGAACCTACGACCTTCTGATTCGTAGTCAGACACTCTATCCAGCTGAGCTACGGGCGCATATGTCTTGCAGAAATTTATACTACCAGACAATCTCGGGTTTGTCAACCGTAAGCTTGGTGTAAGCTATGTCCAAGGAGGCAAGAAAATGAACCCAAAAGACAAGCCCAAACAGCGCAAATCATCAGGCAAGGCTTCTCGACACTCAGACAAACCATTTTATGGCACGTACGTTTCTGTGCAAGATACCAAGATGGCTGGTCCGTACGGTGTCCTCGATGGAGAAGACTTGGAGCAAACCCGAACGAAAAATGAGCAGAAAAATGGCGGAAGGGGAGGGATTTGAACCCTCGGAGGGCGGCAAAGCCCTCAACCGCTTAGCAGGCGGCTCTTTTCGGCCACTCAAGCACCCTTCCGAATTTGCCACTAACAGATGCTAGTATAGCATCTCGGAGCCATTCTGTCAAGCTCAAGCAAACCCCTTACGTTCCGCCCTTTTCGCCGCTCTCCCGATAATTCATCCGCGGCAGGGTCAGGCGCATTTTTGTTCCCTTCCCCACCCGGCTTTCAGCACAGATGGAACCTTTGTGTTTGTCCACAATATGCTTGACGATGGCAAGGCCAAGGCCAGTGCCGCCCATGTTGCGGGAACGGCCCTTGTCAACGCGGTAGAACCGCTCAAACACCCGGTCCAAGTGCTGCGCTGGGATTCCCACCCCGTTGTCGCTGACAATGATCTCCACTTCATCTGGGCTCTTCACTGCTTCTACCGTCACAGTGCCGCCTTCGGGTGTGTACTTGATGGCATTATCCAAAAGGTTGATGGCCACCTGTTTGAGAAGCTTCGCATCGCCTTCAACAGTCACAGGGTCATAGATGAAATTCTGCACAGTCATTTTCTTGGCATCGGCCTTGCTCTGTAGAATCATGATGGTGTCATCAAACAGCTCCTTCAAATCTACCGGTTCAAGATTGAGGGGCTGCTTGCCACTCTCAATGCGGGATAGATCCAAAAGGTCGTTAATGAGGGCGATCATGCGGTCTGTCTCTCCGCTGATGATCTTCAGGAACCGTTCCGTCAGTGCCCGATCGTCAAGATTCCCGGCGAGCAGAGTTTCCACAAACCCCTTAATGGACGTGAGTGGAGTACGCAGCTCGTGGGATACATTGGCGACGAATTCCTGCCGCATCTGCTCGAGATGGCGCAGGTCAGTCACATCCCGCAGTACAGCCACAGCGCCCAAAGCAGTACCGTCTTGGTTCGTGAGCGGACTGCTCGTTACGGCAATTGTGCGCTCGCTCCCAGGCCTGAGGCGGATTTCCGTAACAATGGGCCTTCCTGAGTCGATGGTATCGTCCAGCAGTTTTGACAAGTGAGTGTTGCGCGTTGCCTCAAACTGGCTCTTTCCGATAATGGACTGCTCATCTACATTGAACATGTCTGAAACAGCGCGATTGGCCAGTATCACTCGGCGCTGCATGTTCACTGCCAGCACACCGTCGCTCATGCTGGACAGGATGGCATCGAGCTTTCGTTCCCTGTCGCTGATCGCATCAAACAGCTCCTCAAGAGTCTCAGACAGATCGTTGAAGGCTCGGCCGAGCTGCCCAATTTCATCGTCACTGCGCACCAGCACCCGGCGGCCGAACTCTCTGTGCTTCAGTCGGCGCACCACCACCAGCAAGTCCATGATGGGGCCAGCAATCACCCGATTGACTAGGTAAGCCACGAGCACCGCAAGGCCGGCAACGAGCACGCCTACCATAATGGCTCCGTGAATCAGCTGCGTGACTTTGGACCGAACTTCCGCGCGCGGAACGCCGATCTGCAAAATGTGCCCTTCATTCAACCGGACAGCTGCCGTGATCAAGTCTTCGGGCGCAATATCTTCGCTGTAAGAACGGGCAAGAATGCCTCCATCGGCATCAAACACAGTGAGATAGCGCCCGCCCTGCTGCCCGAGCTGTTTTACCCGTTCATTGAGCCTAGGCCCAGTCAGATCGGCTTCTTCTAGATAAAGGCGCATGGATCGCGCTTCCGCAAGCAGGCTGTCTTCAGCGCGCTCATAGAGGGTTGTCTGGGCAACCTGCACGACAAAAAACGTGGTAACCCCAACAGAAAGTAAGGTTACCACCAAAGCCAAACTTGTCAGCTTAAATAATAGGGGCTTCGAAAAGCTGATCCGGCCCAAAAGCTAATTCCCCCTCAGTTTGTACCCGACACCATGAATGGTCTCGATGCGAGTTTCGCCTTCGGGGCCGAGCTTGCGGCGGAGGTGACGGATGTGCACGTCAACAGTGCGGGTCTCGCCCTCATATTCATAACCCCAAACCTTCTGCAGCAATACTTCGCGGGTGAGAACCTTATTCACGTTCTGCATGAAAATGTGGAGCAGATCAAATTCTTTCCGAGTAAGATCGACAGGGTTGCCATCTACCTTGACCTCACGGGTGTCCACCCGAAGATAAATGGAGCCCACTTGGTATTCGTCTTCCTCTGGCGTTTCCTGGTTGCTGGCCCGGCGCAGCACGGCCTTGATGCGGGCCACCAGCTCCAGTGGACTGAACGGCTTGGTGATATAGTCATCGGCACCGAGCTCTAGGCCAAGCACGCGCTCGAGCTCAGTTTCCTTCGCCGTAAGCATGATAATCGGTACATTGCTGTGGCGGCGAATATCCTTGCATACATCATACCCATCTTTGCCTGGCAGCATTAAGTCCAGCACGACTAAGTCAGGTTTGTAGCTTTCAAATTTCTCCAGCGCTGCTAAACCATCGCTGGCTACTTCCGTCTCAAAACCGGCTTGTTCCAGATTAAACCTTATAAGTTCCTGGATTGACGTTTCGTCATCAACGATTAAGATCCGCTGTCTCATGTTATCAACTCCAATCATTTAGTAAGTAACCCCATCAAGTTTCTCCCCGGCACCGCTGTCACCAACGATTCTGACAATAAAGCGATGTGGTAAACAGACAATCACCTGCCCAATCTGCTGTCGCCATCCCGTTAGAACACACAGTTTGTCGGGGCAATCGGCTTCGGTAATCCGAACACGACCGTCTGCAATGCGGAGGACGTTGTAACCGTGTGGCGTATCAAAGCGGACGCTGTCCACATCTTGACTGAGGTCGAATTCCTGCACTGTCTGACCATCAATCTCCACAATTACCCTTGTACCCTGGTCCGCCCGCCGGGCAAGAAGAGTTGTATAAGTAATTGTGCAAACTCCAATAATTATTAATACGACGATGAGAATGAGATCTCCTTTTCGCAACTTTGGAAATTTCATAGGCTCACTCCAAAACGGAAAAAGTCCTACTCGGCTGCGGACGATGTAGGACTCCCTCAGGCATATTGTAGAGAATGATGGCGGAAGGGGTGGGATTCGAACCCACGGAGGGCGTGAACCCTCGACGGTTTTCAAGACCGCTCCAATCGTCCACTCTGGCACCCTTCCCAGCCAACACCCTACATTATACCCCAGATCACTTTCCCAGACAAGTGCCTACTTCCGCGGCTCAATCCGCTCCAGGCCGCCCATATAGGGGCGCAGCGCCTCTGGAATCACAATGGAACCATCTTCCTGCTGATAGTTTTCCATAATGGCGGCCAAGCAGCGCCCCACCGCAATTCCAGAACCGTTCAGCGTGTGGACAAACTCCGGCTTAGCGCCTCTGGCGCGGCGGAAGCGGATATTGGCCCGCCGGGCCTGAAAATCCTCAAAGTTGCTGCAGGACGAAATCTCAACGTACCTGCCGTAGCTGGGCATCCAAACTTCTGGATCGTATTTCTTGGCAGCCGTGAAGCCGAGGTCGGCGGTGCACATTTGCGTGACGCGGTACGGCAGACCTAATCTCTGAAGAACTGCCTCGGCATTATTCGTCAGTTTCTCCAGTTCATCGTAGGATGTTTCAGGAAGCACGAACTTGACCAGCTCCACTTTATCAAACTGGTGCACCCGGATAAGCCCGCGGGTGTCACGGCCGGCAGATCCTGCTTCCGACCGAAAACATGCCGAGTAAGCCACATGATAAATCGGCAGCTGCTCGATGTCAAGGATCTCGTCACGATACAGGTTCGTAACTGGCACTTCCGCCGTGGGGATCAGATAGTAATCCAGGCCTTCCAGCTTGAACATATCTTCCCCAAACTTCGGCAGCTGCCCCGTGCCGGTGGCGCTGTCCTTATTCACAATATATGGAGGCAGGACCTCCGTGTAACCGTGCTCCTGCACGTGAAGGTCAAGCATGAAATTGATCAAGGCGCGTTCAAGGCGGGCTCCCAGACCCTTGAGAAAATAGAAACGGGATCCCGTTATCTTAGCGGCTCGTTCAAAATCGAGAATATCGAGATTCACACCCAAATCCCAATGAGGCTGCGGCTCAAAATCGAACGCGCGCGGCTCGCCCCAGCGCCTGATCTCCTTGTTGTCTGCTTCGGAAGTACCTACATGCACAGACTCATGGGGAATGTTGGGGATACGGAGCAGAAGGTCCTCCAGGGCAGCCTCAACATCCCTCACTTCGGCATCCATTTCCTTGATCTGCTGAGAAACAAGGCGCATCTCTTCCACAAGGCTCTGGGCATCCTGCTTTTCCCGTTTCAGGCGGGCGATTTCCTCCGATACACTGTTCCGCTTCGCCTTAAGCTGTTCAACCTCTACCAGAATGGAGCGGCGGCGCTCGTCCATGGCGAGAAGCTCATCGAGTGGAGCTTCCTCCCCACGGTTTTGAAGAGCCTGTCTTATTCTCTCTGGATCTTGTCTAATCATCCTTAAGTCAAGCATATTTCTTCCTCCCTACTAAATCAAAAACTCCCGTCGCTGAACACCTTGTTCAGGGACGAGAGTTTACTCCCGCGTTGCCACCCTGATTAGCCATGAATGGCTCATCTCTATTCCGCGCTAACGGGCGTACCCGGGGAAGTTTCACGGCATGGCCGATCCCCTTCCCAGCTCAAGGGTTGGAATACCCTCTCATCGCAGCTGTATTTGCTTTGGTTAATTATAGTATACCCCAAGACAGAATGCAAGACCCTACAGCATTCTGGCAGGTCTGCGCATAGGCAGCAGATCCTGCCTTCTGGGCTTTCGGTAGCCGAAATCAGATACTCCGCGGTTAAAGAGGAAAAGCCCAAAGGCCCGCACCGCAAATGAGACTAAGAAGATCGATCTCAGGCCGAAAAACTCGGCTGTGAACCCGCCCAGAACTGGTCCCACAGACGTGGCAATACCCATGAAGGTGTTGTAAGCCCCAATATACATGGAGCGGTTCTCATCGGGAGTGAGTTCCAATAAGAGGTTGAACGCAGCCAGATTGTACCCACCCCACGCAAACCCGCTGATGAAGTTGATGACTATCCCGACCCAGCTGGTAGGGGCCAAAAACCACAGCGCCGGAATAAAACAAACGGCAATACCAGAGACAGCCATAATGTTCTTGGGACCAAACTTATCTGCTAACGGCCCCCAATACCGCTGGCAGACAATCTGCGCGGCGAGGGATGAGGCGTTAACCAAAGCCCAGGCCCCTTCGTTTCCTCCTAAGTCCTGCACAAAATACACAGCAGTCAGGGAACCCAAGAAGGTCACGCCAAAGTTCCAGATTACAGCGCTGATCCCGTAGTTGACAAAGTCCTTGTTTTGGAGAGCTGCTTTCACAAAACCAGCAAACCGCACTCCTGCTGACCCGCCTGCCCCTGCTTCCTTCCGAGCAGGCGGGGGAAAAGGGATCTGGCGAAAAACGCTGGTGGAAGCCACGCCCAAGATCGCGGCGCCTATGAACAGGATGTAATAGTTGATGGGGAACCGCAGGGCTAGCACTAATCCAGCTGCCAAGGTAACGACAAGTGCGCTGATGTTTAGGACCACATTGCGGTTCGCGTAGTACTTGCCGCGGATTGCTCTGGGTACAATTCCAGCCTGCAGATCGGTCCAGGCCGGCCCTCCCAAGTTAGCAGCGACAATGCGCAGGGAAGCTAGGACGATCACTGCAGCCATGCGTTTCTCTGGCGTAAATAAGAACGGCAAAACGGCGATGAGGACCCAGCTCGTGCGGGCCAGGAATCCCCCGATAATGCACAAAATGCGCTTGTCTCGTACCTTTTCCGCAAGCATGCCGAAAGGAATCTGCAGGATATTCCCAAGCAGGTTGGGAAACGCACTCAGCATCCCGATTTGTGACGGAGTCGCCCCTAGCGACATAGCAAACAGAGTCAGATACGGTCCCGCCAAGTTATCGCTGGCAACGGCAAAGGCACCTTCAACGATATTCAGCCTCAACGCGCGCCGGGAATCTGGTGAAACCATACTGGATGGCACGTCGGTCCTCACTCCTAGCCAAATCCTAATCGTGATACAACGGGAATCGCTCAGCGATTTCCCTCACTGCATCTTTCGCCGCAGCTAAACGTGGACCTTCTTTGCAGAGTACCATGGAAATAATCTCTGCAATCTGATCCATTTCGGTGGTCCCCATGCCCCTCGTGGTTAACGCGGCGGTTCCGAGGCGGATTCCGCTGGTTACGAAGGGGCTTTCTGTTTCAAAGGGAATTGTGTTCTTGTTCACCGTAATTCCCACTTCATCTAGAAGGTGCTCCGCATCTTTCCCCGTGAACCCCCGCTGCTTCACGTTTACTAGAATCAGATGGTTATCTGTGCCGCCAGAAACCAGCGTAAAGCCGCGATTAATCAGTCCTTGGGCTAAAGCTGCGGCATTTTCCACCACTGCTTGAGCATAGCGCTTAAAATCTGGCTCGAGGGCTTCCTTAAACGCCACTGCCTTGGCTGCGATGACATGCATCAAAGGCCCCCCTTGAACGCCAGGGAACACGGCTCTATCGATCAGTTTGGCGTGCTCCTTCTTCGTAAGGATCATGCCACCCCTCGGCCCTCTGAGCGTCTTGTGGGTCGTAGTGGTGACAAAATCGGCATAGGGCACCGGATTTTGATGCACACCACCTGCCACCAATCCAGCGATGTGTGCCATGTCCACCATGAGATAGGCCCCTACGCTCTGGGCAATCTCTGCAAACCTGGCAAAATCGATCGCCCTTGGATAGGCCGATGCCCCCGCGATGATGAGCTTCGGCTTGTGCTGCTTGGCCAGTTCGGCTACGTGGTCGTAATCGATGGTTTCGGTGTCTCGGCTCACCCCGTAGTGTACGAAGTCAAACCAGGAGCCAGACAGATTCACTGGGCTTCCGTGGGTGAGGTGGCCGCCGTGGCTCAGGTCCATACCCAAAACCCGATCACCCGGTTTTAGGACCGCGAAAAACACCGCCTGATTCGCCTGGGCACCAGAATGGGGCTGCACATTCACATGATCCGCGTCAAACAGTGCTTTAGCCCGTTCTCGCGCCAAGTCTTCCACAACATCGACGTGCTCACAGCCGCCATAGTAGCGTCTACCAGGATAGCCCTCGGCATACTTATTGGTAAGCGGGCTTCCCATAGCCTCTAGCACAGCACGGCTCACAAAATTCTCAGAGGCGATTAATTCCAGTTTGCTGCGCTGGCGCTGGGTCTCCTGCTGGATTACACGCAAAACTTCGGGATCTGTCTTTTCCAAATAACTGTGCATCGGCATTACCTCCTCAGAAATGGAGTGACCATCATGCAGACGGAACTGCGCATCGTGGTGAGCATGGCCCTGCTGCGCCTGCTCGCCGGATCGATTGAGATTACAGCTGCCCTCTTGATGCTGAAATTCGGTCGAGTTCACACGGCTATGAAGATCAATGGCATCCTCGGATTGATCGGGCCGATCATCCTCACGTTGGTGAGCGCCCTTGGACTTCTTGGCTTGGCACAACAGCTCCCCCCAACGAGAGTAGTGCTGGCCGCTGCGGGAGTAGCCTTAATCTTCCTCAGCACTAGGTAAGACACAAACAGGGCAGCGCAGCGCGCTACCCTTATTTCTCTTACGGATACATTCTGTACAAAAGCCGGGCAAAGGGGATTGTTTCCCGCAGATGGTGCAGACCGCAGATCCAGGCCACCGCCCGTTCTAAGCCCAATCCGAAGCCGGAATGGGGCACAGACCCATACCGCCGCAGGTCAAGGTACCACTCATAGTCTTTTTCGGGAAGATTATGCTCGGCCAGCTTCTGCCGCAAGAGGTCATAATCATGAATTCGTTCACTTCCCCCGATAATCTCACCGTAACCCTCAGGCGCAAGCAGATCGCTGCCTAAGACAACCTCAGGCCGGTTCGGATCGGGCTGCATGTAAAAAGCCTTTATGGCTGCGGGATAGCCGTACACGAACACCGGTCGGTCGAACTTCTCCGCAATGATCGTCTCATCTCCGGCGCCAAAGTCATCGCCCCACTGAATCTCAGAACCGTTTTCTTGCAGTAGTTTGACAGCGTCATCATAGGAGATGCGAGGAAATGGAGGCTTTACCATTTCCAATTTCGAGACGTCCCGCTCCAAGATCGCAAGTTCATCCCGTCTGTTCTCCAGCACCCGCTGAACAATGTACGACACGAATTCTTCCTGCAGGCGCATGTTGTCCTCATTGGTGTAATAAGCCATCTCCGGCTCAATCATCCAAAACTCAATCAAGTGCCGGCGTGTCTTGGATTTCTCCGCCCGGAAGGTCGGACCAAAGCAGTACACTTTGCCGAAAGCCATGGCAGCTGCCTCCATATAGAGCTGCCCCGTTTGGGAGAGATAAGCCTTCTCACCAAAATAGTCCGTCTCAAAGAGTGTTGTGGTCCCCTCTGCAGCAGTGGAAATCAGGATGGGGGCATCAATCAAGGTAAAGCCCCGGTGATCGAGAAAATCCCGGCATGCCCGGACAATCTCGTGGCGGATCTTCATGATCGCGTGCTGCTTTTGGGAGCGAAGCCATAGGTGGCGGTGGTTCATGAGGAATTCAACCCCGTGTTCCTTTGGCGTAATGGGGTATTCCTCAGCTAGCTGCACGATTTCTAGGTCAGTTATCGTGAGCTCATAACCGCCAGGAGCCCGTTCATCCGCCCGCACAACGCCCCGCACTTTGATGGACGACTCTTGGGTAAGTCCCTTCGCGGCCTCGAACACCTCGGGCGCGACCTCATTCTTCACCATAACCCCTTGAATGATTCCTGTGCCATCACGGACCAACAGAAATTGAATCTTGCCGCTGGAGCGTTTATTGTACAGCCAGCCTCGCAGTTCAACTTCTTGGCCTGTATGCTGCCCAATGTCTTTAATGTAGGTGTATTCCACCCTGGCCGCCTCCTTACTATCTATTCTGGTTAAATTCGCCGTAGACTTCCTGCAGAATTAGGGCATCGTCTTCCAGAACAGGACTCTCACAGATGAGATTGCCCGCGGCGTCGAAGTCTACTAACGCTTTCAGTACCGCTTTGTAGTCAAGTTCTGTCTCTGCAAGCAGAACATGATTGCGTTCACCCTTCGGCCCGTATTCAATGCCGGAGAGATGAATATGCATTTCCTTGAGAGCCTCTTCCCCTAATTGGTCTTTAATCAGCTGTAGGGCTGAGGCAAAATCCTCATATGTATTGAACTGGCCTATGCTCCGGGTAAAGAGGTGGGAGAAGTCCACACATGGCCCCACACCAGGAATCTCTTGGCTGAGCCGCACAATTTCTTCGAGAGTGCCAAACTGCGAAGGAGAGCCGGTGGTTTCTGGACTGAGGCGGATGTGGATCCCCTCGCCATCAAGAATCCGGCGCATCTCCCAGATACTGTCCCGCACCCTGTGATACACGACTTCCGGGTCATCGGCATGGTAAAACGCAGCATGAAATGTAACGCTGCGAGCACCGGCAGCGGCTCCGATGCGGGCAGCCTTGAGGATTCGCTCTTTGCTGGCCGCGATTTTTTCCGGTTCAGCGGAATTGAGGTTGACGTAATACGGAGCATGGACGGTGAGGCCGATGTCCAGCTCCCGAGCAGCCTGACCCACTCTGCGGGCAGTGTCCGCACCCATTTGGACGCTGCGCACAAACTCCAGTTCCATACAACTCAGCCCAAGCTCTGCTAAGCGCTTCAGTCCACCCTCACTAGTACGGGGCTGAGCCGATAAAGGGATCCCGGCTGTACCAATTCGCAGTCCAGAAACGGTCCCAGTCACAAGTCAGACCCCGGCGTCCATATCTTCTTTTTGGGTGCGACAATGGTGGGCGGTGCCTCGGAAGCATCCTCACCAGGTTCTTCTTCCTTGAGCCCCAGAGCGCCGGAGAGAATTTCCTGGACTTCCATCATCAGCCCACTAAACACAAACTCAGCCTCAAACAGTTCCCGAACGTAGGGGTTGACGGAGATGATCTCGTAGAGCTTGCGCAGGTCTTCCGCTTGGTCCTCTGTAACAGGGGTGCCTTCCATCTGCTGTTTATGCAGCTCCAGCTGGCGCTTCTGAAAGTCTCGCAGCATGATCAGGGCAGCCTGGTGGGCTTCCACCTGCCCCTTAGCTTCCATAAAGCGCTTGTATTCTGGCGAATTGACAATGGCCTCTGCTAACTCCTGGGCCTTCTTGCGCACAACCTCCATCTCTATCATTCCTTCCCTCAGACGTTAAACCTGAAACTGATAATGTCTCCATCCTTTACTAAATAGTCCTTACCCTCGAGGCGGAGCAATCCTTTCTCCTTGAGTTTCTGCATGCTCCCGTATGCCATGAAGTCGTCGTAGCTTGCGACTTCCGCCCGAATGAACCCTCTTTCAATATCTGAGTGGATTTTCCCTGCTGCCTTGCGGGCCGTAAAGCCATCCCGGATCGTCCACGCCCTGACTTCATCTTCCCCTACGGTAAAAAAGGAAATGAGGCCCAAACTGCTGTATACGACCTGAGCAAGGCGGGCAATGCCCGTCTCGGTTAAGCCCAACTCTTCTAGAAAGAGCGCCGCATCCTCCGCGTCCAGTTGACTGATTTCCATCTCCAGCTGCCCGCAGACTACTAAGAACATGATTCCTTTCTGCGCCAGCAGGTCCTCAAGCTCTTTTTGCTGCGGGTAGGAGCCTCTGCGCATCTGGTCCTCGTCCACATTAACCACCACGATAAGGGGCTTTTTCGTCAGGAAGTTGAAGTCTCGGATAAGCTGCTCTTCCTCTGCACTGAGGGGCAGCTGGCGCAGGGGCAGATCTTCCTCCAGCACTGCTTTGCATTTCTCCAGAACTGCCAGTTCAGCAGCTCCGCTGGGGTTCTTCATACGCTGTTTAGCGACGCGTTCCAAACGTCTTTCTAAGATACTCCAGTCAGCAATGAGCAGTTCTTGTTGAATTTGGTTAAACTCCTCGGCTGGCTGGGTGCCACCAGCAAAGGTCCGCACAACCAGCACGAGAGCGTCCACATCCCGTACCTTTTCAAAAAACTCGCTGGCGTTGCTGCCTGGGCCAGCTGTTAATCCCGGTACATCTACAAAATCAATGGCCGCGTAGGTGGTTTTGCGCGGCTGGAAGATCTCACTTAAGCGGTCGATGCGCGGATCGGGCACTTTGCCCACGGCAATGGCCGCTTTACCATTCAGCCCGGACGGAGAATTGGTCAACAAACGAAACAGTGTACTCTTGCCTGACTGAGGCATGCCGATTATTCCGATTTTCAAAGGTGTTCCTCCAATAGCTCCAACTAAAGTGCGTTCTTCAATATTGTAACACACCTCGTAGATAAAACTCTATCCAAACTTGAGGGGGGATAGTCCTGGCGGCCCACAGCGCCTTATAGTATAATAAACTTGGAGGTTTTGGAAAAATCCCGTAAAGGAGGAAGCCATGCTGAGAATCGGAGTTGTGGGAATCGGCAATATGGGCAGGGCCCATGCCCAGTATCTCGCTGCTGGGCAGATTGAGGGAGCAGCTCTCACCGCGGTGTGCGACATCGCCCCTGCTGCTCTAGAATGGGCAAGGACGCAGCTGGGCAGTGAGATCAAGCGGTTTGCATCCATCGATGACTTGCTCGCCAGCGGCAGCGTAGACGGAGTGATCATCGCCACGCCCCACTACGATCATCCTCCCCTAGCCATCAAGGCTCTCCGGGCTGGACTGCACGTCCTGGTGGAAAAACCAGCTGGCGTCTATACCAAGCAAGTGCACGAGATGAACGCCGCGGCCGAGACGAGCGGTCGGGTATTTGGCATCATGTTTAACCAGCGCACAAATCCCCTCTACCAAAAGGTGCGGGATCTCGTGCACAGCGGCGAACTGGGGGAACTGAAGCGAATCAATTGGATCGTTACGGATTGGTACCGTTCCCAAAGCTACTACGACTCAGGCGGTTGGCGGGCAACCTGGGCAGGAGAAGGGGGCGGCGTACTCCTAAACCAAGCCCCGCACCAACTCGATCTGTGGCAGTGGATCTTCGGGATGCCCAGCCGCATCCGGGCCTTCTGCAGTTTTGGCAAGTACCACGATATTGAGGTGGAGGATGACGTCACCGCCTATCTGGAATATGAGAGCGGCACCACCGGTGTGTTCATCACTTCCACGGGCGAAACCCCAGGCACGAACCGCTTGGAAGCATGCGGCACCATGGGTAAGCTTGTCGCGGAACACGGCCAGCTCACCTTCTGGCGGCTGCGCGTCTCTGAGCGGCAGTTCAACCAGGAATATACTGGTGGATTCGGTGAACCTGAGTGCTGGCGCTGCGAGATTCCGATCGGGAAGGACAACCCTGCTCACCAAGGTATTACCCAGAACTGGGTAAATGCCTGTCTGAAAGGCACTCCACTCCTGGCCCCAGGCATCGAGGGAATAAGGGGTGTGGAGCTGAGCAATGCCATGTATCTTTCTACCTGGCTCGATGCGTGGGTTGACTTACCTGTAGATGCCAACTTGTTTTACAGCAGACTGCAGGAGCGAATTGCCAAGTCGCGATTTACTAAAAGCTCTGGTCAAGATAGAGTCCTCGATGTAGAGGGCACGTTTTAGGGGAGGGGACAAGTTATGAAGATCGCCGTCTTTACTGTAGGGACACCGGATCTGACGGTGGAGACTCTGCCTGGGCAGCTGAAGCACTATGGGTATAACGGGGTGGAATGGCGAGTTGCGGAGCGGCCTGCCGCAGCCCCTCAGCCGCTGCCTGACCGCAGTCAGTGGTACTGGACATACAATCAGGCAACGCTTAATCTTGCGGCAATCGAAGCAGAGGCCCAGCATGCCAAGGAACTGTGTGATGGGGTAGGGCTGGAAATAGTCTGTCTCTCTACGTACTTAACGCCCGACAAGCTTGATGAGATTGAGCGAGTAATGCGGGCTGCACAAGCGATCCACTGCCCGAAGATGCGGGTCATGGCCCCCGGCTATCGGGGCGACACGAGTTACGTGCAGCTCTTTGATGCGACTCAGAGGTATTTAGCGGACGCTGCCGCCTTGGCGGAAAAGCACAAGATCAAGCTGATCCTCGAGATCCACCACCGCAACATCATCCCAAGTGCCAGCGCCGCCTACCGGCTTGTTTCACCTTTCCCTGCAGAATCCGTGGGAGTGATCTACGACCCAGGCAATATGGTGCATGAAGGCTTCGAACAGTACCGGCTGGGAGTCGAGCTGTTAGGCGAGTACCTCGATCATGTGCACATCAAAGATGCCCGCCCCCAATACAGTCCTGAGCAGGGCAGATGGACTATTGAGTGGTGTTCCGTCGGGGACGGCATGGTGGATTTCCCGGAACTTGTGCGGGCCTTAAGAAGCGCCGGCTACACCGGCTGGCTCAGCATAGAAGATTTTTCTAACGAGCGCGACACTGCCGGCAAACTAGCGCATAATATCAAGTATCTGCTGGAACTGCTCAATGCATAGAGGCGTTCAAGAAAAACCACCTTGAGGACAGGGCATATCCCACAAGGTGGTTTCTTTGTTACGCTGTTTCCCGGCGTTCCCGCAGAATGTCACGAATTTCGGCCAGGAGCAGTTCTTCTTTCGTTGGCGGAGGAGGCGGTGGCGGAGCAGCTTGTTCAGCTTTATCCTCTTCTTTTCTTTGAAACCGATTAATCAACCGGATGGCAACAAAAATGCTCATCCCGATGATCAAGAAATCCACAGTGGTTTGAATGAAGTTGCCGTACCCAATGGCCAGTTCAGCACCATTCTCCGAGGCCGGGCGAATCACCAAGCGCAGCTGAGCTACGTTGATCCGGCCAGTAATCACGCCCATAATCGGCATGATAATATCATTCACCAGTGACGTGACAATTTTGCTGAAAGCACCGCCGATCACGACACCGACGGCCATGTCCAACACATTACCCTTCAGAGCAAATTTCTTAAACTCTGCCAAAAACTGTCTCACTTACACTTCGCCTCCCCGGCTGGGTGCCGGGTTATTTCAGCCTCCATAGGGGCCGCAGGGCTTTAAATAACCCGTACCCAACAAATGATACTAGCGTTCCTTTGACTATGTTAAATGGCATAATCCCAAAGAAAATCATCGTGCGGAGGTCTACAATCGCGGCATTGACCTTCGCGGCGGCACTAACGAAGTCGCTTACCTGCAGGCCCATCACCCAAGCAAAGGCAGGAATAAACACGAAGTAGTTCAAAACTCCCGCGGCAATGGTCATGGTGAGTACCGACAGGAGGCAGCCCCACAAGACCGCCTGATAGTTCTTCCTCTTTTGGTAAATCAAACCCAAGGGGAGCACATACGCTGTTCCCACCAGGAAGTTGGCCAGCTCCCCAACTCCTCCTGTGTTGTTGTCTACGATTACCTTTAGGATATTCTTCAACAACTGAATGAGGACTCCTGCCGCGGGTCCCATGTAAAAGGTACCTACTAGAGCTGGAGCATCACTGAAGTCAATTTTGAGAAAGCTCGGGAAGATGGGCAGGGGGAAGTTCAGCAGCATCAATACCATTCCCAAGCCGGACAACATGCCAATCTTCACCATCGCACTGGTCTCGAGGAGGCCGTGTCGTTTCATCGTCGCAATCATCCTCATCCCTCTTTCCAGGAAAATTAAAACAGCCCGGAACTTCGCGGGCTGTTGTACATTTCACAATCCACCAGATCACACGCAGCGTGACCCAGCCAAAACTCTTCTCCCATCCAGACTTTACTGTCGGTTTTGGAATTTCACCAAATCAACGGTCACTATGTGACCGCTCGCGGACTATACCGCCGGTCGGGAATTTCACCCAGCCCCGAAGAATTTCCTATTCTGTTTTTCGCTTTCATTATAGTGCAGCACCAAGAAACCGTCAAGCGTATCCAGCGGAAAGATTCGTTAAGGAATTCACTAATTGGCACGTTAGAAGTCTTCTATCACTCCGCCATACGTGGGAGTGCCCTGGACCGTGATGGTCTGAGCGTAAGGGTAGTCTTCATCGGAATAATGCTGGGCAGGCGGCCATTCTGGCTGAGGGAACAGCCGATCATCGCCAAGGTAGAGGGCGAAAACTGCGCTCAACCCTCCTAGTAAAGCGCGGTTCAGGAGCCTCAGAACAGGCGCCGCGATCTGGGCGGACACCGCCCTCTTTCCAGAACGCCGGGAGGCCGAACGGAAAAGGCCAGATATGGCTCCCACTGCCGCCCCTTTCCAAAGCGCCCCCTCTGTACCGGTTATGGCCAGCAGGTAAGTTGTGGCAATTCCAACCGCTGGGGCATTGTAGTACCCAGTAAACCCCACCTCGGCCCCCCTGTCCCCAACGTATGCCGCAGGCACCGATGCCAAAAGGCCACTGATTGTTCCGAGCAGCAGCCGATCTCTAATTTTTAGCATGAGAAACCACCTCTTGGGACTTAGCATGCCCCGCGAGGCGGTTTTTCTATCTGAGTTTCCACAGCGGCTGCAGAGCTTTAAACAGTCCAAACCCTACGAACGATACCAAAACCCCTTTTACCAGATTGAAGGGCACGATGGCATAAGCTACCATAGTCCGCAGATCGACGATGGCCGGGTTAATCGCCGCTGCCATCCGCACAATGTCTTCGATCTCAAAACCCATCAGGAATGCGAACGCGGGGATAAACACATAGTAGTTCAAAAACACCGCGGCCGCGGTCATGGTGAGCACTGACAGAATGCACCCTACGATAACACCGGTGTAGTTCGGTTTCTTTTTATAGACAAGGCCTAGAGGCACTACAAAAGCTGTGCCGATCAGGAAATTAGCCAGTTCTTCTACACCACCAGTCTGGTTCCGAACAATGAGGTTAAGCAGATTCTTCAGAAGCTGGATAGCAACGCCTGCCGCGGGTCCTAGGTGAAATGTGCCCACTAACGCGGGGGTGTCGCTGAAATCAAGCTTGAGAAAACTTGGGAATATGGGTAGAGGAAAATCCAGAAGGAACAGTATCAGTCCCATACCTCCCAGCATCCCAATTTTCACCATCGTGCTTGTCCGAAGATAGCCCCGCTTTCTCATGCTGGCAATCATGTTGATCCCCCGTTTCTTTCGCACATAATTGAAACAGCCCGGCTCAGCGCGGGCTAGTTTCATGTTTTTTATTATAGTTCACCAGAATATAACCATCAAGCATGTCCACCACAGTAAAATTGCGATTTATCCAACAGTTGGTTCTGGATCAGTGATCTCAGCTGGATAATTCAGGTAGCGGAGCAGCGCGATGGCGTTTCGGGTGGTTGCGGGGCCCGGCTTGAGCTTGTAGTCAAACTCCAAACCGATATCGCTGACCCGTTCACTGAAGTGAACATTCTGGCAGTACTGCGCCAGCATTTCCGTGAGCTCGAGGTCATGGGTAGCCACAAACACCAGCGCGTTGTGTTTAGCAATGTACTTGACTACCCGGTAAGCGGCCGTGATCCGCTCTTCGGAGTTGGTACCCCGGTAAAGTTCGTCGAAGATGCACATTAGGTGCCGCCGCGAGTCGAGAACCTGCAAGACGCGGAGAACAGCCAAGGCCTCTTCTAGGTAGTAGCTCTTTCCCTCCACCACGTTATCGGCGCGGCCGATGGAGGTGATCAGCCGCATGGGACGAGCGCGGTAAGTCTCGGCACACACAGTGTACACCGTCTGGGCGAGCAGCGCGCTCAAGCCCACTGTCCTGAGAAATGTTGATTTGCCCGACATGTTTGACCCCGTTACCAAGACACAATTCTTGAGGGGCTTAATGGAATTTGGCACCGGATCCTGGACCAGGGGATGATAGGCCGCCTCCAGCTCAAATTCTGCATCTTCCCTCAGCTCGGGTTCACAATAATACCGCAGACTCTCGCGGTAGGAGGCCACGGCCTGACAGGCATCGATTTCCCCCACGATCTCAAACAGCCTCTGCAGCTCGTTCCGCCGCTGAATAACGAACATCACTGCCCGGGAAAAACCGCGCACCTCCGTGAGGAAGAAGATGCTGCCATACTGCAGCAGGGTACCGAGGAAGGGGTCGCTAGACTCCACATCCACCTGAGCAGCAGCCCGGGCAAATCCTCGCACTTTAGGTATGACCTCCCGCAGCTCCGTCACCATTGAGCGCAAGGGGCCCCAATCCCTTTCCGTGCGGCACAGGGCCTCTCCGCAGCGGATTAGGGCCGCCACGGCCTTAACTGCCTCGAAGTGCCCGCGGTTTCGCTTCTGTTCTGAGTAATGAACTGCCATGTTCGTAAAAAACACGGCTAAAATGACCTGAATTCCCCAGCGGCCGAGAAGCACGGCAGCTGGGCTCACGAGCGCGGCAGCATACATGAAAGTATACAAGTGCCGAAGCCGCGGCTGCCTCAGCCCCATCTCCGTCCAAAGCAGCGCAGCCAAATGATGCTTGCCCTTGTCTCCAAGTTTCCCAAAGGCAAGCTGCACGTCTTCCCGGATAGCCTTGTCTTGCTGGAAGAGACGGATGACTGCGGCCCGTTTCTGGAGTGCTCCTGTATGTTCCAGAAAGGGTATGCGCAGCATGCGGTACAGCACCTGCCTGCCAGGATATGTCAGGGTGCGGTCCATTCGGCCAAAAACCTCGTCCATGTTAAGGTCCTTCCAGGTGCGGTCATCAACCACTTCCTCCGGCTTGACAGCAGAATCGAAATAGGCGCGCGCATGCTCATCAATGGACCGGGGAATGGGCATTTCTTTGCCCCACCTATCCCGCAAATGTGCGAGCGCCTTCAGGCGGCGCGTCCTGCTGTAGGCCCTATAGGCCAATGCCGCCAGGACCGCAGCAGGAACGAACAGCGTGTAATAGAGCGCCGCGATTCTCTGGCCCAGCAGGAGTGCGCTGTAACCGCAGATCGCTGCCGCACCGGCCAGTACATATTGCATAGTAGTCCAGTGCTTTGTGTTCATGGCTATCTCCTAATCATTGTGGTCTTCACGCTCGCTGAGAGCGCGTACTCACCCCGCGGAGCCATTTTTCTTGACGTCGGCACCGGCGAAGCCAAACTGCAGATAACCAGGTGTATATAGACGAATTCCTACAGAAACAGGACTGTCTAAATACTCTACCTATGGAAAAGGTTGCATTTAATGGACGCTTTTCCTGCTGAAAAGCGGCGTGCGGATGTCGAATTTGTGTTCTTTAGCACATTTTATGTTAATTCTTGCGAAATCGACATGTTCCTTAGGAGGAAATTCGCTTTTTCCGCAGAATGATGGTTCAAATTCGTCTAAATACGAAAAAGAGAGCGAGGAGAGTGGCATTATGTCTAGTTCGAAATGGAAAACTATGGTTGTCTGCACTTTTCTGGTCATCGCGCTTGCGGTCCCTGGGTTTGCCCAAGGGGATGTAATTAAGATCGGACTTATTTCGTCCCTTACTGGAAGCGTGTCGACGTATGGGCAGTCTGTACGCAACGCGGTCACTATGGCGGTGGATGATATCAACGCTGCAGGTGGGATCAACGGCCGCCAGATCAGTCTCGTGATCCTTGACGACAAGGGCGACGGCACGGAAGCAGCCCAAGCAGCTCGGAGACTGATCGACAGAGAAAACGTTGCTCTCATTCTTGGCCCTGTGATCACTCCGTGCGTTATGGCGGTTGCGCCTATTTGTCAGGCGGCAGGTATACCAATGCTTACGCCAACCGGGACGGGAGATCAGATTACGACTGTCGGTGACTATATCTTCCGGGGAGCATATAAAGACTCATTCCAGGGGTCGATCATGGCTCAGTTTGCCGCACTAAACCTCGGGCTGAAAGAAGCCGCCATCATCTATGACGTGGCCAATGACTATTCTGTGGGCCTGCGCAACGCCTTCAAGGCAACCTTTGAGGAATTCGGTGGAAAGGTCATTGCGGAAGAGTCGTACTCCACTGGCGACACCGACTTCAGCGCTCAGCTCACATCCCTGGCTATGCGCAACCCGCAGGCTCTGTTCATCCCGGATTACTACTCCACGGCCGGCCCGATCTTGATGCAGGCTCGCCTGATGGGGATGGATTCAGTGATGCTGGGTGTGGACGGTTGGGATTCGCCTGACCTCAGTGCCTTAGCGGGAGGATTTGAAGAAGGTGGTTATATCGTCAACCACTATTCCGCTGATGTTGACAGCGAAGTCACCCAAACCTTCATTAAGCGCTATACCGAGAAGTTCGGCCAGGCACCTGATGCTCTAGCAGCCCTTGGCTATGATGGTGTTTTGATTATGGCCAAAGCCCTGGAGGAAGCTGGTTCAACGGACCCCGAAGCCATTAAGCATGCCTTAGGGACGGTGCAGAATATCGAAGCGGTCACAGGGACCATTAACATGGATCCTGAAGGAACCCCCATCAAATCAGCCGTCATTCTGAAAATCTCCGGCGGCAAGTGGGAGTTAGTTGACCAAATCGATCCCGTTGGAAGGTGACGCCATGGCTTGGCACATCATAGCCCTGCAGCAGCTCATCAACGGGTTGGCGCTCGGGAGTGTCTATGCGCTGATCGCCCTTGGATACACCATGGTCTACGGCATCATCCGGCTGATCAATTTCGCCCATGGAGACATCTATATGCTAGGTGCCTACTTCGGCTTCTACGCCATCACTATGCTGAAGTTGCCCTTGGTACCGGCCATGATCGTCTCTATGGCTGCAGCGGCAGTAGTTGGCGTCCTGCTGGAAAGAATCGCCTATAAACCTTTGCGCAATTCGTCCCGGATCGCAGTATTAATTACTGCGATCGGGGCGTCCCTTCTTTTACAGAGTACGGCTCAACTGGTGTTTGGAGCTTCGTTTAAGCCGTTTCCGCAAGCAATGGCTTTCCGCCGGATCCAACTAGGGCCGGTGTTCATGACCAACCGCCAGCTCTTGATTTTCGGGGTGGCTGTACTGCTCATGGTCATCCTGCATGTGATCGTGCAGTACACCAAGTTGGGTAAGGCTATGCGGGCCGTGTCCATGGATAAAGAGGCTGCGCTCTTGATGGGAATTAACGTGGACCGCATCATTTCTGCCACCTTTGCCATCGGTTCTGCCCTCGCAGCTGCAGCAGGCATTTTGGTGGGGATGTACTACAATCGCATTGACCCATACATGGGGATGATGCCCGGTTTGAAAGCGTTTGTGGCAGCGGTTTTGGGTGGAATCGGAGTCGTACCGGGAGCTGTTTTAGGCGGACTTTTGATGGGTGTCGCGGAAAACATGGTGGTTACCCTTGGTTCCTCCACGTTAAGAGATGCGGTGGCCTTTGCGATACTCATCGTGGTGCTCCTGTTCCGTCCGAATGGACTGTTGGGCAAAAAAGGTATTGAGAAAGTGTAGGTGGGGTGATGAACAAGCTAACGAGTCTGATCAGCGGCGCGATACTGCTTTTCATCTACCTGTTAGTGCAGCTTTTGGAGCGGCAGGGTATTCTGCTGGCTTACCATGTCCAGATTCTCAGCCTGTGCTGCATTAATATCATTCTGGTGGTCAGCCTAAACCTGATTAACGGCTTTACCGGCCAGTTTTCCATTGGTCACGCTGGGTTCTTCGCGATCGGTGCCTATGCGTCCGCATACTTGACTGTCACCTGGCAGGTACCTTTCATTTTTGCAATCATCTGCGGAGGCATCCTTGCGGGTATTGCCGGCCTGGCCGTGGGCCTTCCCGCTTTGCGTTTACGGGGAGACTACCTGGCAATCGCAACCCTAGGATTCGGGGAGATTATTCGCGTTATTATCCTCAATACAGATGCGGTGGGCGGTGCTCGCGGTTTTTCGGGAATTCCTAAATATACCACTTTTGGACTAGCCTATCTCACAGCAATCATCACCGTGGTCGTGATCCGCAACTTCGTCAATTCCGATTACGGGAGGGCCTGCCTCGCAGTGCGGGAAGACGAGATCGCCGCTGAATCCCTAGGGGTAAACAGCACATACTTCAAGGTGTTGGCCTTCACTATCGGTGCCTTCTTTGCTGGGGCAGCAGGAACGCTCTTCAGCCACTACCTCCAGTACATGGCACCCACACCCAGCCAAATCGGGTTTGTGAAGTCCATCGATATCCTGATCATGCTTGTCCTTGGCGGACTGGGCAGCATCACAGGCTCGGTCATCGCCGCGATAGTTTTAACGGTCATCCCCGAACTCCTGCGGGGATTTGCGGAATACAGGATGATCATCTATCCCATCCTGTTGATTCTAGTGATGCTTTACCGGCCATCCGGATTGCTGGCTGGGCAGGAGTTTTCCCTAGCGAGCCTTGCACAACTGTTCAAAGGAGCGAAAGCCCATGGCAACCACAGCTGAACTTATGGTCGACAATCTCTGCGTGCAGTTTGGCGGCTTGAAAGCCGTAGATCAAGTCTGCTTTTCCTTAAAGCCACAGACTCTAGCCGGGTTGATCGGTCCAAACGGCGCAGGCAAAACCACCGTGTTCAATGCCTTAACGGGACTGTGTCCGGTGAGCAGTGGGCAGATCAGCTTCTGTGAAAAGCAGCTCACCAATGAACCGCCGCATACAATTGCCCGCCACGGAATCGCGCGCACATTCCAGAACATCCGCCTGTTCAATAACCTTACGGTCCTGGACAACTTGCGCATTGCTTACCATCAGAACCGGCAGTATTCCCTGCTTTGCGGTATTTTCCGTTCACCGCGGTTTAAGAGGGAAGAAGCGCAGATTACTGCTAAGGCTCGGGAGGCCCTAGATTTGGTTGGGCTAGCAGACAAAAGCGAGCACATCGCGGGTAGTCTTCCGTACGGAGAACAGCGGCGGGTAGAGATTGCTCGGGCACTGATGCTTTCCCCCAAGCTGCTGCTGCTTGATGAGCCAGCCGCAGGCATGAATCCGCAGGAGACGCAAACCCTCCTAGAACTCATTCGAAAGCTGCGAGACGAGCTCAAGATTACCGTCCTTTTGATTGAGCACGACATGAAACTTGTGATGAATCTGTGCGAGGAGTTGTTCGTGCTGGACTACGGGCACCTTATCGCGAAAGGTGATCCCAAGTCGATCCAGAGTAACGAACGGGTCGTGGAGGCGTATCTAGGAGGCAGCTGGGCATGACCATCCTCGCCGTGGAAAATCTTACAGTACACTACGGAGTGATCCAGGCCTTAAAAGGAATCAGCTTTGACGTCCAGGAGGGTGAGATTTTCACCCTCTTAGGGTCAAATGGGGCGGGAAAGACAACCACCCTCAGAGCCCTCTCCGGGCTTCTGCCCAAGACGACAGGGAAGGTTACCTTTGACGGCAAGGATATCACCACAACTCCCAGCTACATCCTGCCATCTTTAGGTTTGGGACACGTTCCGGAAGGCCGCCGTATCTTTGCGGAACTATCGGTGGCAGATAACCTCTTGCTAGGCGCGTACCACCGCAAGGATAAGCAGGCGATCAAGGAAGACATGCAAGCTGTATACGATCTTTTCCCGCGCCTTGCCGAACGCCGCAAGCAGTATGCCGGTTCGTTAAGCGGTGGCGAGCAGCAAATGCTGGCAATGGGGCGCGGCCTCATGAGCCGCCCAAGAGTATTACTGCTTGATGAACCCTCCATGGGACTCGCTCCCATTTTGGTGCAGGAGATCTTTGAGTTCATTTCCGAGATCAACAAGCGGGGCACAACCATCCTTCTCGTTGAACAGAATGCCCACCTCGCCCTGAAGATCTCCCACAAAGCATGTGTGCTGGAAACCGGCCGAATTGCCATGTCCGGCACGGCCAGTGAGGTGGCTGCCGATCAGCGCATTCAGCAGGTCTACTTGGGAGCCGATTGATCGCGGCTAAGAAAACTCCCGCAAAAAGGAAGGCCTAGGCGGCGTCAGCACCTTAGGCCTTTTTTGTGTTATCCTCGACCCATTCTGCATACTGAGTGTAAACTTGTACCAATGGAACAGCGTAGATTGCCGGCAGCTCATAGGAGTGCATTGCTTTAATGGCCTGTTCAACCACACCGTACAGCTCGGCAGTCGTTTTGATCACAACACGATACTCCTTATCCTGCTGCACCGCACCTTTCCACGTATAGAAACTCTCGATTTCAGAGATCTGCGCACACGCACCTAAGCCTCTCTGCACCACTTCCGCGGCGATTCTTCGCGCCTCTTCCTGACTCGCAGTGGTTGTAATCACCGCTAGCAATTTCATCGTTTGACGACCTCCTTTCCTTTTGTCGCACTACCATTGTTCCCCAAACACGTGTGATGTCCCTGCTGAGGCCCTAGGGGGAACTGCAGCTACGTCTCTCGTCGTAGCCAAAATGGGGTTCAGGTCTGTTGTGAGGCGTTCTAGGTAGTTGTTACCATGAAGGTAAAAGGGAAAGGAGACACGGTGCAGTGATGACATTCAGCGCACTTGAGGCCTACTGCTTGGGAAAAAAACTTGAGACAAGAAGTATGACAACGGAAAACCAATCATGGACGCACAACGGAAAATCTCTTTCCTTGCTGCCGAAGCGCCCGCACGAACACAAGACAGCAGTACCGGCCACTGCAGCAGATGGCCAGCCTCAGTGATCGTCTCCGAGGCTGGCTTACAAGTCCTATTTGGAGTATATCATTTTGCCTGTATCTGCGAACACAGGCAAGCTAAAGTTTCCCATGGCAAAGAAGTGAAACCGCCATCATGTCATTAGATTCCAAACGAAGCGTAGGCCATGTCTCCACGTTTTCGACAAGGGGAATCGTCAGTGTATCTAGAAAACGCTAATTTAGTAATCAACAATACACGGGAACGCTTTAGCCCAATTCATGAAGGAGCTGGATTTAGTGGTGCGTGAACCTTTAGCTCGGCAGCAGGTAATTGACGTTATTGAGCGCCGCGGCTGCAGCGCTATTCCACTGGTTTTTCACAAATGGTGGGGAGAAGGACTCTGGGAACGCTACGGGGCACAGCTCGATGAGATGGCCAGCAAGTATCCTGATGACATTTTCGTGGCTTGGTACACCGTTCCTGGCGAAACCCAGTCCACCACTAATAATCCGAGTTATCGCTGGGGTTACAAACACGACTACAGTACGGCCGCAAGGCACAGTATTGGCCAGACTGCCGTGCTCCTGCCCGATTGGGATGAGCTGGATGAGTTCTTAGCTGATTTCCCCGATCCGAATGAACCAGGTGTCTTTTGGCGTGTAGAGGAACAGCTAGAGCATGCCGGAGACAGGTACAAACTAGGTGCGTGGTGGCGGCTGTTTCATGAGCGTTTCTGGAGCATACGCGGCATGGAAAACCTTATGCTGGACTATTACGATCACATGGATAAGCTTAAAATAGTCGGCGCCAGATTAGTGGAGTTCTACAAGACAGTCGTTGATCGCTATGCAGAATTGGGCTTTGACGGCATCTTCACCTCAGATGACCTGGGACACCAAACTGGACCGATGATGTCGCCAGCCATCTTCCGTGAACTGTACGTTCCACTGTATGAAGTAATCTGCGGCTATGTTCACAGCAAGGGGATGCACTTCTTCCTGCATACCTGTGGAGATAATACGCTTTTGCTGGACGACCTGATCGCCGCGGGCGTAGACGTGATTCATCCCATTCAAAAGGGCTGCATGGACGAAAAGGCAGTCGCTGAAAAGTATGGACACCGAATTTCCTTTTTGGCCGGTGTTGATGTCCAGTACCTGCTGCCCCGAGGAACGGTGGACGAAGTGCGAGCAGGAGTACGGGAGTTGATCGACACCTATTACAAACCCGAGGGTGGATTGTTGCTGTCTGCTGGTAATGGTATTATGGGCGACACTCCTTTCGAAAACATTGAGGCGATGCTGCAGGAGATGGCGTTGTACCGGCAGGCATGAAGTCAATCAATGGTACATATAGCAACAAAGGACACCACCAGCTTCGGTGATGTCCCTAACTATCTTCCCGTGCGCCGTCGTCGCCGGATTTGGCTGTCTGTGTTCCCGAAGAAAAAACCAGTCTCGTTGCTGTTTAACGAGACTGGTTAAGTTACTTCCCGGCGACGAGCTACTCTCCCACCACGAGATGT
>JAAYMI010000153.1 GCA_012521465.1 Bacillota bacterium | reverse complement strand
GAAAGAGGAACTACCGCATCTTTACGGTATCAGCAAGTACGTTTGCAGCAGCCGCCAACAAGGCTGCAGCCGCCAACAAGAAAGCGGTAAGCTTCTTCACGGTTATACCTCCCCCTTGCTTTACAGTGCTTCGGGTTCGGTTAGGTAAGGCTCGGTTCAGTTCGGGTAGGCAAACCTATTCTGCGATTAATGGCGTCGAGAAAAGCTTTCACCACTGCCAGGGGAAGGTCTTCTTTCACCTCGGCTACTCCCAGCAGCAGATCGGCTTGCCCGTGAACATGTGTGTACTTCACCTTGAGTAGGACAATTTTCTCATTGGCGAAATCATTGTGGAGAATCTCGAGATAGATCAGTTCGAAACCGGTGAAACCCAGACTGGCTAAGGCATTAGTGCAGGCATAAAAGGTATCCTGAGCTGGATTGTCTGTACTTGGCCAAGTTCCCACGACTGTACGTCCTAAAAGGTGCAGTTCCACCACCGTTTCCTGCTGGGGAGCCCGCCGGGCGAATGCGGCTCCAATTTGGATGCGAGGGTGGAGTGCTAGCATGCTGTCATCGCTCGGTTTGTACTCCACCACCTTGATCTTCCGATAATCCAGCTGCACGTTATGGTGCATTGCCACTGCCCCGATAATCGAACGCACGATGCTCTTGATCGAGCGGGTACGCTCCTCGTCAGTTCCCGCGGGCAGCTGCGCCTCTGCGAACACCTGCGCGATGTGACCGCTTTCCTCCATCACATGGCATTTCTTCACGTATTGAACGGACTGGATGGTTTGTGCTATAGCAGATGCCATGTGTCCTCCTCCCCTAAGGCAGCTCCTGACTATTAGCTTGTTCAGATGTTTCGACACAACCCGCATTTTTCCTGTTGCACGCAAAAAGACTTCCGGGTAAACTGAATGCCGGAAGTCTTCGCGGGCAATAGCTGAAAGCTTAAAGAGGTTTGTTCAGGTCAACGAAGATGTCTACGCCTTTCTTGAGGTTCGCCGCCCACATGTCGGCAAGCTGCAGTCGGGTTGCGTAGTTGGCCTGCGCGTGGAACTCGTCAACCTCCACAATTAGGCGTCCTTTAAGATAGATGCCAACCACGTCTCCCACGGTCGCTACCGTGACATCATCTGAGGTAAGGGCTGTCGGATCGGCGCCCTGGGAAGCCCACTCGATAAACACGTCACTGAGGTTTTTCCAGATTTGGGCAATGGCATCGTAGGGGACCTCGTCGCCTGTGTACCTATAGAGGAAGAAGTTCACGTTTGTTCCAGGTATATCCACTGGGTATCCTTTGACTTCAGCGCTGGCGGCAGTCCCAAGAGCTAGTACACTGACTAAGCAGACAAGCAAACAGATTCTTAGGCTTTTCATTACGTAATCACCCCTTCTTATTTGCTGGCTTCACCTGCTATTCATTTATTGTACTTCTCTGACGTGGGAAAAAATCCTCCTGAAACTCCGAGTGGGAGAAGGGATTTCGTGAGTTGTGTAGAATCATGAATTCGGACGGAAACGTCACTGCGGACACTGGCAAATAAAAAATCGGGGGAGACTGTTGACATCTCAGCGGAGAGCTGGTATACTTTGAAATTGTCCGGAGCTTGATAACTTCAGGCTTGACGGGCGAATAGCTCAGCTGGGAGAGCACCTGCCTTACAAGCAGGGGGTCACAGGTTCGAGCCCTGTTTCGCCCACCATATGCGGTAGTAGCTCAATTGGTAGAGCATCGCGTTGCCATCGCGAAGGT
>JAAYMI010000152.1 GCA_012521465.1 Bacillota bacterium | reverse complement strand
GGGAGAGCGGGTGAGCCGGTGGTTGGAAAAGCATATGGGGCTGCTGCTGCTTCTGCCTGCGAGCCTCATCTTTCTGTTTCTCACTGTCTTCCCGCTGTTCTACAATGCCTACATCTCTTTCTTTGAGTATGCGTTTATCCAGCGGATTTTTGAGTTCATCGGGTTGGAGAACTACGACTGGCTGTTTAGCGACGAGCTTTTTGTCAGTTCCATCAAGAATACCCTGCGATTTTTGCTTTCAGCAACCACTGTGGAAGTCATCCTGGGTGTAGCGATTGCGGTACTTCTCAATGCGAAGCTATTTGCGAAAAGGGTAGTACTGCCTCTCGTGACGCTGCCTATGATGTTTCCCACCATGGTTGTGACGGCTATTTGGGCAATCATTTATGACTATGAATATGGTTTTTTCAGCAACGTGCTGCGGGCAGTGGGACTGGTACCACTGCGCTGGCTGTCTGACCCGCGCTTTGCCATGGAGTCTATCGCTTTGGTAGACGTGTGGCAGTGGACGCCTTTCGTGGTCCTAGTGATTTTGGCTGGACTGCAGTCCATTCCTGACTATCTCTATGAAGCTGCCCAACTGGATGGAGCCAATGACTGGCAGCAGTTCCGCTATATCACTCTGCCGGTAATTGCTTTTCATCTGCAGCTTGTCATTCTGCTCCGGGTGATTGACGGCTTTCGCCTCTTCGACAAAGTCTATGCCTTAACCGGCGGGGGGCCGGGGCATTCCACTGAAACAATCACCATGTACATTTTCAAGGAAGGCTTCCGCTACTTCAACCTTGGCTACGCAGCAGCGGCTTCCCTGGTGATGCTCCTTTTGATCTTGGCGGTCAGCCTTGTCTATACCAGGCGGATGTGGAGGGAAATGAGCAATGAAGCATAGTAAGAAGCGGTTCCGAATCACCCCCAAAGCCACAGCGATCCACGTCGTCGCGCTGATCGTCCTGGCTGTCGCGCTCTTTCCTATCTTGATCATGGTGAGCACGTCCTTGAAGACTGCTCTGGAGTTCATGTCCCAGCGCCTCAACCTCTGGCCCAGCACATTAACTCTTGAGCACTACTATGATGTCATCGTGGAGAGAGGCTTCCTGCGCTTTCTCGGGAACACAGCTTCAGTCAGCCTCGTCACCACTTTTATTGCGGTGGCGACGGGCTCGATGGCTGCCTATGCCTTGACGAGATTTCATTTTCCCCGCAAGCTGGACGCGGTGTTTCTTGTCTGGGCGCTGGTGATCAGAACCATTCCCCCGATCGTACTGGTTATCCCCCTGTTCGTCATGTTTAGAGAAATCGGGCTGACCAGTGTGCGCCTGATTCTTATCCTTGCCTACCAAGTCTACACGCTGCCGCTAGCAATCTGGATGCTGATCGGCTTCTTCCGCGAAATACCGAAAGAGCTGGAGTTTGCAGCCATGGTGGACGGAGCTTCGCGTTTTCGCGCACTCATCCGCGTTGTCTACCCGCTGGTAATGCCTGGACTTGCGGCCACTGCCATCTTTTGCATTATCCAAAGCTGGAATGAGTTCACCTACGCCTTGATTTTTGCTCGGGTGCCCAGTGACTTTACCGTACCCATCGGCATTGCCAGCTTTCTGACAGAATACAAGACACTGTGGGGAAGTCTCACAGCCGGCGGCCTCATATCGTCAGCACCGCTCCTGCTGTTCACGGCGGTAGTGCAGCGCCACCTCCTGCGGGGGTTTGGGATGCGCGGGGTGCACTAAGGGCTGCGGTTAAACGGAGGGATACGATGAACACATACGATGTTGTCTTGTTAGGCCACTATACGAAGGATACAATCATCTCAGCCGCGGGTACTCGAATTGTGGACGGAGGTGCCTTTAACTACGGCGCCCACGCCGCAGCGCGCATGGGGTTGAAAACAGCTGCTGTCACGCGCTTGGCAGCGGGAGACAGCGCCTTCTTAGATGAACTGCGAAGGCTGGGGGTAGATGTCTATGTCACCTACACGCCTCAATCTACCAGTCTTACCCTGGAATATCCGTCTCTAGATCCGGATGAGCGCGTGCTGTATGTCAGCTCCTCAGCCGGTCCCTTCACCTGTGCAGAAGTGGAGGACATATCTTGCGAAGCGCTCTTGGTTGGCGCGTCTTTGAGGGGAGAGGTACCGAGGGAAGTCCTAGAGGCAGTGCGGCCGCGAGTTAGGCTGCTAGCCCTTGATGTACAGGGTTTTATCCGTGTGGAACAGGACGGACGCCTGGTCTATGCCCCTTGGCCGGAGCAGTCCGAGATACTGTCTATGGTCGATATCCTGAAGACGGATGCGGTGGAAGCGGAGTTTCTGACTGGGGAAAGGGACATATTCAGAGCAGCCAAACGCCTGGCAGAGTTCGGGCCTTCCGAAGTGGTCCTGACTCATAGATCTGGCATCTTGTTGTATGTGGAAGGAAGATTCCTAGAAGCGGAGTTTAGACCCGCTAAGCTGGTGGGGAGAAGCGGAAGGGGAGATACCTGTGTTGCTTCCTATGTGGGCAAACGTCTTTCCGGACCTGCCCACGAAGCCCTGGTTTGGGCGGCGGCATTAACGAGTCTAAAGCTGGAAGCCGAAGGCCCGTTCCGCCGGCCGATCCAGGATGTTCTGGACCTGATCGATAGGGAGTACACCTAAAGGGCGGCAAGAATCGACGGAGGAAGCGCTAATACAGCGAGGCAGTCCTAGGAGGGACCGCCTCGCTTTTATATGCTTTCTAAGCAGCGTTGGCCGTAACGGCGTCGGTTGTGAGCTTGTCTTTTAGGGTTTCAATCTGTTCTGAGGTCAGGCCGATGCCCAGGAGGTATCTCTCCGCAGCCGCTTCCAGATCGACGTTATCGAGGCTTGCACCTTTTGGCAGCCCGGCAATATCCCTGAGGGACTCAAGGATGTTGCTTTCCGCAATCTTGTCGTATTGCTCTGAACCGTACTCTACGCCGTAGTAGTTCATAAATGTCACCATGTAGTCTTCCTTAATCTCGGTGACTGTGGCTCCTACCAGGGCTTCCAGGAGAGCGGAAACGAATCCAGCTCTGTCTTTCCCCTCGTTGCAGTGGATGAAGTACGGACCATCGTGGGCGATCAAGAACTCCAGTCCGGCCTTAAGCTTCTCTTTGAACTCCGGCGAGCGGAAGTCTACGCCCATGTTCAGCAGGATGACGCGGCCGTTTTCATAGAGGTTTTTGTAATACGGCGAGTTGAAGCCCTCCGCAGCGAAGTACTGTTCAAGCTCTGCCTGCGAATCTGCCAGGTTGATCACCGTTTTGATTCCAGCTGCTTTCGCGAGGGAGTCCGCGTAGAATGCTCGTCCCAGCTCATCATTGACAGGGCTGCTGCTGCGGTAGTATGTGCCGGTGCCCATCCGCCCCACTGCTACGCTGCGGAAGTTGGCGAACACTTCGTCGGTGGAGTAGTCTTCGCGGTTATTGGTCCGTTTTAGCTGGCGAAGCAGCCACTCACCGAGGTAAGTGCCCTTTTCTGCCAGGGTGAGGATTACTTCTGTACCTTCTTGGACGCCATAGGTTCCCGCGAAATTGCCCATGTTGATGGCCACCATTACGTTCGCTGCGCCATCGCCGCCGGGACCTCGGACCAGCTCCGAACCTACGTTGACATCACTGTAGGCCGTGACAAAAGGAGCGGTAATGCTGTGTTCATCGACCTGAACCGTGACCAGATCGCCAAACTCAAAGCCTGCATCGAATAACACTTGGGTCATGAGGTCCAGGGTGATGTTGCCATACTTGTCTACAGCAGCAACAGGAGCTTTGATCTCCGACTGTGCCGCAACTGCTCCCGTCAAGTTTACTCCCAGGAGGAGCAGGAAAGTGAGAACCAGCACGCTGAGGCGCCTTTCCATAAGCAACCAGTCCTTTCTCAAGCCGTAGTTAGTTTTACCCTGATCTATTCTACCCAAGGACGAGATCTCCTGTAGTGCTCCCTGCGCCGACCGCATTCAGGCAGCTCCGGCTGAGCTGCGCCTGGACTGGATATCCTTCAGGTTGTGGGCGATAAGGTCGTAAACCTGCGCCGGGATCGCCTGCTTCTCGGCGCGAGATAGTCCCTTCGTGGAGATGGGTGGGAGGACCCGGAGGACGATGTGGGCGGGCTGAATAGTGTCACCGTTTTCGCCCATAATCTGCCAAGATCCGTCAATGGCCAGAGGCACGATCGTTGCATCCATATCAGTGGCCAGGCGGAAACTTCCCCGCTTGAACTCTCCCATGGTGGGGCCGCCGCTGATGATACCCTCTGGATAGATCACTACACTCTTGCCGCTGGCTAGGACCTGTTCTGCTTCTTTCAGGGCCTGGTAGTTCTGACGCAGATTATCGCGCTCCATGTAGATGGCCGATCCGTAGGCAAACCACCTGCTCACGATGGGAAACTTCGCGGCGTTGCTCGATGCCACGAAGGTTAGGGGCACTCTGAAATGTGCCAGGATTACGGCGCTGTCAAAGTGGCCTTGGTGGCTGCTTACAAATACTACCGGAAGCTGCGCGGGGAAGTTCTCTCGACCTTCCACTGTGACTTTCGCACCGGCGACCCAGAGAAGCAGCTTAGCCAGCACTGCAATGTAGTTGTGGGCCAAGGTGTAACTTCCCTCAGTAAAGCCGAACCTGTGCAGCAGCGCGGCGACTCCCAAGAGTGGAAGACCAAGAAAAATGCATGTCCACCCGAAAGCGTAGAACATCCTCTTACGCATGCTCTTACCCCCACAAACGGTATGCTCTCATTGTAACGCACAGTGCTGTGCGGCGCAATCGTTCACATACGATATCCGTCCTGAGCAGTACGCTTTTTTCTCCTCAGTGCAGTGGATGGGTTAACAGCTAATAAATAGCATAAGCCGGAGCCGAACTGGACATAATCTTGAGGCACCAGGAGGAGGGATACGCATGGCAGAACTCGGTGCCAGCACTGGGAAGATTGTGATCGTCGGAACGGGATTCGTGGGAGCTACCTTTGCCTACGCCCTGATGATTAGAGGCCTGTGCCGGGAGATTGTGCTCATCGACCAGAATACAGACCGGGCTGAAGGGGAGGCTATGGACCTCAACCACGGCATCGCGTTTGCCCCGTCAGCCCTGATCCGCACCGGTACGTATGCTGACTGTGCTGGAGCAGATATTGTAGTGATCACTGCAGGCGCTGCCCAGCAAGGCAGCGAGAGTAGGTTGGAACTGGCGAGTCGCAACGCCGCAGTATACAGACAGATCATCCCGCATATCACACGCTATACAGATGATGCAATTCTACTGATCGTTACCAACCCGGTAGATGTGATGGCTTACGTGGCCTACAGGCTTTCTGGATATCCCGCCCAGCGCGTGATCGGATCAGGCACTGTTCTGGATACGGCGCGCTTTCGCTTCCTGCTGAGCCGGCACTGCCAGGTTGACGTGAAGAATGTGCACGCCTACATAGTGGGGGAGCACGGTGATTCAGAGGTTCTGCTGTGGAGTCTTGCCAATGTGGCCGGGATGAAGTTCGAGCAGTGGTGCCTGACGTGTGAAAAGGCCTGCGATGTGTGGGAAAGGGAACAGATCTTCGGCAATGTCCGCGACGCGGCGTACCATATCATTGCCAAGAAGCAGGCCACGTATTACGCTATCGGTCTTGCGCTCGTGGAAATCTGTGAGGCCGTCCTGCGCGATGAGAATTCGGTGCTCACCATCTCCTCTCTGCTAAACGACTACTTAGGTGTTTCCGATGTTTATCTGTCTGTGCCAGTGATTATCAACCGAGAAGGAGTGGCCCGCTTGATTGAATTGGAACTTACCCCCGAGGAGCTGCAGGCCTTCCAAGGCAGTGCGCAGGTGGTCAGGCGAACTATCACTGAGCTTGCTGTGGAAAGCTTGTCTTTGGCTTGACTTGCAAATCCCGTGTTAACCAGGGGTTTGTCTTCTGTCAAAACTTTCATCTGAAGAATTTGATAAAAAACGTGAAAGATATCACTATCCCTATTGACACACCCAAGACGGGCGTATATAATGGTCAACGGATGGATAAACTAGTTTAT
>JAAYMI010000151.1 GCA_012521465.1 Bacillota bacterium | reverse complement strand
TCTTGTGGGGCGTCCTAATTCCGGCCACAACGTCTTCACCTTGGGCGTTCATGAGATACTCGCCGTAAAAGACGTTTTCACCTGTGGATGGGTCACGCGTGAAAGCAACGCCTGTACCAGAAGTCTCGCCCATATTACCAAACACCATGGTCTGTACGTTCACTGCGGTACCCCAATCGCCTGGGATGTCGTGGATCTTCCGATAGCGGATCGCCCGGGCATTATTCCAGGAACGGAAGACTGCATCAATGGCGCCGCGCAGCTGCTCGTAGGGATCATTGGGGAACAGGCGGCCAGCATGTTTCTCAACGACGTCCTTATAGCGGCGCACCACTTCCTGCAGCCCCTCAGTATCTAGGTCAGTATCCAGTTTAGCGCCTCGCTCATCTTTGACAGCCTGGAGCGCTTCCTCAAAGAAGTCGTGCTCCACTCCCATGACTACGTCACCGTACATTTGGATGAAGCGGCGGTAAGAATCCCAAGCGAAACGAGGATTGCCCGTCTTTTCAGCCAGGGCCGCTACCGTTTCGTCGTTTAGACCGAGGTTTAGAACAGTGTCCATCATACCAGGCATGGACACCCTGGCTCCCGAGCGCACCGATACCAACAAAGGATTGGAAACATCGCCAAATTTGGCACCCATGACTTCTTCCACGCGAGCAAGATTCTCTTTCACCTGCTCTTCAAGTCCATCAGGCCAGCGCTCGCCGTTGGCGTAAAACGAGGTGCAGGCTTCGGTAGTAATGGTAAATCCCGCCGGTACAGGAATGCCCAGCGCAACCATTTCAGCCAGATTGGCTCCTTTTCCGCCGACCAGATTGCGGTTGCCTTGCTGCCCGTCGGTCTGGCCGTTGCCGAAAAAGTACACCCATTTTGTGCTCATCAATGTATCCTCCTTCGTGTCTTGATTGCTATGTTTTCCCAATCGGGCCCAACACCAACACTAGTAGTTCGTGATTTTCCCACAATATCCTTCCTGCAGCGGATTAATTCACAGAGAGACAACAATTGCCTGAAAATCGGCAAAGGTACGAAAAACTGTCGCAGTCTCCAGGAGCATGCTGAGGCGGTTCTGGCGGACCTTCTCGTCTTTATCCATGATCATCACCTGATCAAAGAACCTATCAACAGGTTCCCTGAACTCAGCCAAAGCCGTTAACGCTGCACGGTACAAACCGTCCTCCAGCGCCTGGGGGACTGTCTCCTTCAGGTGGGAAAGGGCCTTGAAAAACTCCCGATCAGCCTGCACAAAGCACTCCTCATTGTAAACGACGCTTTCTGTCTTGGCCGCCAGGTTCGCCGCCCGCTCAAAAGCAGTGTGCAGATCGACAAACTGAGGTTCGGCCCGGAACGCTTCGAGCGCTGCCGCTTTGGCCGCAAGCCGGGGAACGCGGTCCTCTTTTGAGGCCAACACTGCATCCACTGTGTCGTAGCTCAGCCCCTGGTCCAGGAGATAAACCCGCAGCCGGGCTAGGAGGAAATCCACCAGCTCAGCGTGGTACTCCGCAGGGAGGGAAACCTCCGAATAACCCTCGGCGGCCAGGTCCACGAGCTTCCTGAGGGAGAGATCGTACTGGTTCGCCAGCAGAATCTGCACAACCCCCTGGGCCTGCCGGCGCAGGGCAAAGGGATCTTGAGAACCAGTAGGGATCTTCCCCAAAGCGAAGTATCCCACAAGCGTATCAATCTTATCGGCCAGGCCAACCAGTTTACCTTCCACAGATTCCGGGAGGCTGTCGCCAGCAAAACGCGGCTTGTAGTGCTCCGCAATTCCCCGGGCAACTTGTGGAGATTCACCGCTGAGCAGTGCGTATTTCTCTCCCATTGTTCCCTGCAGTTCGGGAAACTCATATACCATCTGAGTTGCCAAGTCGGCCTTACACAGCAGCGCCGTCCGTTCGACAGAACGGGCGTGTGCGGCTTCGCCCAGCACTTCGGCAAGCTGTGGAGCGAGTCGTACCAAGCGAGCCACTTTATCTGACATCGTACCCAGGCCTTCCTGGAATACAACGCCTTCGAGTTTCGTCAAATTGGCCTCAAGGCTCTGTTTGCAGTCTTCATCGTAGAAGAACTTGGCATCCGCGAGACGGGCCGCCAATACCTTTTCATTGCCCCGAACAACGATGTCCAGGTGATTGTCGGCACCGTTTCTCACCCCGATGAACATGGGGAGCAGCCTACCATCAGATCCGTAAATCGGGAAGTACCTCTGGTGTTCTTTCATGGTTGTAACCAGAACCTCCGCTGGCACCTCCAAGTACTCCTCCTGAAAACTCCCGCAGAAACTGGTGGGATACTCCACTAGGTTAGTCACTTCACCTACCAAAGCGTCATCTAGCAGGGCTTTACCCCCTTGTGCCTTGGCCAAGGCGGTGACTTGGTCAATAATGGTCTGGCGCCGCCGATCCGCTTCTACCATCACATAACCATCGGCAAGGCGCGTCACATACTCGTCAGCATGATTCAGATCAATCGGACCTTGAGAGAGCTGGCGGTGACCCCACGATCTCCGCCCCGCAGCAACACTCCCGACTGAAAACGGTACAACGTCGCAGCCAAACAAAGCAACGATCCAGCGCAGCGGCCGGGCAAAGCGCAGGTCATAGTCTCCCCACCGCATGTTTTTGGGGAAACTCAAGGCCAAAATAGCCCCACTCAGCACTTCAGGCAGAAGCGACACCGTCGCTTGGCCCTGGTAGAACTTCCTAGCAAACAGGTATTCCACACCCTGGACAGACTTGACAAACAGCTCTTCCTGAGAAACCCCTTGGGGACGCGCAAAACCGGCCCCTGCCTTGGTTAGCTGCCCTTCCGCATCGAATGCAATGTTCTTCGGAGGACCTTTGATCTCACTCTCCCGGTCTGGCTGCACTTCCACGAGATCAGCCACCTTAACAGCGAGGCGCCGGGGTGTGGAGTATACGGTGACATTCCCGTGGGAAAGGTTCAGCTCGCGCAGGCGAGCGGTGATGCCGCCAGCCAGCTGCTGCACGGCAGAGCTCACAAATCGAGCGGGAAGCTCTTCAAAACCTACTTCCAAAAGCAAGCTGCGCATCAGTTCCACCCCCTTTTCAGCAGGGGAAAGCCGAGCTTCTCACGGCTGGCGAGGTACCCCACGGTTGCCTTACGGGCAAGCGCACGCACGCGTGCGATAAACCGGGTCCGTTCACTTACGCTGATCGCACCGCGCGCATCCAGCAGGTTGAAAACATGCGAGCACTTCAGAATGTAGTCGTAACCCGGGAGCACCAGATCCAGAGTTAACAAGCGCTCTGCCTCACTTTCGTACATATCAAAAAGGGTAAACAGCTTCTCGGGATCCGATTCTTCGAAATTATAGCGGGAGAACTCGATCTCATTTTGCAGGAAGACGTCGCCGTACGT
>JAAYMI010000150.1 GCA_012521465.1 Bacillota bacterium | reverse complement strand
TGGATAGAAAAAGAACCGCACTTTTATTCCTAAGCGAGATACTTGTAAATTAGATTGCGTCTCTGTTAACTATACTGCTCAGGGGGCTCTCTGTCAAATTGATCACACAGTGCTGCGCCGCTCTTCCCTGCCCTTTTCTTGAAATACCACCAAAAAACGCCACTTTGCTTGTAATTTCTAGCTGTGATTGCTCCAGATCTGCACGCCGTATGGTTCTACCCGCACCTGCAGTTGGCTCTGAACGGTTGTCCGGTGTGCCCCTGTCAAGAGCTCCAGGAAGGACACTTCTATGCCCTGGCAATGGCGGGAAACAGCCGTGAGATCTATCGCCACATCGACATCCTCGCCCGAGTTATTCAGAACCACCACCATGATGCGGTCGTCTAGATAGCGGGCAAAGGCGTAAGTATTGGTACAGCTGCCAGCAAGGAGTGTCCGGAACTCGCCAATCCGCAGTACAGGGGATTGTCTGCGCAGTTTGACGAGCTGCGCCACGTAGCGGCGGAGTTCCTTATCCTGGGCCGCCTCGTCCCAGATCATCGGCGCCCTGCCATCCTCAAGGCCACCATCACTGGTCATACCGATCTCGTCGCCATAGTAAATCAAAGGCATGCCCAGGAATGTCATCTGGAAAGCAACCGCCAGCTTGAGAAGTTCTTTGCGGTCTTGGCAGAAGCCCAAGAAGCGGCCTGTATCATGGCTGCCGAGCAGGTTCAGATTCACTTCTTGCGCCTGACGGCGGTACATGACCAGCATGCGGGTCACCCGACCGTCGAATTCCACGGCATCAATGGTCCGCTTAGCAAAGAAGTCCAATACGCTGTCACGAAAGACGTAATTCATCACACAGTCAAACTGATCTCCCCCCAGCCAGCGATTGGCATCGTGCCAAACCTCACCCATGAGGATGGCGTCAGGGAACTCCTTCTTTATAGCACGGCGGAAAAATCGCCAGAAGTTCGGATCACATTCGTTTGCCGTATCCAGCCGCCACCCATCTATTCCTGCTTCTCTCAGCCAATACAGCCCCACCGCTGTGAAATACTTGACTACCTCTGGATTGGTCGTATTAAGCCGCGGTACGAGCGGTGTAAAAGCCCAGGCCTCGTAATTTGGCACAGGTTCGGTCACAATGGGATAGCCGTGCACGTGAAACCAGTCCCAGTATGGGGAGGACGGCCCGTTGGCCACCACATCCTGGAATGGACCAAACTCAAAGCCGCAGTGGTTAAACACACCGTCAAGGATGATGCGAATACCCCTCGCGTGGGCCCCATCCACCAGACAGCGCAGATCTTCCATCGTCCCGAACTGAGGATCAATCTTGTAGTAGTCCCGAATGTCGTATTTATGCGCGCTGGGTGATTCGAAGATTGGGGTAAGATAGATCAGCTCTACGCCTAAGTCCGCGAGATACGGTAGTTTTGCCGTAATGCCTTTGAGGTCGCCGCCAAATGATGTGTAGGGGTAGGCAACCAACTCTTTGGGGGGGTTCACCTCCCACGGGCTGACATGCGCAGGGTCATTTGCGGGATCACCATTGGCAAAGCGATCTGGAAAAATCTGATACGCCACCGCTCCCCGAGCCCATTCTGGGACAATCAAGGTGTCACCAGAAGTGATCATGGGGAACTGAAACCAACCGGCCTCACCAGGATTTGAGCTAACGCCCTGTTCCCCATACCAAATAGTGCCGCCATCACTGCCCTCAATGGCGAAGTAGTACATAATCCTCCGGGTGGGAAACCCGATATCAGCCGACCAGTATGTAAAGAACTGGTCTGACCCGACACGTTCCATGGGCGTAACAAATTCCTGCAGTTGGATGTCGTAGCGTTCCCGGGCAATAACACTACACCGCACCGCATCGTATTTCCCTGTTCGTAGTGTGACTCGAATCTGCTCTTTAGCAATGGGATATGCCCAGCTGCTTTCTGAGCGGTGGAAGATAGCCTCTTTCAGCAACCCTATACCTCCCTTTTTCTGATCACGCATCTGGAACCCAACCAGTCATGTCCTAAAACAGCTTGCCAGGATTGAGGATGCCCTTTGGGTCAAAGATCTGCTTGATCTGCTGCTGAAGCGAAATTAAGAGGTCGCCAAGATCTTCCCGTAGGTACTCCTTTTTCGAGATACCGATGCCGTGTTCCCCGGAAACCTGGCCGCCTAATTCTTTGCTTTTGGCATAGAGCCGCTCCATGATCTTCGCCATCTCAGTTTTCCAGACGTTCCTCTCTAGATCGTCCTTCAGGATATAGATGTGCAGGTTTCCATCGCCCGCATGGCCGAAGCTGCGGATTCTAACTCCGAATTCGGTTTCCAGTTCCTTGGTGTACTTGATGAATGAGGCGATTTCGCTCTTAGGTACCACCACATCCACTTCATCCATTTCACTTTCTGCTTTCAGTGCCTCTAACAATGCTCCACGCACATTCCAAATACCCTCTTGGCGATCAATGGTATCGGCGATCAGCACATCTTCCGCTCCAGACTCCAAGAGCATCTCCGCTGTGGCTTCATACTGTGTTTCTAGCTCGACAGGGTTGCCGTCAAATCTGAGCAGAAGGTATGCAGGTGCAGTTTTGTGTGGAAAAGCCTTGCCCAAGAACCGCTCCGCACTCAGCAGTACATCCCGTTCCATAAACTCAATTGCCTGAGGCATGAGCCTGCTGCGCAGGATTTTCGGAACCGTGTCGATGGCCTGCTCTAAAGATGGGAACGGAACGAGCAGGCTCAGCACTTTACTGGGCTTGGGCAGCAGCCTCACTGTAACTTTGGTAATAATGCCGAGAGTACCCTCTGAACCGATCATGAGGTGCAGAAGGCTGTATCCTGAGGAGTTCTTTGCAACTTTACCGCCTAGCTGTACGATGTCTCCAGTGGGCAGCACTACTTCCAGACCCACGACATGGTCTCTAGTTACCCCGTACTTAACAGCCCGCATTCCGCCTGCGTTCGTTGCAACATTTCCGCCGACTGTGGCGCTCCTTTCCCCTGGATCGGGTGCATAAAGGAACCCCATTTTTTCTACAGTCTCCTGGAAGTTCATGAGGACAACGCCGGATTCCACAGTAGCCATTAAGTTGTCAGGATCAATCTCCACGATGCGATTCAGCCTTGCTGTGGATAACAGAATACCACCATAGAGCGGAACAC
>JAAYMI010000021.1 GCA_012521465.1 Bacillota bacterium | reverse complement strand
GTAGTCCGCGTGACCTGGGCAGTCGACGTGGGCGTAGTGCCGCTTTTCTGTCTCATACTCCACGTGGGAAGTATTGATGGTGATGCCGCGCTCCCTTTCTTCTGGAGCATTGTCGATTTCTTCGAACTTCTTAACCTTGGAGGCATCGCCATGGGCGAGCAGCATCGTGATTGCGGCGGTAGTTGTGGTCTTGCCGTGGTCAACGTGGCCGATGGTACCAACGTTTACGTGAGGCTTAGTTCTTTCAAACTTTTGTTTTGCCATTATTGTTCCTCCTCATTTTGAGACTTGATCGTGATGATTACAGACCGGCCTTGGCCTTGATCTCTTGAGCAAGATTGGCTGGAACCTGCTCATATCGTCCAAAATGCATTGAATACTGAGCTCGCCCTTGGGTCAAGGAGCGCAAGTCGGTGGCGTATCCGAACATCTCTCCGAGGGGTACATAGCCCCGAATGATCTGGGTGTTGCCCCGATGTTCCATACCCTCAATCCTACCGCGCCGGGAATTGATATCCCCGATTACATCGCCGACAAATTCCTCGGGCGTTGTCACTTCAAGGCGCATGATGGGTTCTAGGAGAACTGGCTCGGCTTTCGCCGCCCCTTCCTTAAACCCTAGCGAACCCGCTATCTTAAACGCCATTTCTGATGAATCAACCTCATGGTAAGAACCATCCACCAATGCAACTTTCACATCAACTACAGGATATCCGGCCACGACACCGTTGAGCATTGCCTCTTTAATGCCCTGTTCAACAGGGGACCAGTACTCCCGCGGTACAACTCCACCCACGATCTTGCTTTCAAAGGCAAACCCGGCACCTGGCTCGTTCGGTTCGATTTCCAGCACTACGTGGCCGTACTGGCCGCGTCCACCGCTCTGGCGCACGAATCGGCCTTCTGCCTTTACTGCCTTGGTGATGGTTTCCCTGTAAGCCACTTGCGGCTTGCCGATGTTAGCCTCCACCTTAAATTCCCTGAGGAGGCGGTCAACGATAATCTCCAAGTGCAGCTCGCCCATACCGGAGATAATGGTTTGACCCGTCTCTTCATCAGTATGAACCTGGAATGTAGGATCCTCTTCCGCTAGGCGCTGCAAAGCCAGACCCAACTTGTCTTGATCCGCCTTTGTCTTGGGCTCAACCGCAAGATTGATGACCGGCGTTGGAAACTCGAGTGACTCGAGCAAAATTGGATGATTTTCGGCTGCAAGAGTATCTCCAGTGGTTGTATCTCTCAATCCGACGAAGGCAACAATCTCACCGGAATAGGCTTCGTCTGCGTCTTCCCGGTGGTTTGCATGCATACGCAGAATGCGGCCAACCCTTTCCTTGCGGTCGCGGGTTACATTGTAAACGTAGCTGCCCGCTTTGAGAGTTCCTGAGTACACACGGAAAAAGGTAAGTTTACCCACATACGGGTCTGCCATGATCTTGAACGCCAACCCAGCAAAGGGCTGGTCATCATTGAGCTGCCTTTCCTCCTCCGCTCCTGAGCGGGGATTGACTCCCTTCACAGGCGGCAGATCGCTTGGGGCCGGCAAGTAATCGCAGATGGCATCGAGTAAGAGCTGAACTCCCTTATTCTTGAAGGACGAACCGCACAAAACAGGGATTAATTCCACCCTCAAGCATGCTCGGCGCAGGGCCGCTTTCAGCTCTGCAGTGGTGATTTCTTCACCCTCCAGATACTTGAGTGTCAACTCTTCGTCGGTCTCTGCGATCTTCTCGATCATGAGTTCCCGGGCGGCCAACACTTGATCGGCAATTTCTGCGGGAATATCGATTTCTTCATCGATGTTGCCCAGATCATCCACGTACACGTGAGCTTTCATCTCAACCAAGTCTACGATTCCGCGGAACGTGTCTTCAGAGCCGATGGGCCACTGAATGGGTACCGGATTGGCCGCGAGCCGTTCGCGAATCATGTTGATTCCCCGCTGAAAGTCTGCGCCCACCCGATCCATCTTATTGATGTACGCGATTCTCGGGACGTGGTACTTATCGGCCTGGCGCCAAACTGTCTCAGACTGGGGCTCTACACCGCCCACTGAGCAGAACACTGCCACAGCTCCGTCCAAAACGCGCAAAGAACGTTCCACTTCAACAGTAAAGTCCACGTGTCCGGGCGTGTCGATAATGTTGATACGGTGACCCTTCCAATGGCAGGTTGTAGCAGCGGAGGTAATTGTAATACCCCGCTCCTTTTCCTGAGCCATCCAGTCCATCGTCGCGCCGCCCTCGTGTGTCTCTCCCAGCTTATGAACTCTCCCGGTGTAAAAGAGGATTCTCTCGGTGGTTGTGGTCTTTCCTGCGTCGATGTGAGCCATGATTCCGATGTTGCGCACTTTGTCTATTGAGAAATCTCTACCCACTTCATACTCCCCCTAGCCGAGTAAACCCATTGGTGTACACCGAGGTGCACACTACCAGCGATAGTGGGCAAACGCTTTGTTTGCTTCCGCCATCCGGTGGGTGTCTTCTTTCTTGCGAACAGCTCCGCCCTGATTATTCGCTGCATCCATCAGCTCAGCGGCGAGCCTTTCTGTCATTGTTCTTTCCCCACGGAGCCTGGCGTACTGAACCAGCCACCGCAGCGCCAGAGCTTGGCGGCGATTAGCCCGCACTTCTACAGGCACCTGATAGGTGGCGCCACCAACCCGGCGAGGTTTTACCTCTAAAACTGGCATTACATTGTTCATGGCTTCGTTAAGCAGTTCGAGAGGCGGTTTGCCAGTCTTCTGCGACGCCAGTTCCAGCGCTCCATACATGATGGACTCCGCGGTACCGCGCTTGCCATCGTACATGATAGCGTTGATGAACTTCGCCACTAATGCACTGCCATATACTGGATCGGGAGTTACCTCTCTCTTGGGAACATTACCCTTTCTTGGCACAGTTTCACCCCTTTTCTACAGCGGTTAGCGCATATTACTTAGGACGTTTTGCCCCGTACTTCGACCGGCCTTGACGGCGATTGGCGACGCCAGCAGTGTCCAAAGTACCCCGAATAATGTGGTAACGCACGCCTGGCAAGTCCTTAATCCTACCACCGCGGATCAAAACCACACTGTGCTCCTGCAGGTTATGGCCCTCCCCGGGAATGTAGGAAGTCACCTCAATACCATTGGTCAGACGAACACGAGCAACTTTCCGCAGAGCCGAGTTAGGCTTCTTTGGAGTCGCGGTATACACTCTGGTGCACACACCCCGTTTTTGGGGGGAGCCCTTCTCGTTAAAGACTGTCTCGTTGCGCAGAGTGTTCTGGCTGAACAACAGCGCAGGCGCACCGCTCTTGCTTCTCTGCTTCTTCCGCCCCTGCTTCACCAACTGATTGATAGTCGGCACTATGGATAACCTCCCTTCATTCTTCCTTAGTTTTCTTCAATGATTGCTGCAACAGCAGCCCCCACTTCAATGGAACAGGCTTTTCCCAGCTCGGCCATTGAATCCACTTCGGTGATCCGCACACCATTGCGAATACAGAGATCCACAATGGGTTGAACCACACGTCCATCGGCATCTCGGGCCACGAAGACCTCTTTTGCCTGACCACCCTGCACAGCCTTAAGGGTCTGCTTAGCGCCAACAATACGCTTTGCAGTCTTGAGTCTGTCCGGCACTGTGGTCTCTCTCCTTTACTCACAGATCCCGCAGGGAAGGCTTCTTCCCTGCGGGTCGACACACTTACGTATTGTACCACCGCCGCGGGCTTGTGTCAATAAAATTCGGCGGTTGGCTATTGCGAAACAAGTTCTACTGGGGCTTCGTCAGGCGAGTCCCCCTCCGCTTCATCCTCATCTATTGGCAGCGCTTCATCCACTTCAAGCTGCACATTGCGGTAGCGGGACATGCCCGTACCAGCAGGTATTAACTTGCCAATGATCACGTTTTCCTTCAGACCCAAGAGGCGGTCCACTCTGCCTTTGATTGCTGCCTCAGTCAAGACACGCGTTGTCTCTTGGAAGGATGCAGCAGACAAGAAGCTTTCTGTGGCCAGCGAAGCTTTGGTAATTCCCAGCAGTACAGGCTTCGCCTCTGCTGGCTCCCCGCCGGCTGCCTCCACCTTGCGGTTCTCCTCTTCCAGCTCCGCTATATCTATCAAGGCTCCTGGCAGAAGTGTGGTATCGCCTGGCTTCTCTACCTTGTATTTGCGCAGCATCTGCCGGACGATCACCTCGATGTGCTTGTCATTAATATGCACACCCTGAGAGCGATATACTTCCTGCACCTCCTGCACCAGGTAGCGCTGCACAGCCGGTACGCCCTGGACCACCAAGATGTCGTGTGGATTGACGGAACCCTCTGTAATCCGGTCTCCCGCTTCTAGTTCGGCACCGTCCTGCACCCGCAGACGAGCACCATAGGGAATGGTGTAAGACTTCTCCTCTCCCTCTGGACTGGTGACTACGGCCTTACGAACACCTTTGCTTTCCACAATCCGGACAGTACCAGCGATCTCTGTAATGATGGCTTGCCCTTTGGGCTTGCGAGCCTCAAAGAGCTCCTCTACCCGGGGCAGACCGGCGG
>JAAYMI010000149.1 GCA_012521465.1 Bacillota bacterium | reverse complement strand
GGGGAATTGGCAGGCAGCTGATGGAGGAGATCACCGCCTATGCCGTTCAGCGGGGAGCAGTGCGTATGACCTTGGAGGTGCGGGTGAGCAACTTCACGGCCCAACGCCTATATAGCAAGCTGGGCTATGAAGTATGCGGCGTGCGCAAGGGCTATTACCAGGATACAAAAGAGGATGCGTACATCATGTGGAAGGACTTGAAACCGGATGAGAAGTGGTTTGACGCTGGGAATTGAGACAAGTTGCGACGAAACGGCCGCGGCGGTGGTCCAGGACGGAACCAAGATCCTGTCCAACGTTGTTCTTTCCCAAATTGACATCCACCGCAAATATGGGGGAGTGGTTCCGGAGATTGCTTCTCGCAAGCATATTGAGGCCATGTTTCCCGTCATTCATGAGGCCTTGGAGGAAGCCAGGGTAAGCTTGGCGGATATTGAGGTCATCGCGGTAACCTATGGTCCGGGGCTGGTGGGAAGCCTTTTGGTGGGGATTGCCGCGGCTAAGTCACTCGCGTATGCTCTAGGTAAACCCTTAGTCGGCGTCAACCATATCGAAGGGCATATCTATGCCAATTTCCTGGAGCGAGAAGACTTGACCCCTCCGTTCGTGTGCCTGACTGTGTCTGGCGGCCATACGGATCTTTTGCTCATCCCTGAGCTGGGCAGCTATGAAATCCTCGGCCGTACTAGGGATGATGCTGCTGGAGAAGCCTTTGACAAGATTGCTCGCGTGCTCGGCCTTCCCTATCCTGGTGGACCGCAAATTGAGCAGGTAGCGCGGGGCGGCAATCGGGAAGCATATGAGTTTCCCCGGGGTCTGAGCGAGGAAGGCAACTTCGACTTTTCCTTCAGCGGCTTGAAGACTGCGGCTCTAAACCGGCTCAACCAGGCGCAGCAGAAAGGAGAAGAAATCAACCTCGCGGACTTTGCCGCAAGCTTTCAGTGGGCGATCGTCGACGTTCTCACCACAAAGCTTTTGGCCGCTGCCCGCAAACACGCAGTTAGAAAGATCGTGCTTTCGGGTGGTGTAGCAGCCAACAGCGCCTTCCGCACCCACGTGCAGGAATGCGCGACCCAAGCAGGGCTGGAAGTATGGTATCCTCCCGCCTGCCTCTGCACAGATAATGCGGCCATGATTGCCAGCGCTGGATATTTCCGCCACCGAGCGGGCCGCAGCAGCGGTTGGGAACTAAATGCCCTTCCAAATCTGAGGTTGGGCGACGACTAGGAGTGAGGGATGTGCAGATTGATCTGACCTTTACCCCCGCGGAGCTGGCCTATTGTGACCTTAGGGGCAAGATTGCAGTGGTGATCGATGTATTCCGCTTTACCACTGCCGCCCTGGCTGCACTAGAAGCCGGTGCCGCGGGGATTTATGTTGTAAAAGAGGTGGAAGAAGCTATTGAGCTGCGGGCTAAGGACCCGCGCCTGCTGCTTGCCGGAGAGCGGAGAGCGCTTAAGGTGCCCGGCTTTGATTTTGGCAACTCACCTCTCGAGTTTACCAACCGCGTGCAGGGCAGGCGCATAGTCTGGTGTACAACCAACGGCACCAATGCTGTCACTATGGCCGCAGCGGCTGATGAAGTGATTCTCGCTTCACTGCGTTCGGCAGCAGCGGCGGCCGAGTATCTGTCGGCGCGCAAGAAAGACTGCATTTTGGTTCCTGCAGGGCTGAGGGGACGGTATTCCTTGGAGGACACGTGGTGTGCAGGATATATCGCCAGGCAGTTGGAGGGCTGCGCAGTGAGCGACAGCGCGCAGACTGCCATGTGTATTGCGGAGCACTGGTCCCTCCGGGATTTGTCCGCTGCTCAGCACGGCCAAGTGCTGCTCGGCTTGGGGATGGCCGCAGATGTGGAATACTGCTTAGCTCTGAATTCCAGCCCGAACGTGATCCGTCAGGACCCATTATCTGGATGGTGTACATTGGCATAGGGTGGATAGAATAGCAAGAGAGAGCTTTTGGGAGCAAAGGGAGAATAACCCGCGCTAATGGCGGAATGCGGCCAAATCCTCTCTGTTGTGCCTTACTGACAGAGTTTGCAAATAAAGGTATCCTCAGTTAAGATATGAATTGGGTTTAGCACTCACGTCAAGTGAGTGCTAACAACAGTTTAGCGACCAATAGAACAAAGGAGGTACCCACACTTGAACATCAAACCATTAGCTGATCGAGTTGTATTGAAAGTGCTCGAAGCGGAAGAAAAAACGGCAAGTGGTATTGTTCTGCCAGACACTGCGAAAGAAAAGCCGCAGCAGGGCAAGGTTCTCGCCGTAGGGCCTGGCAAGGTAGCTGATGACGGCAAGGCCATCCCTATGTCAGTGAAGGTGGGAGACACAGTACTGTTCGCCAAGTACGCAGGCACCGAAGTTAAGTATAAGGGCGAGGAGCTGCTGATTCTCAAGGAGTCTGACATTCTGGCAGTTGTTGAGTAATTCTCTATCTAAAGGAAGGTGACAGTCATGGCGAAAGAGCTAGTTTTTCGGGAAGATGCCCGCAAGAAGCTGGAGAAAGGCGTCAACGCAATCGCTGATGCGGTTAAAATTACCCTTGGCCCCAAGGGGCGCAATGTTGTTCTAGACAAGAAATACGGTTCTCCCACCATCACCAATGACGGTGTAACCATCGCACGGGAGATCGAGTTGGAAGACCATTTTGAGAATATGGGTGCGCAGCTCGTGAAGGAAGTCGCCACCAAGACCAATGATGTGGCAGGCGACGGCACCACGACTGCAACAGTACTGGCGCAAGCCATGGTCCGTGAAGGCCTGAAGAACGTGGCCGCTGGAGCAAATCCCATGTTCCTCAAGCGCGGCATCGAACTTGCCGTAAACGCAGTAGTAGATCGGATCAAAGAAGTTGCCAAACCTGTTGAAACCAAGTCTGCTATTGCCCAGGTAGCATCCATTTCCGCAGCGGATCCAGAGATTGGCGACTTGATTGCCGACGCCATGGAAAAAGTGGGTAAGGATGGTGTTATCACTGTTGAAGAATCCAACACCATCGGTACCACTCTGGAAGTAGTGGAAGGCATGCAGTTCGACCGCGGCTACGTGTCCCACTACATGGTGACTGACACCGAACGGATGGAAGCAGTTCTTGATGAACCATACATCCTGATTACGGACAGAAAGATCAGCGCTGTAGCTGACATTTTGCCTGCTTTGGAGAAGACGATGCAGGTTGGCAAGCCTCTCCTGATCATCGCTGAGGATGTTGAGGGAGAAGCCCTTGCTACACTTGTTGTGAATAAGATTAGGGGTACCCTCAATGTTGTCGCTGTGAAGGCTCCTGGCTTTGGTGATCGCCGCAAGGCAATGCTGAGCGACATCGCTGTAGTTACCGGCGGCCAGGTAGTTTCGGAGGAAGTTGGCCTCAAGCTTGAGAACGTCACCCTGGATATGTTGGGCCAAGCTCGTCAGATCAGGGTAACGAAGGAAGATACCACCATTGTGGACGGCAAAGGTTCCAGCGAAGCCATCAAGGGCCGGATCAATCAAATCCGAGCTGAGATCGAAGAGACCACTTCTGACTACGATCGGGAGAAGCTGCAGGAGCGCTTGGCCAAGCTGGCTGGAGGCGTAGCAGTTATTCAGGTAGGCGCTGCCACTGAAACGGAACTCAAAGAAAAGAAGCACCGCATTGAAGACGCTTTGTCTGCAACTCGGGCCGCTGTTGAAGAAGGCATCGTGGCCGGCGGCGGTACGATGCTGATCGATGCCATCACGGCCTTGGACAGCCTCGACGTTGAGGGCGAAGTCAGAACCGGTGTGGACATTGTGCGGCGGGCTTTGGAAGAACCTGTGAAGATGATCGCCAATAACGCTGGCCTTGAAGGCGCGATCGTCGTTGAAAAGGTGAAGAGCCTTGCCCCGGGTATCGGCTTTGATGTCATGACTGAGGAATATGCCGACATGATCGAGCGCGGCATCACCGACCCGGCCAAGGTCACCCGCAGCGCTCTCCAGAATGCAGCCTCCATCGCTGCTATGATTCTGTCCACCGAATGCCTGATTACCGATAAACCTGAACCGGAGCCGCAGATGCCTCCTGGCGCCGGCGGTATGGGCGGAATGATGTAAGGAAATTTGGCAAAAGGTATGCTAGAGAAGGGATCCTGCCATGGGTAGGATCCCTTTTAAGTTAACACCCCATTTACAAGGGATCCCCAGCTATATGGAGAAGATTCAGTATACAGAGAGGCAGGGAACGGCGATTGGAGACCATTCTAGTTCTGGACTTAGGATCCCAGCACAGTCAGGTCATTGCCAGGAAAGTACGCCAGTGCAAAGTCTACTGTGAGATTGTCACTGGCGAACAGGTAATTAGCGAGATTCAACGCCTGCAGCCAAAAGGCTTGATTTTGTCGCACGGCCACGGCGGAGGCCAGCTCGACGAACCAGAGGTTCCGGTCGAGCTGTTTGAATTAGGCATACCTGTTCTAGGTATTGGTTTTGGTTTTCAGCTGATGACATCGCTCCTTGGGGGGGAATGCGGCACAACCAGTTCGGAAGTGATCGAAGAAGAACTGCTGCTTGTGGGAGCGGATTCTTTGTTCGAAAAGTGTAAGCTTGGGGAGCAGTTTACGGCGCGGCTCTATCGTGCTGCGGCGGTCACCACTGCAGCTCCCGGGTTTACGGTGCTGGCTCGCACGCGGGACGGAGGTATTGCCGCGGCCGCGGATGCCGCGCGCCGTTTGTATGGGGTGCAGTTTGAACCCGATGCAGAGCTGCTGCAGGATTTCCTCACCCGCATCTGTGGGTGTTCAGGCAGCTGGACCATGGGTGCCTTCGCCGAAGCAGCCGTGGCTGACATTCGCAGACGGGTGGGCAGTGGGAGAGTAATCTGCGGCTTGAGCGGCGGCGTAGATTCTTCTGTTGCTGCTGTTCTGGTCCAACGGGCTGTGGGGGATCAGCTGACGTGCATCTTCGTGGATCACGGCTTGATGCGAAAGGGAGAACCTGAGCAGGTGGTGACCACTTTTGGCGAGCGGTTTCAGATGAACCTTGTGCACGTCGATGCCCGCCAACGTTTCCTGAGCAAACTTGCTGGTGTGACCGATCCGGAGCAGAAGCGGAAAATCATCGGGGAAGAGTTTATTAGGGTGTTTGAAGAAGAAGCCAGGAAGGTTGGAGATGCGCAGTTCTTGGTGCAGGGCACTGTTTATCCTGATGTGATCGAGAGCGGAACAAAACATGCTGGTGTGGTGAAGTCCCATCACAATGTGGGCGGACTGCCTGAGGACCTAAGGTTTGAACTGGTTGAGCCGCTGAGGCAGCTGTTTAAAGATGAAGTGCGCTGCCTGGCAGAAGTGCTGGGCTTGCCAGAGGAGATTGCCTGGCGGCATCCGTTCCCCGGTCCGGGTCTCGGCGTGCGGGTAGTGGGCGAAGTGACGCCGGAAAAACTGGAGATTCTGCGGGAAGCAGATGCCATTGCCCTGGAGGAAATCCGCGCAGCCGGGCTCTACCGCGAGATTTGGCAGGCATTTGTAATCTTAACGGATACTCTGACTGTGGGGGTGCGGGACGGTGTTCGCACCTATGAGTACGCGGCTGCCATCCGGGCGGTTGCCAGCGAAGATGCCATGACTGCCCAGTGGGTGCGGCTGCCGTATGAGGTGCTGGATCGCATTAGTTTCCGCATTCTGCACGAAGTTCGGGGTATTAACCGGGTTGTGTACGATATAAGTGCGAAGCCACCTGCTACGATTGAGTGGGAGTAGCGGCAGAGAGTGAAGCGGTCATTTTTCGAGGGGGGGAATGATGCCATGCGCCTGAAATACGATGAAAACGGGCTTATTCCAGCGATCATTCAAGATGACCAGGGGCGTGTACTCATGATGGCTTACATGAACGAAGAGGCCTTCAACAAGACGCTGCAGACCGGAGAAACTTGGTTCTACAGCCGCCGCCGCCAAGGCATCTGGCGCAAGGGGGAGCGACGGGGAAACATTCAGCAGGTGAAGCGGATTACCGTAGATTGTGACCGGGATTCACTCTTGATAACCGTAAACCAGCACGGCCACGGAGCTTGCGATGATGAGGAAGGCGCATATTCCTGTTTTCATAACCTACTCATGTCCGATGGGCCGGAGCCATCTGATCTTCGCCCCCATCGTGAGATTCTGTCATGGCTTTACTCAACCATTGAAGACCGGCGCCGTTCACCGAAGGTTGGTTCCTATACCAACTACCTGATGGAAAATGGCCTCGACAAGATTCTGAAGTCGCTTGGCGAAGAAGCGGCGGAAGTGCTGATCGCTGCAAAGAATGAAGAACCAGATGATCTGATCTATGAAGTGAGCGACCTGCTGTACCACTTACTGGTGCTCTTAGTCTTTAAGCAGGTTAGACTGGAAGCGGTGTATAACGAACTCATAGCACGTTCCAACATTCCGAAGCAGTAAACTATCTGCCAGAAAAATCACCTCTCACTCACTGGGCAAACTGATCCATGAGTGAGAGGTGAGTCGCGTTATTTGAAGAAACGATGATTACCGATGGTGACTGTCACTGGACGGGTGCGAACCCAAGAACCGCTGCCCACTTTGGCCGGAGCGTAAAAGCCCGTAGCCCCCAGAGAAGGATCCCACCCAGCCAAGGCATCCCACACCGCATTTACGGCAAGGTCGCCGGCAGGCTGCTTGATTGTCCCGTTTAGCACCGGTTCGTACTGGTGGTAGCGCTTTCCGTTCACAACTACCACTTGGTTGATGACGCCCGAGAGTGTATTGGGATAGTCAGGATGGATAAGGCGGTTGAGGACGCTGGCGGCCACAGCCACTTGGCCCTTGTAGATTTCCCCTTTGGCCTCAGCATGCACCAAGCGGGCTAGTAGATCAAGTTCTGCGCTGCTGAAACTGGTTTTCAGCTTAGCCTCGACGGTGACAGTCTCTGCGTTTATTATGACTTTCAGGCTATGTTTTGTGTAGAATTGCTTGCTGATTGTGAGGGTATATGTTCCGTAAGGTATATTCTGCAGCGTGAATGTCCCGTCTTTGATAGTGGCTTTCCCTATACCTGCGATTTCTACTGTACCCGACCACAGCTTGAGGCCTGAGTCAGCATCTACTACCGCCCCCACGATCGTACCAGTTTTGCCCGGGTTGGGGTCTTCTGGTCCTGGATCTCCCGGTAGGCTCGGCACCTTAGGGCCTGTACAGCCGCTGAGCATAAGCATACCGACGGTTAGTACGACAAGAAAGAGTACTGCTTTTTTTCTCATTCAGGAGTTCCTTTCCATTGGAGTTAGGATCTTGCTTATCCTCCCATTTCTACCGCTGGTAGGCCATGCCCTTCAGGTAATCACTGGATCGGGCCAGCACACATGGACCGAACCTTTGTTTTACGAAAAGAATCTCGCTGTGTATAATAGAGGTAGCTTACTTGGTGTGAAGGAGAATGATATGGATTACTTACAAGCGCTGAATCCCAGCCAGCGGCAGGCTGTGGAGACCATAAACGGCCCCCTGTTGGTGATTGCTGGAGCTGGCAGCGGGAAGACGCGTGTTTTGACCTATCGCATTGCTCATCTCATTCAGGCGCATAAGGTACCGCCCTACCGGATTTTGGCGGTGACTTTCACCAATAAAGCGGCGCAGGAAATGCAAGAACGCATCATGGACTTAGTTGGCCCCGCGGCTGCAGATGTGTGGATGGGCACGTTTCACTCCATCTGTGTGCGGATCCTGCGGGCGGACGGGCACAGGCTCGGCTACCGCTCTAATTTCCAGATTTTTGACACTGTGGATCAAACAGCAGTGGTGCGGGAGTGCCTCGTTGAGCTGAATCTCGATTCCAAACGCTTTGACCCGAGTTCCATCTTAGCCAGTATCAGCAGAGCAAAAGACAGCCTCCTGTCTCCCGCTCAGTACAGCGAGGCTGCCGCTGATTTCTGGGAGAAGAAAGTGGCTCAGGTTTACGGGAAGTACCAGGCCAAACTAGAAAAGAGCAATGCCGTGGACTTCGACGATCTGATCAGGCTAACGGTAATGCTGCTGGATAACTACCCAGAGGTACTGGAGAAATACCAAAACCGCTTCAGCTACATCCTGGTGGATGAATACCAAGATACAAATCATGCCCAGTACAAATTGGTGCATCTTTTAGCTTCAGGTCACGGCAATCTCTGCGTGGTGGGGGACGAAGATCAGAGTATCTACGCCTTCCGCGGCGCCGATATCCGCAACATCCTCGAGTTCGAAAGGGACTTTCCCCAGGCGAAGGTGATTAAGCTTGAGGAGAATTATCGGTCTACAAAGCGCATTTTAGATGCTGCTAACAGCGTCATAGCCCACAACACGTCCCGGAAGCCGAAACAACTGTGGACAAGCAATCCCCCGGGAGAAGAAGTGGTTTTCTTTCAAGGGGACAGTGAGCGGGAGGAGGCTGCATTTATCGCCGAGCAGATAAACAGGCTTGTCCAGGAGAAAGGCTACCAGCTGGCGGACTTTGCGGTGCTGTACCGCACCCATGCCCAGTCCCGCGTCCTTGAGGAGGAGTTTATGCGCCGGGGTACGGCGTACCGCATCGTCTCGGGCCTGCGCTTTTATGAGCGGAAAGAGATTAAAGACATCCTGGCATATCTGCGCCTCTGCTATAACCCCGATGACGACTACAGCTTTATGCGAGTAGTCAACTGTCCCCGCCGGGGGATCGGCGATGCGACCCTGGCTAAAGTCGCGGATTTCGCCGCCAGCCGGGGACTGAGCCTGTTTGCGAGTATCGACCATCTGCATGAGGTTAGCGGCTTAAGTGGTAGAACCAAGGCGGCCCTCAGTGAGTTCTGCAATCTGATCAAGGCAGGAGCTTTCGCAGTTGAGACTGTGGGGATTACCGGGCTTACCGAGCTGCTCTTGCGCGATAGTGGTTATCTGGAGATGCTGCGCCAGCAGCGGGACGAACAGGCCCCAGCCCGGTTGGAGAACTTAAATGAATTCTTGTCAGTTACCCAGCAGTTTGAAAAGGAAAGCAGCGGCGCCGATTTGGGAGCGTTTCTGGAGCATGTGGCTTTGATCAGTGATGTGGATAACTATGACCGAGAAGCAAACGTTGTCAACCTGATGACGCTGCATGCAGCTAAGGGCTTGGAGTTTCCCGTGGTGTTTATGTGCGGCATGGAAGACGGCATATTCCCCCACAGTCGGGCCCTATGGGAGCCCGGGCAGATAGAAGAGGAGCGGCGCCTGGCCTACGTGGGAATGACTCGGGCTCGGGAGCGCCTCTTCCTGACCTGTGCGCGCGTGCGGACCATCTTTGGCACCACCGGCCAAAACCCCGTTTCGCAGTTCATCAAGGAGATTGACGCGGGCTTAATCCGTGACTTTCGCAGCTTGGATCGGCCGCCACAGGCTGCCCCGCTCCGGGACGACCAGCGGGGGGTTACCGCAGCGCAGGATTACAAAGCGGGTGATCGAGTCCGCCACCGCATCTGGGGAGAGGGTTTGGTGGTGGCCGTGAAAGGTTCCGTCGGTGACCTCCAGCTGAGCATCGCCTTTCCTGATAAAGGAATCAAGACTGTCCTTGCTCACCTCGCTCCCATTGAGAAGCTTTAAGTACAGCCGTAACGGAGGGTTCCTATGGAGCAAGTTCAAAAGCGCATGGCAGAGCTGCGGTCGCAGCTACACTACCATAATTACCGGTATTACGTCCTTGATGACCCGGAAATCACGGACCAAGAATACGATGCACTGCTGCGGGAATTGATGGCTCTGGAGGAGCAGTATCCAGAGCTCATCACCCCTGATTCGCCCACACAGCGGGTGGGGCATGCGCCGCTGGAGCAGTTCGCCGCGGTACGCCACACCCAGCCCATGCTGAGTTTAGCCAATGCCTTCGACGGCGAAGAACTGGCAGCCTTCGTAGATCGGATCCAGCGCCAGGTAGGGCGGGAAGTTGAGTTTGTCTGTGAACTGAAGATCGACGGCCTCGCCGTATCTCTCGACTACGAAAACGGGATGTTCGTGCGTGGTGCCACTCGCGGAGACGGCTATGAAGGGGAGGATATCACCCTCAATCTCCGCACAGTGCGGTCCATCCCACTCCGTCTCAATCAGCCTGTCACTGTTAACGTGCGGGGAGAAGTTTATATGCCCCGGGCCGACTTTCAGCGCTTGAATGCGGAGCGGGCAGCAGCGGGGGAGAGTCTATTTGCCAACCCCCGCAATGCCGCCGCTGGATCACTGCGGCAGCTCGATCCAACCATCACTGCCGGCCGACGTTTAGATGCTTTCTTGTACGCCCTCAACATGGCCGCAGGTCCCGCCACGCACAGCGCTGCCTTAGACCTACTCAGGGAACTAGGTTTCCGCACTAATCCCCACAGCAGGGTGTGCCGCGGGCTCGGCGAGATTGAGGCGTATGTGGAATCTTGGACTGCAAAGCGCCATGAGCTGCCCTATGACATCGACGGCATCGTGGTGAAGGTGAATAACCTCGCCCTGCAGGCACAGTTAGGGGCAACTGCCAGGAGCCCCCGCTGGGCGGTTGCGTATAAGTTTCCTCCTGAACAGGTGGTAACTAAGGTTCTGGACATTGATGTCCAGGTGGGCAGGACTGGCATCTTGACGCCGCTCGCTCACCTTGAACCGGTGCAGGTAGCGGGTTCCACTGTCTCCCGCGCTACCCTTCACAACGCTGATATCGTGGCACAGCGAGATGTGCGCATCGGCGACTATGTGGTGATTCAAAAAGCGGGTGATGTGATTCCAGAAATCGTGCGTTCGCTGCCAGAACGGCGGACGGGCGAGGAGATTCCCTTTACGATGCCGAAGCACTGCCCCGCTTGCGGGAGCGAGGTGGTGCGGGTCTCGGGAGAGGCGGCGACCCGGTGTGTCAATCCAGGGTGTCCCGCGCAGCGCTTGGAGCGCCTTATCCACTTTGCCTCCCGGGGTGCGATGGACATTGAGGGTTTGGGACCGGCTGTGCTTGAGCAGCTAGTCGCCGCCCAGCTCGTCAGAAGCCCAGCTGATCTTTATCGGCTGACTAAGGAAGACCTGCTTGGCCTCGAGCGGTTTGGGGAGAAGTCCGCTCAGAACTTGTTGAGTGCCATAGCCGCGAGCAAAGACCGCCCCTTGGGCCGCCTGATCTTTGCCCTTGGCATCCGGCTCGTAGGCGCCGAAGTGGCACGGGAACTGGCCAGTCATTACAGCAGCATCCACCAGCTGGCCAAGGCTGGTGCGGAAGAGCTGATGTCTATACCCGCCATAGGGGAGAAAATCGCCCAGTCAGTAGTGGAGTTCTTCGCTAATCCTGATAACCAGCGCCTCATTGCGGACCTGAAGGAAGTGGGTGTTTCCCTGGAAGCGGCCGGGGACCAGCAGGGAGAAGCTCCCCTGGCCGGACTGACGTTTGTTGTGACGGGGAAGCTGGAGCGGTTCAGTCGTTCAGAAATTGAGGAACGCCTGCGGCAGCTTGGAGCGGCTGTCACGTCCAGCGTAAGCCGCAAAACGGACTATGTAGTGGCTGGTGAGAAGGCCGGTTCAAAACTGGATCGCGCTCGCGAACTGGACGTAGCGGTGCTCTCTGAGGGTGAGTTTTTGAACTTTTTGCATGACAGGGGGATCACTCTTGATTAGTCGCGCTGAAGTAGTGCGCATGGCAGAACTGGCCATGCTGGAGTTAAATGAGGTCGAGATAGCGCTTTACCAAGCCGATCTGAACAGATTTCTGCAGTCCGGAGCCGAACTGCGGAAAGTAAACACTCAGGAGGTGCGCCTTTCTTCCCATGTGGGCAGGGCATCTAGCCGCATGCGCGAGGATGTAATACAGCGCAGCCTGCCCCAGGAAAAGGCCCTGCGGAACGGACCGTGCGTCGTGGACGGCTGTTTTCGCGTTCCCCGGGTCATGGAGGATGTGCGATGAAAGGGCTGGCACAGAAACTCAGGACTGGCCAAGTTACTAGTGTCCAGCTGGTGCAGCATTATCTAGACAAGATCCAGGCTGATGACCCTAAGGTTCAAGCTTTTCTGTATGTAGATTGGGAAGGTGCCCTGGCGGCGGCGCGTGCGTCAGATGAGCGCCGCAAGCTGGGGAAACCACTCTCACCGTGGGACGGAATTCCAATTGCGGTGAAAGATAACATCTGCACTGTGGGTATGCCCACTACTTGCGCGTCGCGGCTGCTTGAGGATTACTACTCGCCCTTTGATGCGGCAGTGATAGAGCGGATTAAGCGCGCCGGGCTTCCTGTCTTGGGCAAGACGAACTTGGACGAGTTTGCCATGGGTTCCTCCACCGAGTACTCTGCGTACCACATTACCCACAATCCCTATGATCTGTCTCGGGTTCCAGGTGGGTCGAGCGGCGGTTCGGCGGCTGCTGTTGCTGCTGGACTGTGCCCCTGGGCACTGGGCAGTGATACAGGCGGATCCATCCGGCAGCCGGCGGCATTTTGCGGTGTCGTCGGCCTGAAACCAACCTACGGGCGTGTATCCCGCTGGGGCTTGGTGGCTCTCGCCTCCTCACTGGACCAGATCGGGCCCATGGGGCGGACTGTTGAGGATGTGGAAATCCTCTTTTCCCTGATTGCAGGATACGACGGCCGCGACAGTACGTCTTTGCCCGATGCAGCATATCACTGTTCGGCCAGCGGCCCTGACACCCTTGCCGGTCTCCGCCTGGGAGTTCCAGAAGAGTTTTTTGGCAATGGGTTGTGCCCAGAAGTTGCCGCCAGTGTGCGGCGGGCTATAACCCTTATGGAAAGCTTGGGAGCGCAGGTGCAGCCCATTTCGCTGCCTCACAGTGCCTATGCCATCGATACCTACTTGACTCTAGTTACCGCGGAGGCTAGCTCCAACTTGGCCCGCTACGACGGAGTGCGGTACGGCAAGCGGGTAGAGGCCGATGATGCCTGGGATATGTTTCGGAAGACCAGAACGAAAGGGTTCGGCCCAGAGGTAAAACGCCGGATAATGCTGGGGACCTATGTGCTCACGGCCAGCCACCATGAGGCCTACTATGAGCAGGCGCGGCGGGTGCGCTCCCTTATCACGCAGGATCTGGAAGATGCTTTCGCGGCAGTGGATGTGGTGGTGACCCCGACCACACCCACCACAGCTTTTCGCATCGGGGAGAAGCAGGATCCGCTGCAGATGTATTTGTCTGATTCATACACGGCCACCGCGAACTTAGCCGGGATTCCGGCGCTCACTCTTCCCTGTGGGTTTGATTCGCGTGGGCTTCCCATCGGCATTCAGCTCTTAGCGGACCACTTCCGCGAGGATCTGCTGTTTCGGACTGGACGTTTGCTGGAAAGAATCCTTGGGGAGGTGGGGGAGTGACAGGCTATGAAATCCGTATCGGACTAGAAATCCACGTGGAACTGGCAACCAACACCAAGATCTTTTGCGGCTGTGCCGTGGAGTTCGGCGCGCCGCCCAATTCCCAGTGCTGCCCCGTCTGCTTGGGCTTGCCGGGAAGCTTGCCAGTGCTAAACCGGGCCGCGGTGGAGTATGCCATTCGGGCGGCTTTGGCCCTTAACTGTACTATCAACCTCTACAGCGAGTTTGTGCGCAAGAACTATTTCTATCCTGATTTACCCAAGGCTTTTCAAATAACCCAGGACGATAAGCCTTTGGCTGTGAATGGACTGCTCCGGTACTACCTAGGAGATGAGCTGATGGAGACGCAGATCACACGCCTTCATCTCGAGGAAGAGGCCGGGAAATCCATCCACAGCGGCGAGAGCATTATCGGTTCCGAATATACCTCCGTGGATTACAACCGGGCCGGCATACCGTTGGCCGAAATCGTCACTGCCCCAACCATGAACTCTCCTGCCCAGGCCCGAGCATTCTTAGAGCAGCTCCGTTTAGTGCTGCAGTATGCAGGCGTATCGGACTGCAAGATGGAGAATGGGTCGCTGCGCTGCGATGCCAACATAACTGTCCATCCTGAGCCTGGGATGCGCGTCGAGAAGGTGGAAATCAAGAACCTCAACTCATTCCGAGCTCTCGAACGAGCGTTGGCCTATGAAGCTGAGCGGCAGGTGCGAGTGCTGGAACGGGGAGGCACGGTCATGCCCGAAACGCGCACATGGGATGAGCGTGCCCAGAAGACCGTGCGCATGCGCGTTAAGGCTGGTGCTCCAGACTACAGGTACTTCCCTGAGCCTGATCTGCCCCCACTGGAACTAGATGCAGCCTGGATTGAGGAGATTAGGTCGACTCTGCCTGAACTGCCGCTGGAGAAAGAGGCGCGTTATCAGGAGGCCTATGGGTTATCCACCTATGATACCGGCGTGCTGGTGCGCGCACCCCAGCTCGCTCAGGTTTTCGAGGCGACCGTTGCCCAGGGCCGCGACCCGAAATTTGTTGCGAACTGGGTAACGGGCGACTATGCTCACTTAGCTCGCCTTGGCGGCACTGTCTCTGCTGAACACTTCGGTCAGCTGCTTGACATGATTTCCTCTGGCGCGATCAGCGCGGCACAGGGCAAAACAGTGCTGCAGGAAATGTTTGCCCGGGGTGTCTCTCCTCGGGAGTTCGTCGCAGAGATGGGTTTCACTGTGATCGCAGACCGCGATTTCTTGGGGAAAGTGATCCGGGAAGTGTTGACAGGCCACCCAGAGTTAGTCGAACGTTACTGTAACGGGGAAGACCGTCTCTTAGGATTCTTCGTGGGCCAGGTAATGAAGGCGACTAACGGTCGGGCCGAACCGCGTCTTGTAAATAAACTGTTAGTAGAAGCATTGGCTGAGGGAAGGAATTGGCAGCCTCGCGCGGAATAAAGAAGCGAAAGGCAGGCGAGGTTTTTGGGGAACGTACTGTTCATTTTTGCCGGTATTCCTGTTTATTCCTACGGCTTTATGCTGGGTTTGGGCTTAGTATTCGGCTCACTGATTGCCTGCCGTGAGAGCCGCCGACGTGGGCTGGAAAGTACGGATGTGTTTAACTGGTTTGTTCTCACCACCGTAGTTTTTCTGATTGTGGGGCGGGTAGCCTTTGTCTTTGCTCTGCACGGCTGGCGTACGCTGACCTATCCTTGGGTGCTTTTTACTAGTTTTCAGGTGGATGAAGTTGCGGGATTGATCGGCGCGGCCATCTTTGGAACGTACTTGCTGTTCCATCTCTTTCCGAGGCCCCTGGTCTTTCTCGATGCAATTGCTCCATCCCTGGCTTTGATGCAGTCCTTTGCCAACCTCGGCTCAAACGTGTTCGGCCGCCAAACCAGTGTGCCGTGGGCTGTAAGGCTCGGCTACTTTACACTGCATCCCATGCCCCTGTATGGAGCCGTTGCTTACTATGTTGTTTTCGCCATCCTCTGGCGGTCTCGACGCCAGGTACGGTTTGATGGGCAGCTGATCATTGGATTTGTCATCTTGAGTTCAGCTGCGCAGTGGATTCTGCTCCGTTTTCGAGAAATGAGCGCAGTGTCATGGGACCCCTTACTATATGTTCTGCCTGCCATCGTTTTTGGAGCCTTGTGGATCTGGCTGTACGTACGGGCACCACTTCTGCCCTCAAGCCGGCGGCGCGGGCAGGTTTCCTTTGTAAGCTGGCTGTTGTCCGTTCTCGGAGTGGTGCTCACCATGGCTGTGGTTTTCTTCTGGCGCCTTGGGTAGCAAGCCCAAGAAAGTGAGGTATACGCAATGCAAAAGCAAAAACTGCGGGACTATATAGTCGCGGCTCTCAGAGAGCGCGATCACAGATTGACTCCGCAAAGAGAGGCAGTGGTGGAGGTCCTGCTTGACAACGCTGATGCCCATTTATCTGCAGAGAATATATTCATGCAGACGAAGGATGCCTATCCGGATATTGGCTTGGCGACGGTCTACCGCACTCTGGAGCTGCTGGAGAGTCTGGGTCTAGTGCATAAGTTTGATTACGGCGATGGCCAGAGCCGCTATGAAGTGAACCTTACAGCTGAGGGGCACTACCACCACCATCTCATCTGTGTAAACTGTGGTGAGATCGGGGAGTATAAGGACGACCTTCTCGACGAGATTGAGGAGAAGATTGCGGCTGAGACAGGCTTTGTGGTGACAGATCACTGTTTGCGGTTGTTTGGACTGTGCCGTAAGTGCCAAGCTGCCTCAGGCAAAGACGACGCTTCCAAGTCAATTGACAAATAAGCTAGAAGGGTATATCATTAGGCTTAAGCATAAAAGCAAAGGCTGTGATTGGGAGGAGTATCGGCCACAGCGCCAGCAGAGAGGGAAACATTGGGTGCGAGTTTCCTTGGAGAGCGGGCTGAGAAGTCGCCCAGGAGCTGCTGAGGTGAGCTGGTTTTAGCCTCAGCCGGTTGCGCCGTTACAGCAGTTGAGCGCCTGGCAGTTGGTCTGCCAGGAATTAAGGTGGTACCGCGAAATGAGCTTTTCGTCCTTAGGGCGAAGAGCTTTTTTAGTTTTGGCGAGGAGGAGTAGCTGTGGAAAAGACTTACAATCCGAGGATCGTAGAAGACCGGATTTACGCGATGTGGGAGGAAGGCGGATATTTCCGAGCCGATGTTGACCGCGATCGGGAACCATTCTGCATCGTCATTCCGCCGCCCAATGTCACCGGGCAGCTGCACATGGGGCACGCCCTTGATGAAACCTACCAGGACATCTTGGTGCGGTGGCGCCGGATGCAGGGATATAACGCCTTGTGGGTTCCCGGTACGGATCACGCGGGGATTGCCACCCAGGCCCGCGTCGAAGACCATATTCGGGAGACAGAGGGTAAGACAAGGCACGACCTGGGTCGGGAAGAATTCCTCAGGCGTACCTGGGCTTGGAAAGAAGAGTACGGGGGCAGGATCTTAAACCAACTGAAGAAGCTGGGCGCATCCGTTGATTGGAGCAGAGAGCGCTTTACTATGGATGAAGGCTGTTCCCGGGCGGTACGGGAAGTCTTCGTGCGCCTCTACGAGAAGGGCTTGATCTACCAAGGGAACTACAGCGTCAATTGGTGTCCCCAGTGCAGCACTACCCTCTCGGACATTGAGGTAGAGCATGCGGAGCATGAGGGCAAACTGTGGCACATCCGCTATCCGCTCGCCGACGGCTCGGGGTACGCGCAGGTGGCAACTACCAGACCAGAAACGATGCTGGGAGATACGGCCATTGCCGTCAATCCCGAGGATGAGCGCTACGCGCATCTCGTGGGCAAGACTGCGATCCTGCCCTTGATGAACAGGGAAATTCCCATTGTAGCCGACAGTTACGTGGATATGGAATTCGGTACTGGGATGGTCAAAGTTACGCCGGCCCATGACCCCAATGACTTTGAGATCGGGCTGCGCCACAACTTGCCTCAGATTCAGGTCATCGGTCGGAATGCGGTAATGACGGAGGAAGCGGGCCAGTATGCGGGCTTGGAGCGCTACGAGTGTCGCCGCAGGGTGGTAGAAGACCTAGAAAAACTTGGCCTCTTGGTCAAGGTTGAGGATCACCACCACGCCGTGGGTGAATGCTACCGCTGCGGCACAGTCGTAGAACCGCTGGTGTCCAAACAATGGTTTGTGAAGATGGAACCACTCGCAAGGCGCGCGCGGCAGGTAGTGGAAGAAGGCCAGATCCGCTTTATCCCAGAGAGATTTACCAAGCAGTACCTGCACTGGATGGAGAACATCCGTGACTGGTGCATTTCTCGGCAGTTGTGGTGGGGCCACCGCATTCCAGTGTGGTACTGCCAGGACTGCGGCGACGTTTTTGCTGCCGCCGAAGATCCATCGGCCTGCAGGAAGTGCGGTTCAGAGAACATCGTTCAGGATCCCGACGTGCTTGACACCTGGTTCTCGTCAGCGCTGTGGCCTTTCTCCACCCTGGGATGGCCTGAGCAAACGCCGGAGCTTGAGCATTTCTACCCAACTTCCGTGCTGGTGACCGGATTTGATATCATCTTTTTCTGGGTTGCCCGCAT
>JAAYMI010000148.1 GCA_012521465.1 Bacillota bacterium | reverse complement strand
TCGCGGCGGCCTTGTCATTCTGCAAGTCTAGAGGGTACTGAAGCTGAGATTTTTCTCCAATGCCTGGGCAAGCTGCATCGGCCAGTCGCCAATCGGTGCCAATCGTCCCAGGAAGAAGCGCAGGGTCGCGGGTTCTTCCACAAATTGCAGCCCACCCACGAGGTCGCGGTTCTCGTAGAGCCATGTAATCCGGTCAACCGCGTACTTCACCTGAGATAGGGTAAACACTCGCCGGGGCAGTGCAAGGCGCAGAAGCTCCATATCCGCGAGAGGTTCTGTACCGTCAGGATTGCGCTGCTCTGACAGCGTTCCCCGCTCCATCCCCCGGATTCCGCTCACGATGTACAGCGCTGCCGCTAAGGCACCGGCTGGGTACTGATTCTGAGGCACGTGCGGGAGGAACCGTTTGGCATCAAGATGGCACCCTAATCCTCCAGGAGGATTCACAACGGGCACTCCCTGTTTGTGCAGCTCATCCACCATGTAGGCGATAAACTGGGGGCCTTGGCTGATCATATCTTCGTCCAAGGTCTCTTCTAGACCCACCGCCAGGGCTTCCATTTCCCGCACGCTCATACCACCATATGTAAGGAATCCCTCAAATAGGGGGAGCAGTTCCTTCAGGCTTGCCGCCAGCTGCCCATCGCTGGTGCAGATCCCACCACCCCTAGCGCAGCCAAGCTTGCGGGCGGAGAAGTAGATCACATCAGTGTTCTTGGCTATTGCTTTGGTGATCTGAGCAATGGACATTTCCCGACAGGCCTCTTCCCTAGCTTTGATGAAATAGAGATTGTCCGCAAGCAGACTTGCATCCAAGATCAGCAGTACTCCGAACTCACGGCAGACCGCGTAGACATCCTCCAGGTTGGCGAGGCTGAAGGGCTGGCCCCCAATTAAGTTAGTTCCCGCCTCCATCCGCACAAACGCCACGCTCTCCGGTCCCTCTTCCTCCAGCAGCCGGCGCAGGGCGCCCACATCCATATTCCCCTTAAATGGGCAGGTGCTCTCCGGATCCAGTGCTTCAGCATGGGGAAGCTCAACCACTATGCCCCCCATCCGCACGATATGCGCCTTTGTTGTAGTGAAGTGGTAATTCATGGGCACAAGCTGGCCGGGCTTCACTAATACTTGGGCCAAAAGGTGCTCGCATGCTCTGCCTTGGTGCGCGGGAATGAACTGTTCCTTTTCAAAGATCGCCCGGCACACCCGCTCCAGTCTGGTAAAGGTCTGGGACCCAGCGTAGCTGTCATCTGCCACCATCATGGCTGCCAGCTGCTGATCGCTCATAGCATTGGTGCCGCTGTCAGTGAGCATATCCAAGAACACCTGTGCGTTCTGCAGCAAGAACGTGTTGTAGCCTGCTGCCGCAATGGCCGCCAAGCGCTCCTGTGTTGGTATGAGGGTGAGCTTCTGCAGGATTTTCGTCTTGTGCATCTCCACCGGAATCTGCTCGCCTGAGAAAAAGTGAATATGGGTCATTTCTATCCCTCCAGGTTGAATGTAATAAAAAAAGCCGTCCTGCTGCACAGGACGACTATAAGCCGCGGTACCACCTGAATTGATTCCATACGGAACCCACTCTTAGGGAGCCATCACTCCCGCAGCCGTTAACGCCGGCATACGGCTAAGCCTACTGCTAATTCAGCTCGCAGCTCAAGGGTGTATTTCCGCCCATCTTGACTGCCAAGTTCCACCACCCCTTGGCTCTCTGTAAGTCGCTGATGAATGTACTTCTCCCTATCATCGCCGTTGCTCATTTTGATATTATCTCTATTTTACATCCCCGCTGGGGGAATGTCAAAGGAAATTAACTAAAGTAGACGGGATTTGTGATCAGGAGAGGGGTTTCATCGGCAGTGGTGCGGTGCACCTGCACCCTCAGCCAGCTAATCTCGCCTGGCACGGCAAAGGCAACGGGTTCGCCGCTATATCCCCTGACCCGCTGAATCACTCTGCCGTTTCCGATCAGGCGCAGCTCACCAGCACCTTCCAAACCACTGACACTGACGTGCAGCTCAGCCTCTGCTTGTTCATGGCGCGGGATGGTATCCCCTATCGTATAGACAGCTCCGCTTTTCGTCTGTACCCCTAACTCCGCCAGCGCTCCTTGGGAAACCTGCACTGCGCCGCGCTTCAGGGCGGCAATAATCTCTTCTTCGGAACATATCGGTGCCCAGACGTAGGTATTAGCGGTATCAGGTTCATCGAGCTGTTCCAAGCGGTGCAGGTCCCGTGCGCCAACGCCCGTAATCCGGCAGCCCCGATTGAGCAGCTCATCCCACCACGTGAGCGCCCGCCAGTTGGGAATGGCGTGTTTCTGCCACGAGCCAGACCAAATCTCCACTAGATCCACGTCGCGGGGATCCACATTGGCGTACTCCCACTCGCACCCCGTGCAGAAGGGGTCGCCCACAGTAAACGGGTGGGCAATACTTACCAGTCCGCCCTGCCTGTGCACAGCTGCTGTCTTCTCGTGCAGTGTATCTTGTTTCTCGGCCCGCCAATCGATGTACTCCCTCACCCCCACCGCCACAGCATGGCCGTGGAAGGTGGTCCACTCCAGTCCAGGAATCACCAAGGGCTGGCGGTTTTCTTTCGGAATGTCGGGGTGAGCCGCGATGGTGTTGTGATCGGACAGCACCATAAAGTCCAACCCGTGCTCCCGCACAGCTTGGCGTACTTCAGCCAAGGAAGCTCTGCCGTCGCTGTGGTTGGTATGGGAGTGCATCTCACCTGCAAACCACCGGGGAGCGTCTGCGCCCAAGATTTCAACCTCAAGGACCGCTTCGACCTCTTTGGACAGCAGGGCATGGACTTCCAGTTCCAAAGTCCATTCGCCGGCAGTGACCCCACCACAGATAAAGCCTCGGCTGAGGTCTGGCCCCATTTCCGCCCATCTGCCAAAATACTGGGGCGAGTCCCAGCGGCCCCGGAAACGGCCCGTAGGGTCGTAGAGGGAGAAGTTCAAAAGATTGCGCAGCGGCAGGAAACGGTCCACATCCTGCGCCAGCTGCAGCCAAAACGCCTGCACAGCAGGGGGAATATTGGGGTCGCCCTCGCAGGCCGCGGCATACGATTTCACCTTGGCGCGCATCAGGTTCCTGCCTAACTCCAGGTCATCAACCTCCATCGGAGAGTAGCTGAACTTGATGCGCAGTGCCTCTGTCCCGGTGGGAATCTCAATGGGAATGGGAACAAGCTTTTTCGTATCCTCGGGATGGAGCCTAATAATCTTCTGAAATGCCCGGCGCATGAACCCGCCTCCTTAACCTTCCTTCACATACGGCTGACCAGAAGCCTTAGGAGCTACAGCCCGCCCAATGAACCCGATCAGAGCAATCATGGTGAGGACATACGGCATCATCTGCACAAACTGCGTGGGAATCCCGATTTCCTGGAGGCGCATCTGCATGGCGTCTGCGTAGCCAAAGAACAGGCAAGCTCCTAAAGCCCCGATGGGATTCCACTTGCCGAAGATCATCGCGGCCAGGGCAATGAACCCCCGTCCCGCCGTCATCCCCTCAACAAACCGGCTGAGATGCGCCACGGAGAGATAGGCGCCACCCACGCCGGCCAAAGCGCCGCTGAGGGTGACCGCGATGTAGCGGGTCTTGTAAACGTTGATTCCTACGCTGTCTGCCGCCCCAGGGTGTTCGCCCACTGAGCGGAGCCTGAGGCCCCACACGGTCTTGAAGATCACGATGTGGGCTGCAAATACAGTGAGGAGAGCTAGATAAACCATGGGATTCTGCCGCCCGATCACCGGACCGATCCAGGGAATCCTGCTGATTATAGGAAGCTCCACGTCAACTATCCGGGGTACAGCCTCGGATACTCCCGCCATCTTAAAGATCAGCCGCTGGAGGTAGACTGTGAGTCCTCCGGCGAAAATGTTGATCGCTGTTCCGCTCACCACCTGATTAGCCCGGTACTTGATGGAAGCCACGCCGTGCAGAAAGCCCATCAAGCTACCTGCCGCCAGGGCACCGAGGACTCCAATCCAAGGCGAACCGGTAAAGTACGACACGGCAACGGCAGTAAAAGCGCCGATCAGCATCATGCCTTCCAGCCCGATGTTGACCACGCCGCTCCGTTCAGAAAAGAGGCCTCCCACCGCCGTAAACAGCAAGGGGGTGGCCATGCGGAGAGTTGCAGCGAAAACAGTGGTATTCACCAGCAGCCCAATTAGATCCCACATCTACGCTTCCCCCTTTACCTTAAGAAAGCGGCTGAAGAGATACTCCGCAGCGATGAAGAAGATGATCACACCCTGCAGAATGGTGATCAGCTCACGGGGCACGCTGGTTAAGCGGTCCATCGCCGCTGCCCCCGTTTGCAGGGCACCAAAGAGCACCGCCGCCAGGACGATGCCAACGGGGTGATTCTTGCCCAGGAGAGCTACAGCCACACCCATAAACCCCAGGTCGGGCGAAAACCGCTGGATGAAACGGTTGTTAAGGCCCAAAATCTGTTCCATCCCTGCAAGGCCTGCCAATGCACCACTGATGGCCATGGCAGCTACCGTAATTCTCGCGACGCTGATGCCGCCATACTCCGCTGCTGTGGGATTGAGGCCAACTGCCCGGATTTCATAGCCCAGCTTAGTTCTCCACATGATAAAATACACGATTGCCGCAGCTAAAAGGGCGACGTATAAAGCAGTGGTGAGCCGCGTCGGCGGCATGAGCCGAGAGAGCGTGGCGCTGGCAGCTACCCGCTTGGTCTCAGGGATCATCGTGCTGCCCTGAAACGGACCCGTGACCAGCCAGTCTGTGAGGAAGTAAGCGATATAGTTCATCATAATGGAGTTGATCACTTCATGGATGCCGAACTTAGCTTTCAGCAGGCCAGACACAGCCGCCCAAATGGCCCCGCCTACCATGCTCGCCAGGATGGCAAAGGGCAGGTGGATGAACTTCGGCAGATTGGTGAAGGTAAACCCAACCCAAGCTGCGGCAAAGGCACCGATATAGAGCTGGCCCTCTGCCCCAATGTTGAACAGCCCCGCCCGGAAGGCAAAGGCAACGGCCAGTCCCGTAAACATCAGAGGTGTAGCCCGCTGCAAAGTGGTGGCAAAGCCGCGCATGGAGCCGAAGGATTCCTGCAGGAGGACTCGATAGGCGGCAAACGGGCTTTCCCCAACGGTGAGAATAAACCCTGACCCTACCACCATGGCCAACAGCACAGCCAAGATGGGCGCCAAAACCACATGGTACGGTATGCGCTTCATTCTATCCAGCAACGCTGTTCCCTCCCCCAGCTTGATAATCCTCCAAGCGCCCGCCCAGCATAAGGAAGCCCAGTTTGTGTTCGTCCGCTTCCTCTACCGGCATTACGGCCACAATCTTGCCGTTGTACATCACCGCAATGCGGTCGCTGAGGGACAAAATCTCGTCCAGTTCTGCGGAGACGAGCAGCACTGCGGCACCCCGGTCCCGCTGAGCCACAACCTGGCGGTGGATAAACTCGATCGCGCCGATGTCCACGCCGCGGGTAGGCTGGGCGCAGATTAAGAGATCAGGATTGCGGTCAAACTCCCGGGCCACAACCACTTTCTGCTGGTTGCCGCCGGAAAGCTTCCGGGCCGGTTGATGGGGAAACGGCGGCCGGATATCGAATGCTTCGACTAACTTGGCGGCGTTGTCCTTGGTGGCCCGGAAATCCTGCAGGCCAAACCTCCTCTTGTAGGGGGCCTCCGTGTGGAGCCCTAAGATCAGGTTTTCTGCCACGGTATAATCGAGGATCAAGCCGCGTCTGTGGCGGTCTTCCGGAACGTATCCCAGCCCAGCCTGCTTGATGCGGAGCGGCGACCACTGGGTAATGTCGCGGTCGTTGAGCAGAATCTGCCCTGACTCAGGCCGAATCAGCCCGGCGATGGCCTCCACGAGCTCAGTCTGGCCGTTGCCCTCAACTCCGGCGATGCCCAGTATCTCTCCGCGGCGCACTGCTAGGCTCGCTCCGTTTACCTTGAGGGCACCCCGTCTATCTTTCACGACCAAGTTCCGAATCTGGAGCACTTCTTCTCCAGGTTCTGCTTTGTCCTTTTTCACTTCCAGCAGCACTTCGCGGCCCACCATCATTTCTGCCAGATCTTGGGCATTTGTTTCGCTGGTCGGTTTGGTTCCCACCTTCTTGCCCCGGCGCAGCACCGTGACCCGGTCAGAGATGGCCAGAACTTCCCGGATTTTATGGGTAATAAATATGATACTGGTGCCTTTTGCACGCAAATTGCGCATGACCTCAATAAGGTCATCTACTTCCTGCGGGGTGAGGACCGCCGTGGGTTCGTCGAGGATCAAGATCTCGGCACCCCTGTATAGGGCTTTGAGAATCTCCACCCGCTGCTGCAGGCCGACAGATATGTCTTGGATCTTGGCGTGGGGATCGATCTTCAGCCCATAGCTCTCGGACAGCCGTTCCACTTCCCGCACAGCCTGATCGTAATCGAGGAACGGTCCACGCCTCAGCTCGGAACCTAAGACGATGTTCTCCGCCACAGTGAGGGGCTCCACCAGCATAAAGTGCTGGAACACCATACCAATCTTGAGGTTGATGGCATCACGAGGTTCGGTGATCTCCACCTTCTTACCGCGCACATAGATCTCGCCGGCATCTGCCCGGTAGATCCCGTACAATATGCTCATCAAGGTAGATTTACCTGAGCCGTTCTCACCCACTAGCGCATGGATTTCCCCTTCTTCCACATCCAAGGAAATGTTGTCGTTAGCAAGCACCCCGGGGAACTGTTTAGTGATCCCCTTCATTTCCAGGACGGTTGCCATGGGTAAGCCTCCTATATCGGGAAAAAAGGGAGCAGTGACTGCTCCCCTTATCCCTTTCAAGTTCTACTGCTTAGCGCCTGAGCTATTTCGTTGGGTCAGTGACCACAATCTCGCCAGAGATGATCTTCTGTCTGGCTTCTTCTACCTTCTGCCGTACGGATTCAGGTACAATGTGCTTGGTGAAGTTGAACTCGCTGGTTCCTACACCGCCGTCAACAACGCCAAAGCTGCGCACGCCAGCCGCAAACTTGCCTTCCACCACGTCCTTAATGGTTTCGAACACGGCCAGGTCGACGCGTTTCACCATGCTGGTCAAGACCGTTCCAGGAGCCAGGTGGTCTTGATCAGAGTCTACGCCGATGGCATAGAAACCATTGTCAGCTGCTGCTTCAATCACACCCAAGCCGGTACCGCCCGCAGCATGATAAACAACGTCCGCACCGCGCTCATACTGGCTGATCGCCATTTCTTTGCCGCGGCCTGGGTCGTTGAAGTCGCCTACATAGCCCACAAATACCTCTGCATTCGGATTCACATAGCGGACGCCCTCTTCGAAGCCCACTTGGAACTTACGGATGAGGGGTACTTCCATGCCGCCCACAAAACCGATCTTGTTGCTCTTGGTCATGAGACCGGCAACCACACCTACGAGGAATGAACCCTCATGCTCCTCGAATACAAGGGAAGCAACGTTGGGCAGATCTACAACTGTATCAACAATCGCAAACTTTGTGTCTGGATAGTCTGGGGCTACAGAGTACATCGCACTTTCATGGGTGAAACCAATCGCGATGACCAGATCCATGCCGGCATCAGCAAAGAAGCGCTGATGGTCTTCCATTTCGGAGATATCAAAGGGTTCTACATAGCTGAAGTAAATCCCAAGTTCATCTCTGGCCCGCAAAAGCCCGCGGAACGCTGCATCGTTAAAGGATTGGTCACCCAGCCCACCCTCTGAAAGGACCAAGCCAACCCGGACTTGCTCAGCAAAGGCGGCACCGGTGAGTAGGCTGAATACTAACGCGACGACCAATAAGAAACTAAATCTTTTTGCCATGCCACGACCTCCTGTATAGTTTTGTTTCACCTCTATTTTTCGGCATGCCTTAGAAAACTCCTTCCGCCCTGTGCGCCGGATTGCAGTTGAGATGATCCACAAAAAAGGACTCGGAACTGGGAAGAAGAATTATGGAATAAACACTGATGCAAATCCTGGAAGAAAGGTGGTACCCATGTCCACACAATTACCGACCCGCCTGACTAGAGCCCAAGTTCCCGTGGAAGAAACCTGGCGCCTGGAAGACTTGTTCCCCACTCCCCAGGACTGGGAGCAAGAGCTGCAGGCAGTTGAACGCGATATTGTCACCGTCACACACTATAAGAACCGCCTCGGAGAGGGTTCCCAGGTCCTCCTCGACTGCCTCGCAGCCTGGGAAAAACTATATATCCGCCTGGTGCGGGTCTATACTTACGCCAGCCTGCATCTGGAAGCGGATGGCACCGATGCGGCCAATCAGGAACGGCGCCAAAAAGCAGGTGCCCTCTTCGCCAAGGTCCAGGCGGCACTGTCCTTTGTGGAATCAGAGATTCTCGAGCTCCCAGAAGAACAGCTGGAAGGCTACCTGGAAACAAATCCTGGCCTCGCGGTCTTTAGGAAGTTCCTCCGGGATTTGTTGGAGACCAAACCCTACCGGCTGCATCCGCAGACAGAAGAGACTTTGGCCGCCCTGGGCGAAGTGCTGGACGCACCGTATATCATTTACCAGACGTCCAAAGCCGCGGATATGCAGTTCGCTCCCATAGAAGATGGACACGGGCGCTCGCTGCCCAATTCCTTCGCGCTCTTTGAGGAGAAGTACGAGAGCTCACCAGATACCGAGCTGCGGCGGAACGCTTTTGCCTCGTTTACCCGCACTCTGCTGCAGTATAAGCATACCTACGCCTCCACCTACGGTGCCGAGGTGAAAAAGCAGGTCATTTTGGCGCGGCAGCGCGGCTATGATTCGGTATTTGAGATGCTCCTGCAGCGGCAGCATGTTACCCTCGAAATGTACCACAATCTCCACGATATCATCCAGAAAGAGCTTGCTCCCCACATGCGGCGCTTGGCGCGCCTCAAGAAGAGGGTTTTGGGCCTAGATGAGATGCGGTTCTGCGATCTGAAGGCACCTCTCGATCCAGACTTCCAGCCGTCCACCACTTATGAAGAGGCAGGCAGGACAATCCTAGAAGCCCTGGCGGTGCTGGGCGACGAATATGTGGAGATCATGCGCAGAGCCCTCACGGACCGGTGGGTGGACCGCGCCGATAACATCGGTAAGTCTACGGGTGCATTCTGTTCCAGTCCTTACGGCGTCCATCCCTTTATTCTCGTCACGTGGGCAGATCACATGCGCAGTGCCTTTACCCTGGCCCATGAGCTGGGACACGCTGGGCACTTTGCCCTTGCAGGCAGCCACCAGACCTTTACCAACACACGCCCCTCGACGTATTTCGTGGAGGCTCCTTCCACCATGCACGAGCGGCTCCTGGCCCAGCACCTCATCTCTCGGGCGGCTGATTCCCGGATGCGGCGCTGGGTGATCCTGCAGAGCCTTGAGACTTACTACCACAACTACGTTACCCACATGCTCGAGGCGGAGCTGCAGCGGCGGGTTTACCGCATGGCAGAGCAGGGCCAGCCCATTACGGCCAATCTGCTGTGCGACCTAAAGGGCAGTGTCCTGCAGGAATTCTGGGGTGAGGACGTCGTGATCGATGAAGGAGCCACCCTTACGTGGATGCGCCAGCCCCACTACTACATGGGCCTCTACCCCTATACTTACTCGGCCGGGCTCACTGTTTCCACCGTCTGTGCCAAACATATTCAAGAGGAAGGTCAGCCCGCAGTGGAACGCTGGCTCGACGCTCTGAGGGCCGGCGGCACCTTGCGGCCATTAGAGCTCATCAAGCTGGCCGGTGTGGATATGGAAAAACCCGAGCCCATCAAAGAGGCTGTGGCCTATGTCGGATCGCTCATCGCAGAACTGGACAAAAGCTTCTAGCCGCGGAAAAGCCCCGGGACACTGCGCCCGGGGCTTTCTTACACCTGCCGTACTACCTTAGAACAGTGAAAACAGAGCGAATAGCCCCACAGCCAGCGAAGCTACGAGGGACACGACCGTGATCTGGGTGTTGATGGAAGGCCCAGCCGTGTCTTTGCACGGATCGCCGACAGTATCGCCGATCACAGCAGCCTTATGGGCGGCGGAACCCTTACCACCAAAGCTGCCTGACTCAACTAGCTTCTTGGCGTTGTCCCACAGACCGCCAGCGTTGCTCATGAAGAGCGCCAAGAGCAGCCCCGAGACAATATTGCCCGCCAGGAACCCGCCTACCGCGGGGATGCCGCCGATGAATCCCACCGCGAAGGTTACAGCAATCGCCATCGCGCCGGCAGGAATTAGCTCTTTCAGCGCCCCTTCAGTGGCAATGGTGATGCAGCGGTCATATTCCGGATCAGCCTTACCCTCCTTCAGGCCCTTAATCTGCTTGAACTGGCGGTGAATCTCATCCACCAGCCGCTCGGCGTTCCGGTTCACGCCCAGCATGAGCATAGCAGAGAATACAGCTGGCACTGCTGAACCCACCAAGAGTCCGAAGAAGACTCGCGGATTCATCACATCAAAGCCCTTAATCAGCGCCATGGCATGAGCGCCCAGTACGTCGTTGGCTTCTGCCATGAACGCGCCGAGTAGGGAGATGACGGTAAGGCCTGCTGCGCCGATGGCAAAGCCTTTCGTGATGGCCTTCACAGTATTACCAGCACTGTCAAGCTCATCCGTAATATCCAGGGCCCTATCGCCTAGGTTGGCCATTTCCACCAAGCCTCTGGCGTTATCTACAATCGGCCCATACGCGTCGTTGGAAATCACCATGCCCACGATGGAGAGCATGCCGACAGCGGCCATGGCTATCCCGAACAGAGCATCAGTGATCGTTTCTGGCACGATGCCGTTAGTCAATGAAAAAGACAAGAGCGCTGCCACGCCAATACCTACCAGCGCCGGGAACACGCTGGCCAAACCGTAGCTGATCCCAGAAATGATGGTAAAGGCAGGACCAGACTGGGACACTCTGGCTACTTGTTCCACGGGCTTACGCCTGTCGTTGGTGAAATAGTTAGAGGAGATTCCGATAATAGTGCCGACCAACAGACCAACCATCGTGGCACCCCAGTACAGCCAGTTAAAACCGCCAATAATCGTGATAACTGCACTCAATACTACATACAGACCGGTAGTTGTATAGGTAGAGTTGTTTAAAGCAGTGGTGGGATCACCGTTTTCTTTGAGCCGGGCGGCCATTACTCCAACTACTGATGCCACTAAGCCCGCTGCGGCAAAGGCAAACACCATGGCAACGTTCTTGCCCAAACCACCGTCAAGAGAAGCAGCTAAGACCAACGCCGCAGAGAGCGAAGCAACATGGGAGTCAAACAGGTCCGCACCCATACCGGCCACGTCGCCGACGTTATCTCCGACGTTGTCAGCGATAACCGCTGGATTGCGGGGGTCGTCTTCCGGAATGTCCAGCTCAACTTTTCCCACGAGGTCAGCCGCGATGTCCGCCGTTTTCGTGAAGATGCCGCCTCCTGCCTTGGCAAACAATGCCAAGGACGAAGCCCCAAGGCTGAAGCCTAGTGTAATTGTGGGATCTTTGGTGAGGAAGGTTACTCCGGTGACGCCAAGCAAGCTTGCACCCACGACTGCCATGCCCATTACGGCCCCACCGCGAAAACCAGTTAAGAAGGCCGGAACCTTGCCCTTAGTAGCAGCCTCAGCGGTCCGGGTATTGGCCATTGTTGCCACCGCCATGCCCACATAACCTGCAAATCCTGAAAAGACTGCGCCGGCAATATAGGCCGCGGCCAGCCAGAGATTGTCCTTTATGCTGCCTTGCCAGAAAGGCCGAGGCAGAAACAGAATGATCAGGATACTAGCGCCGAGGACAAACCATCCCAGCAAGGTGTATTCTCGCCTCAGAAAAGTCCTGGCACCCTGTGCAATCAGTCCTCCGATCCGGTTAACTTCCTTGCCTCCCGGCGGCTGCTGCCGCACCCAGGAGCTGAGGCATGCGGCAAGGGCAAAGGCAAGTAGGGAAGCAACAGCGGCAAATCCATACGACACCATTTACGTTACGCCTCCTGTGAGATTTCACTTGTCACCATCATATTCCGTTCCTCCGCCAAGGCGCGAATAGCCCCAAGTACTCCGCTTCGTCAGTACCACAGAGAGTCCCACGGTTTTTCTCTTTTCTAACAAAATAAACAGCAATATATCGTTGACAGTTATATCGACAGGCGATATATTTATATCGTCACACGATATATCGTGGTTCGATAATAAAGAAAGGAGTCAGCCATGCCTGAGGAACAAGGCTATTCTGCACTAACGGAAGGCGTATACTACATTTTGCTCGCCCTGCACAGCCCTCTGCACGGCTACGGCATCATGCAGCTGGTGAAGGAGATGACAGGCGGGCGCGTCATTCTCGCCCCGGGAACGCTCTACGGCGCTCTGAACAGCCTCCTAGAACGGGGCTGGATCAGCGCTGTGGATCACAGTGGGGACAAAACTCGCAAGGAATACTGCATTACTGAGCAAGGAAAGCAAATATTGAACCAGGAAATCAAGCGCCTAGAGGAGCTGCTCCACAACGGGCAGCGCATTTTGGGAGGGGTGAACTGATGCGCCACAGCATCATGAAGCTGTTTATGGATTACGAGAAGGAAGAAAAATGGCTGAACGACATGTCAGCCAAGGGTCTTCAGCTTGTGCACTATTCGTTTCCTCGCTACACTTTTGAGGAAGGGGAGCCGGGCGAATACACCTACCGCATTCAGCTCCTGGAAAACATCCCCTCTCACCTCGAAAGCCAGGCCTACATCCGGTTCTTGGAAGAGGTAGGCGTAGAGATGGTAGGCAGCTATATCCGCTGGGTCTACTTCCGCAAAAAGACCGCAGATGGCCCGTTTGAGCTCTACTCAGACCGGGAGTCGAGGATCCGCCACTACGGCCAGATCTGCCTCATGATCGGCGCTGTGGGAGCCATCAACCTAGGCGTAGGCCTCATGTACGTCTTCGGCACTGAACTCAAGGTTGGTTGGCTGAATCTGTTCGCTGCGGCCCTAGCGGCGGTCCCGGTCACCTTCTACGGCCGCCGCATGCTGAAGCTCAAGCGAGCTCAGAAGATTTTTGAATAACCACGCAGGTCCGCGGGATCAGTGGGGTACCAGCCCTAGATCGCCGCGGACTGCTGCTTCTAGCAGAGGGCGCATGTACGTTTCGATATCTTCAGGAGTGAACGGAATGGGCATGTTCTGCAGCTTCATGGCAAGCTGTGGATCTGCCGCCGCCTGCAGAGCTTGCTCAATATATGCGGAGTCAAAGCCCGGCAGTTCTCCCAGGCTCGTGGGATACCCCAAGGACTTGAGGAAGCTGAGCATCCCCTCGGCCACCGCCAGGCCCAACTCCCGCCCTGTCAGGCCCAGCCCAGCGGGTTCAAGATGCCCATGCCGCGCTAGGATCTCACCCACAAGCTGCAGCTGGGTAGTGATCGCAGGTGCGAAGAATGCAGCATAGTACGGCCCCAAGATGGCGCAGGCCCGGCCGTGGCTCGCCAAGTTCACCAGGGAAAAGCTGGTGAGGTGGGGTCCATTTGTCCCCCCGATCATGATGGCGTAGGCACCGAGATCGGTGGCAAGGCCAAGCTCCTCCCGAACCTGATTGTCACTTGGATCCGCGACCAGGCGGGGAGCGGCCCGCAAAATCAAAGGCAGGCCCGCTTCCACCAGCTCTGCTGCTCGATCTCTTGCAGCTTCACCCACGCCAAAGAAGACTTCCAAAAGGTGGCTCATGCCATCTAAGGCCCCATCGAGGCTCACGTTCACAGGCACAGTCTTTGTCACGCTGTAGTCAAACACCGCCCGCGCGGGCACCAAAGCTTCGTCCACCATGAGCTTTTTCTGCCCTGCATCTGGGAAAGTAACGTTGGCATATTTCGTGAGGTGGGCTCCAGACCCCGCGGCGGTCTGCACCGCGATCAGGGGCAGCATCTCTCTGCCGGATGCCTTCAGCGCCTTGGAAACCTCACCTGTGCCGAAATAACCAGCCAGCTCCCCGCCCAGCACAGACCAGGCAGCCGCAGCCTTCACCCCATCAATGGTGCTGCCGCCTCCTACGGCAATTACCACATCTGGATTGTGCTCGCAAATCGCGTCGCGGATCCGGGCCACATCTGGCGCAGGCGTGTTGGCTCCTGCTCCAGGAATCGGTTCACCGCCGGCGACTTCCACGCCCAGCTGCTGCAGTTGGAAAATGATCAGGTCGAAGACGGGCTCGAGGTGGCGCCTGTTTCCCACAACTAGTGCTTTTCTCCCAAACTCCCGTGCCCAAGGCGCAGCCGCCATCAGGGCTCCTGACCCAAAGCGATAGCGCTGTCCACCAAACTCTTCCACTAGCTGTCTTGCTCGAGCATAGAGTTCCATTTTCTACCTCCATTGGGAAAGGAGTTTCCCCGATCTAATCCGAAGTATTCGCTAGTTCCTATCTACAATTTTGCCCTTGGCAACTCCTGCCTGGGAAAAACATTGGAGGGATTAGCGTGGCTGACACAAGTTTCATTCTGTGGGTTCGGCAGTTCGCCCAGCCGTGGCTGACCAATGTGTTTCTGGGAATTACTGCTCTGGGTTCAGTGGAGTACTATATGGTGGCCCTGCCCATTGTGTACTGGCTGATCAATAAGCGCTTTGGTATTCGGTTTGCGGCCTTCTTTGCCTTTTCCGCTTACATTAACTCAGCCCTGAAGTACCTCTTTGCTGTTCCCCGCCCTCCCGAAGAGCTGCGGTTGACAGTGCAGGAGGGCTACTCCTTCCCCAGCGGCCACGCCCAAGGCAGTACCACCTTCTGGGGGTTTTTAGCCCTCCATCTCAGAAAAGGCTGGGCGTGGGCTGGAGCAGCGGTCCTGATCGCCTTAATCAGCTTCTCCCGCATCTACCTGGGTGTGCACTATCCCATTGATATCCTGGTGGGAATCGCGGTGGGAGCGCTGCTTCTGGGAGGGTATCAGGTGGTGCAGGCCAGGATTCCCCAGAACATGCCCCTCAAGACTTGGTTCTGGGGAGGTCTGGCGGCTGCGCTGGCGCTGTACCTCATTCACCCCACCGGCGATGGACCCGTGACCGTAGGCTTCATGCTGGGAGCCCTGCTGGGCTATGCTGTAGAAGTGGGCACGGTGGACTTCTCCCCCAAAGGCACTCTTACGCAGAATGCGCTAAAACTTCTCTTAGGCATCGCAGGCCTGTTCGGCCTCAGGTTCCTGCTCAAGCCCATCACTAACCAGCTGCCCGGCACCACGGGCGATCTCCTGCGCTATACCATATTGGGATTTTGGACCGCCTGCGGTGCTCCCTTGTTGTTTGTAGGATTAGGATTGGCTAAGTCAGAGAAGCACACGCTTACTGCACCACCCGCTGCTTAAGGAGGTACCTATGCTGAAATACACCTATTACACCGATCCGTTCCTCACTGAGTTCCAGACAGAAGTAGAAGCTGTCAAGTCTGTGGCCGGGCAATATCACGTTGTCCTCAAGGATACGATCTTCTACCCCACCGGCGGCGGCCAGCCTCACGATACGGGCTGGATTGATGGCGCACGGGTCCTCGACGTATTCGAAGAGGCTGGACAAGCAGTGCATGTGGTAGATAGACCGCTCACCCAAGGTCCCGTCGAGCTCCGCCTCGACTGGGGGAGGCGGTTTTACTACATGCAGCACCACACGGGACAGCACCTTTTGTCGGCAGTATTTGCCAATACGTACGGTTGGGAAACAAGAGGCTTTCACCTGGGGGAAAACTACACCACCATTGATATCACCGCGGCCGAAATGGACGAGGATGTGCTCGGCGCGGTAGAACAAAAGGTCAATGAGCTGATCTACGAGGATCTGCCGGTGGTAATTCACCTGACTTCGCCTGAGGAAGCAGCCAAGCTTCCTCTCCGGAAAGCTCCTACCGTGTCCTCAGACATCCGGATCGTGGAGATTGCCGGATACGACTACTCCCCCTGCGGTGGGACGCATCTTAGAAGCACCGGTCAGATTGGGATTCTAAAGATTATGAAAGCGGAGAAGTATAAAGGGATGACGAGGGTGTACTTCCTCTGCGGCAAGCGGGCCCTCTCTGACTACGGCGAAAAGCACAGACTCATCGTGGAAGTCAGCGCGCTGCTGTCTACAGCCGTTCCAGAACTGGCCGCCAAGGTCAAAGCCGACCTTGAGCTCCGGCGGGATCTGGAAGCGCAGCTGGCCGAAGTGCAGAGCAGACTCTGGCAGTATCAGGCCAAGGAACTCACAGCTGCAGCTCAGCACAGGTTTATCTATCATGTTCTGGGGGGAAATTCGGTAGAGGAAGCGCAGGCCCTAGCGCGCCACATCACTGCCCAGGGGCCATATTTCGCCGCGATCGAAGCAGGCAGCCGGCTGGTCATTGCCCAGAGTTTGGGGGAAGAACCGCACTGCGGAAAGTTGATCAAAGAACATGCCCTTCCATTGGGAGGCAAAGGGGGCGGCAGTGCCCAGCTAGCGCAGGTGTTTTTCCATGATTCATGTAATCTGGGAAGATTCCGTCAGTTCCTGCAGGAATACTCTGCACAGCTCACGAAATAGATGTCTACCCATAGAAACTAATCAGCGCAGCATATAAAGCAGGCGCCGGGATGGGAGGGTCACCATGGACGTTCGGCCCAAGCGTTTCTGGATACTGATCGGCTGCACCGCAGTTCTACCGGTTCTCTATGTCCTGGTTTGGGTTACAGGCGGCACCCACAATGCGTGGACCCACCTGTTCTACCTACCAATTATCCTGGCTGCTCTGGCCGTAAACTGGCAGGCATCCCTCGTGATCGCTTTAGCCAGCGGTATTCTCCTTTCGGGCTGGATGATTCCCCGGGACACAGTCGCGATGGTCCCTCAGCTCGCCTCAGCCTGGGTGATCCGCCTGATCATGTTTGCCGCTGTCTCGCTGTGGACGTCTGCGGTGGTGGATTACCTGCGCCGTCGGGCAGATAAACTCTACCACGAAACAGTGGAGCTCACCCGCGTCCAGCATGCGGCAGTGGGAGCTTTAGTGGACCTTGCCGAAATGCGTGATCAGCAGTTCACTGGCTATCATTCGCGCCGCTTAGGTGCCTATGCTGATGTGCTCTGCACCTATCTTCAGGTGGATCCTGCCCTGCACCGCAATATTGTGGACACAATTGGACTCCACGATATCGGCAAAGTGGCGATCCCCGATGCAGTGCTCATGAAACCAGATAAGCTTGAGCCCCATGAATGGGAGGCCATCAAAAGGCACCCTGTCTACGGCGAGCAGATTCTAGATTCGATCTGCCGCCATGCCCAAACGACGTCTGAAGCGGTTTTAAGCTTTCTCCGCACAGCTCGGGAGATTGTTGCCGCTCACCATGAGAAGTTCGATGGTTCTGGCTATCCCAAGAGGCTGAAGGGAGAAGAGATCCCATTAAGCGCTAGAATTGCCGCCGTCTGTGATGTGTATGATTCCCTGCGCAGCCAGCGGCCTTACAAGAAACGATACTGCCATGAAACGGCCGTGCAGATCATCTGCAAGGGCAGCGGCACGCACTTCGATCCCGAAATCGTGGATGCCTTTCTGGCGGTTCAGGACAAGTTCGCCAGGATTTGGGATGAACTAGGGGAGGAAAGCGTTGCTGTGGAGACTGTTTAAGCCTCCAGGCGCGGAACAACGCAGCCAGCAGACTTCATGATACTCCGGGCTGGCACAACTCCCCGCACAGAGCACAGGGGATAGATTATGCTGTCGCGACCCACCACAGTCCCAGGGTTAAGGACAGCGCCGCAGCCCACTTCTGCCCGGTCGCCAAGGAGCGCTCCAAATTTGCGCAGCCCAGTGTTAATCACTTCGTGTGCAGTCCGCACTTTGATATGATCCTTAGTGGACTTGAAATTTGAGCAGATTGCCCCCGCTCCCAGATGCGCCCCCGCCCCAAGGATAGAATCACCTACGTAGTTGAAATGGGGAACCTGCACGCCGTTGAACAGAATAGCGTTCTTCAGTTCTGTGGAATTACCAATCACAACGCCCTCGCCGACAATCACATTCTCACGGATATAAGCACCAGGTCTTAGCTCGCAGTTTGGACCGATCACAGCTGGGCCTACCAAAACCACGTTTGGGGCAATAACAGTGCCCCTGCCTACCCAGACATGCTCTGATGCCTGCGTATAATCATGGCTGAGCTCTGCAGCAAGCTCCCTAACCAGCCGGCCGATTTCCGGCAGCACTTCCCACGGATACTGTTTCTCCTCAAAAGCCCACGGCACAGGGCATTCACTAAGATCGAACAACTCCACCGTTCTAACTGCCATTACGCCACCCCCTTCACCGATTATACATTACAGATTATTCCCTAGAAAAGGAAAAGCTGCCCTTAACGGACAGCTTCTCGGGGGAAAGATGTTTTACTCACATAGACTGGTTCCTACCTGCCACAACCCATTCTGCTACTTGCAGGACTCGTTTCGTCTGATGTTCCACTGCCGCAAACACGTCTTCCACCATGTTGCCCTGTTGGTCGACGCTCACTGATGTACCGTAGGGATTGCCTCCAGCAGCAAAGATCGAGTTGTCAGTGTACCCAGGTGTCACCACGATAGCACCCCAGTGGTACATGGTCGTATACAGAGAAAGGATGGTCGCTTCCTGCCCACCGTGGGGGTTCTGTGCGGAAGTCATAGCGCTGACTACTTTATTTACTGTGTGCCCCTTGGCCCAAATGGGGCCGAGCGTGTCGATGAACGCCCGCATCTGGGATGAGGCGACTCCAAATCTGGTAGGTGTGCTGAAAATGATGGCATCGGCCCACACAATATCATCGGGCGACGCCTCGGGAATGTGTGCCGTTGCCTCCGCATGAGCTTTCCAGGCCGGGCTGGATTCTACAGCAGCCTGGGGAGCTGTTTCTCGCACCTTAAGCAGCTTTACCTCGGCGCCCAGCGCTTCAGCTGTTTCAGCAGCCTTTTTCGCCAGTTTGTAATTCGTCCCCGTGGAGCTGTAGTAAATTACAGCCAGTTTCACCGCCAACTGCAACACCTCCATGCTAATGATATGCATTATTGTTCGCTGTATGAGCTGAAAAATCCTTCCCAGAATTTGCTAAGCTTTGCGGCACTACCCATCCAGTTCTTAAATTTCTATTCCCGATTGCGAAATAAACAGGAGGATCTTTAATCAATGCGGAGAATGATTCCAGTAAGTAAGTTAGGATAACTAACAAAGGACTGGAACTATGCGCCGCTATGGAATGAACTCGCAGGACAATCGGGAACACAATCGCGCTGCCTTACTTTCGCTTGTACGGAACCATGGACCCATTTCTCGATCAGAGTTGGCCCGTTTAAGCGGACTGAGCAAACCAGTTGTCACTGAAATCGTGGACTCACTTATCAATGCCAACTTGGTCTATGAAAGCTACAAAGCTAAGTCCGGCGTTGGCCGCCGTCCTGTGATGCTGAAGCTAAATCAGGACAGCCTGCGCATCCTCGGGATTGACCTGGCCCGTACCAGGATCGAGTTCATGGTCACGGATCTGAAGGGAAATGCCCTCAAGACTGTTCGGCTGCCCCTCAGTACCGAGAACGAAGAGTTTTCTGCTCCAAACCTGCTGGATATCCTCACCCGCACGGCCACGGAGATGATGCAGGAGTTTGAGGTGATTGGGATAGGTATCGCTCACCCCCTGCCCCTCAGCAGCCGCTGGCGGGTCATTGTGGGGGCCGTGCAGCGGTCAGGCTGGTACACTTTAGACCTCCAAAAGGCGCTTTCCCAGGAGATCAACGTACCCATTTTTGTGGGCAATGACGCGGATGTGGCAGCACTGTATGAGAAATGGTTTGGAGTAGCTGACGATTTGAAAGACTTCATCTACATCATGGTGGGGGAAGGAATCGGAGCTGGCATCTTCTGCGCTGGACAGCCCCTGCGGGGACATAAAGGTATGGCGGGAGAATTCGGCCACATCATGGCTAATCCCAACGGCCGGCAGTGCCTGTGCGGCAAACGCGGCTGCCTTGAAACCGAGCTGGCCATCCCTGTTCTCTTGGCAAAAGCCTCGCAGGCCTGCGGATACCCGATCCATTCCGTAGAACAGCTCAGCGAAAGACTTGCAGCAGGCAGTTCCGCCCTAGAGCAGGTCTTGAACGATTACGCCAGCACCGCGGCGGTGCACATTGGCAATCTAGTCAACATTTTTGACCCGGAATGTGTGATTATGGGCGGAGAAATAGCCCATTTAGATAAGTATCTAGAGAAAAGGCTCCACCAAGGGCTGCAGGAAGTTGTCCACCCACTGCTGCAGGAAAGCGTTACACTGCGTTTCTCTCCATCAGCAGATAACATGGTGGCAAAAGGCGCCTCAATCTTGGTGCAGGAACACTTCTTCGCCTATCCTCATGAATACATCAGCGAGTTTAGGGGGTGATAGCTCAAGGCTGCGCTGGTTAGTTTCTCGTCTTGAGGGATGACTAAAACTAAGGAGGTAATTTTGTATGCGCAATCGGATTATCCTCTGGCTCTGCCTCGTTTTGGCAGTAGTAGTCGTTGTGGCACCTGTGGCTAGCGCCGCAAAACTCCGGATCGTGAGCAGCATTTCCGGCGGTAAGGATCCAGAAGAAGTGGAACTCTTCGCCAAGGAAGTCAGCGAACACCTTGGCATCGAAGTGGAATGGATCCGCCCATCCGGCGATGACTTCCTCCAGACCGCCCTGCGGGCTGGCGAGCGCTTTGACTTGATTTACCTCAACACACCATTTATGGACGTCTTAGTGGCTGAAGGAGCCCTGATGCCGCTGACCGACTTTATCAAGAATTCGCCGATCCTGTCTGATCCGGATGTCATCCCCACCGAAGAGTGGGAAATGCTCCGCTATCCAGATGGGGAGATTTATTCGGTGTTCAACAAGTATGAAGGCGGCACCATGCCTGTTATCCGGGCCGACTGGTTGGAGAAACTTGGTCTGGACATTCCTGAGACCCTCGATGACTTCTATAATGTCCTGAAGGCCTTCAAGGAACAGGATCCCGACGGCAACGGCATCGATGATACCTATGGCCTGAGCACCGCTGGTCTGTATGATATCCAACCCTTCATGGGTGCCTTCGGTGTGAAGCAGCGCTACGTTATCGATGAGGATGGCCGCCGCACCATTCCCTACGCCAGCGATGCTGCCATCCCCGGCTACGAGTGGCTGAAGAGGCTGTACGACGAGGGTATTCTCGATCCTAACTTCGTCACCAATACCACCGCAGATATGCGGAACCTCTTCCTGGCGGACCGCCTTGGCATGAACACCTACTGGGATATGTGGGTTGGCCTGTACAACAATACCCGCCTGAACGAAGATCCCAATACCGAGTTTAGGGCGATGGGAATCGCTGGTCCTGTCGGACCCAACGGCGAACGCATGCTCCGCCGTGGTGACCCCAGCATCTGGGCCATCCCGATCAATGCTCAGAACCCAGAAGGTGCCAAGAAGTTCTTGGAGTTCTGGCATACCGAGGCCGGTATCCGCATGGGTTCGCTCGGTGTTAAGGGCCATGACTACATCGAGCATCCGGACGGCACCTTGGAGCTGACGGAAATCGGCAAGCTGCACAACATGGACCACGGTGTACCGCGCTGGTACAACAAGAACGTCGTTAACCCATTCGGTGATCTGCCTGGCGTGAAGGAAGCAGAGGAGATCATCAATAAGTACGCCACGCTTGAGATCTCCACAGCTGACTGGCCAAGAGCAGAACCCATTGTGAACCAGTATGCCTTTATGGCTATCACCGGCAAGATGCCCGTAGCCGACGCCGTGCGCCAGATGCGCCAAGAACTCCTGGATGCAGGGTTGATCGACTACTAAACCATTAGGTCGGGTGCGCCGCCTCTCCGCTCACCTTGGGCGGCGCACCACTCTCCATGGATTCTTGAGAGGAGGATGCCGCATGGGCAAGCTGCGGCTTCGCAAATACGCTCAGCTGTACTTGATGGCGATCCCAACCATCGCTTATTTTTTGGTTTTTTCCATCTATCCGATTATCCAAGGAGTGCACACCAGCACTCAAAAGCCCAGACTCTTGGGTGGCGGAGACTACGTAGGGTTGGCGAACTATCGGGAAGTGCTGAAGGACCGTACATTTTGGCAGGCGCTCACTAATACCCTGGTCTTAAGCGGCGGTATGATCGCCCTAGGAGTTATCGTCCCCTTTGTTGTTGCGATTGCTCTCCACGAGGTTCCCTTCGCCTCTCTGCGCAAACTAACCCAAACCGTTATCTATACGCCCCACCTCTTCTCATGGGTGGTAGTGGGAGGAATCTGGATTCAAGTCCTGTCTCCCGACAGGGGCCTAGTGAATGAGCTCCTCAAACTGTTCGGAGCACGGCCAATCCACTTCTTAGCAGACACGAGCTGGATCAGGCCCACGCTCATCCTCCTCAACTCCTGGAAGGGCACGGGCTATAACGCGGTCATTTATTACGCGGCCTTAAGTTCCCTCGACCCCCAGATCTACGAAGCGGCCACGGTGGACGGCGCCAGCCGCTGGCAGAAGATCACGAAGCTTACCGTACCCCTCCTCCTGCCAACAGTCGGAGTGGTATTTATGCTCTCTGCCGTCGGCGCACTGCGCATTTTCGACCAGGTCTTCATTCTCCGTAATGCGGCCACCACCCGCACCATCAACGTACTGATGACCTATGTGTATGATCTGGGTATGGTCCAGTTTAGGCTTGGCCATGCCACAGCAGCCTCATTCCTAGTTGCACTGGTAGGTCTGTTTACCGTTGGCTTCCTGCGTCGGGCCATGCGGGTGGACCAGACAGACTTGGCGTAAGGAGGGACCCGCATGCGCACTAAACTTACCATCGCAGATTGGATTTTGTGCTGTGTCATGGTCATTCTAATCCTCGTTACAGTGGTGCCTCTCCTGAACGCCCTCGCTCTGTCGTTTTCCAGCAATCTCGCAGCAGTCCAGCCTGGAATCCACCTCTGGCCTAAGGAGTTCAGCACCATTGGCTACCAGACAGCTTGGCGCAAACTGCAGTTTTGGCGTCCGTTTATGAACAGTGTCTATGTGACAGCCATCGGATCGTTTCTGCACATGACCGTTTGTTCCATGGCCGCCTACTGCCTGCTCCACCGAGAGTTTCCTCTGCGCAAGCCCATTATCTGGCTGATGCTGCTCACCATGACAGTGCCAGGAGAAGCGATCATGGTGCCTTTGTATATCGTGAACCGGCAGCTGGGCCTGCTTAACACCTATACATCGCTCATCGTGGCGGGGATGGCTTCGGGCTTTACCGTTCTGCTGCTGTTCAACTACTTCCGCAGCGTACCCTTATCGCTCTTGGAAGCAGCCCGCCTGGACGGTGCCGGCGATTTCACCATCTTTGCTCGGGTGTTTCTGCCTGTGAGCAAACCGGGCCTTGCGGCCGTGGGCCTCTTCCAGATCGTTGGTCGGTGGAATCAGTTTAGGGAGCCGCTGCTTTACATTACCAACAAAGCGAAAACCACCATCCAGATCGCACTTCGGGAAGTGTCCATGCTGAGCGATGCCACAAGCGGCACTGATGTGGTGCTGGCTAATACCCGCATGGCAGCAGTGGTCATTGGTGTGAGCGTTTTGATTGTGGTGTTCCCCTTCATTCAGAAGCACTTCGTGCAGGGGATTGTCTTAGGGGCTACTAAGGAGTAGTCCAGGCGAACTTGTCTTGAGCAGACTTCAATCGCAGCCAGCCGAGCCTTGATAAGGTTCGGCTGGCTTTTGCTATTGTGGGCATTGCAGCAACATCCGCGAAAATAACCAGTTAAGATCTATTTGACATCCTTCGCATTTTATTGTATATTGAGTTCGTGCACAGTATTCTCGTTTTAGTACATATGATGCTCGGATTCGAGCACAAACATATACACAAGTGGCCAAAGGGGGCTTTCCAATTGTCAGAAGCCGTGCGTCTAGACAATGTCGCCGAGCGGCACAAAGCTATCCTCGCGCTGATCATGGAACAAGGCTATGGGGATGTGAAGGAGCTTTCCGTCCGGCTGGGTGTCTCACAGCACACCATCCGTCGTGATCTCACAGAGCTGGAGACAGCCGGGTTGGTAAAGCGAACCTGGGGTGGTGCCGTGCCGCTGGAGCAGCAGCCACCACGCGAAATCCCCTTCTTGGCCGAAAAACAGCGCATCGCGGAAGCTGCCGCTGCCATGGTTGCGCCCGGTGAAGCGATCTGTATTGATGCCGGCTCCACAGTCTTGGAGGTGGCAAAGCGCCTGCCAGATGGAGTGAGCATCCTGACCAACTCCGTGAACATTGCCTATGAGGTCCAGGGGAAATCCAAGAGCACAGATGTGACGCTGACGGGCGGCAGTGTCTACAAGCGAGACAGTATGTTCGGTCTTTCTGGTCCCATCGCCGTGCAGAGTATCAGGAACACTCGCTCAGTCAGTAAGGCTATCATCGGTGCCCTGGGCATAGATTTGTCTGTCGGCGTGACCGATAGGTTCCACTATATGGCGGAAGTCAAGCGGGAAATGATCAGGATCGCCAAGCGCACCATTCTTGTGATGGATGCGAGCAAAGTAGGGAAGCAGTTCCTTGAGCTCGTTACACCCCTTTCCGAGATCGACACACTGGTCACTGACGACCGTATCAGCCCTGAGATGCGGTATGAGTTCGAAAAGAGGGGACTTCAGGTTGTAGTCGTGTGAGGAGGTCACCCCTATGATGAATTGGAGAGTAAAGAAGCAGTCGTTCCGCAACAGCTTGATCTTCTGGATGTTTGTACTTCCGGCTCTGATTCTATTTGGTGTATTCACTTTTTACCCCATGTTCTATAACCTCTACTACGCGGTATTTGAGTCTAATGTGCTGACAGGCCAGAAGTACTTCGTCGGTCTGGAGAACTACGTCCGTGTTTTTACCGACCGCATTTACCGCCGCGTACTTCTCAACACGGCCTCCTTTGCAGGCGCTATGCTGTTCATTCGCCTGCCGCTGTCGCTGCTGATTGCGCTGATCATGAATGCAAAAATCCGCGGACAATCCATCTATCGAGCGATTATCTTCACTCCAAGCCTCACTTCCACGGCTGCCATCGCTATCCTGTGGATCTGGATTTTTGACCCTGGGTTCGGCCTGCTCAACAGCCTCCTCGCTCTGATCGGGATCAACGGGCCAGGATGGCTGAGCAGTACCTCCTGGGCTCTGCCGGCCATCATTCTTATGAGCATCTGGAAAGGGGTCGGCTACGATGCCGTAATCTATTTGGCGGGCCTCCAGTCAATCCCCCAAAGCCTTTATGAAGCGGCGCGTATTGACGGCGCCTCGCCGCTGCAGATCTTTCGCTATATTACCTTCCCACTGCTTTCTTCCATTACGTTCTTCCTTACGATTACCGTTGTGATCAATTCCTTCCAAATCTTTGATGCCGTCGCCGTTATGACCCAAGGCGGCCCCCTGCACAGTACGAACGTGTACGTTTATTACTTGTATCAGCAGGCATTCCAGTATTTTGATATGGGCTATGCCTCGGCTATGGCCGTAAACCTGTTGGCGCTTATCCTCGGACTTACAATCATGCAGTTACGCCTTTCAGAAAGGTGGGTGCACTATTAATGACTGGCATCACAGCTCGCCTGAAGCGATCCAAGTACCGCAGAGAACTCCTGAACAAGTTCCTGGCCCATGCCGTGCTGTGGATTATTGCGGGAACCATCGGTGCCCCATTTTTCTGGCTGGTCACAACGTCACTCAAGAGTTTCCGGGAAATCTTTGTGTTTCCCCCAGTATGGTTTCCGGAGACGCTGCGATGGGAGAACTACGTCAAGGCCTGGCAAGCAGCGCCTTTTGGGCAATTCTACGTTAACAGCGTGATTGTGAGCGTGGTAGGTGTGGGTTTGAGCTTGGCGTGCTGCGTCCTTGCCGCCTATGCCCTTGCGTGCATCCCAACGCGGTGGAATCAGCTTGTGTTCGTTGTGTTCTTATCTACCATGATGATTCCACAGGAAGCCTCTATTCTGCCGAACTACAGGGTCATTTCTAAACTGCGCTGGATAGACAGTTATCTTGGCCTGATCGTGCCCAGCATCGCCAGCGGTTTTGGCATCTTCCTCATGCGCCAGAGCTTTCTCCAGACCCCAATCGATTTACTAGATGCAGCTAAGCTAGATGGGGCAGGCCATCTCCTCACCCTGCGGCATGTTGTGCTGCCGCTCTCCCGCCCCATCATGATCACGTTTGGCTTGTTCTCTTTTCTCTGGAAGTGGAATGCCTATCTTTGGCCGCTAATTGTTACAAACTCGGAAAGAATGAGGACCCTCCCTATCGGCCTGGCTATGCTCAGAGTACAGGAGGGGATGACAGAATGGAACGTCCTCATGGCAGGCACTGTTTTTGTACTGATGCCGGTGATCATCGTGTTCATATTTGCGCAGCGATACATCATTGAGGGGGTGGCACATACAGGGTTGAAAGGATAAGCAAGCGGATTGACGTAGGGAAGCACGAAGGCAGACATCTCGATTAAGGAGGAGAAGCGTATGATGAAGAAAGGGTTATTGGGTATTCTGGTCGTCATATTGGTATTGGGAGTCGGGCAATACGGCTTGGCTGCCCAGATTGAGCTGGAACTGTGGTATGGCCTTGGTGGAACTCCCGGTGAAGCGCTACGGGAATTGGTGGATATGTTCAACGCCAGCCAGTCAGAAATCAAGGTTACCGCCCACTACCAAGGAAACTACTTTGACACACAGCAAAAACTGATCGCAGCTGTATCCGCAGGTGTAGTACCAGATGTAGTCAACCTAGAAGTTACAGCCGTGGTACCCTTCGCTGTTGCCGGCCAGCTGGTCAACCTAGAAGAGTACATTGACGAGGATTACGACCTTGATGACATCTTCCCAGGTCTGTTGGCCGATGGATACGTAAGCGGCGGTTTGTACGCCCTGCCCTTTGCCCGGAGTACCCCTGTGCTGTACTACAACAAGGACCTCTTGGCACAGGCAGGCCTGCCGCAAAGAGCACCTGAGACTTGGGACGAGTTTACTGAGTGGATTAAGATCCTGGACGATCTGGATCAAGGCGACAGCAGCAACCCGATCTACGGTTTCAGCCACAACAACGACACCTGGTCATTCGAGTATATGATCCTCTCCCACGGTGGACTCATCTCGGACGAGAACTACAACTGGCACTTCGCGACAGATGAGAACTCTATTGGAGCCATCGAAAGATTCCGCGAGTTCTTCGCACCCGGCAGCGGCGGGCGCTTTGTTCTCCGGAGCGGTGAAGTAGATGCGGGCATTGATTTCACCACGGGAAGAGCAGCTATGGTGATCCAGTCCACTGGTGTGCTGACCAACTTGGCAAATGCCGTAGAAGACCGGTTTGAATACGGAGTTGGATTTGTGCCGATGGGAACGCAGCGGGCCGTCGCCACCGGCGGTAACAGCTTCGTGATCATGAAGAATATCAGCAGTGAGAAAAAGGAAGCGGCATGGAAGTTCCTCAAGTTCATGACATCGACTGAGCAAGCCGCGTGGCTGTCCCTGAAGACCGGTTACATGCCGCTTCGTCAATCCTCAGCAGCCCTACCCGTAATGCAAGAGCGCTTCGCGCAAGACCCGAATTTCGAGACCGCCGTTAAGCAACTACCGTATGCAGTCCCGCAGGCCACCTACATGCACATTCCTCGAGGCAGTGCAATCATCCAAGAAGCCCTCATACGGATTATGCTGGAAGGTCAGCCTGTAAGAGAGGCACTACGGCAGGCTGCTGAAGAGTTAACCCGTGAAGCACGCCGCGGAGGTTTCACTAGATAACCTCTTGCTGTACACTCATGACCACCAAGTCTGGGCCGCTCAGTCCCCGGCGGCCCGGACATAGACAGAAAGGATACGCTATGGACATTCTATTCATTGGAACTGCTTCCGTAATTCCAGAAGCCAATCGTGACACTGCGTGCTGTATTATCAACGAGAATGTAATGCTGGATTGTGGGTGGTGGGGTAGCTTTGGCATGCAGCGCTTCGGCCTAAACCCCATGTCTGTTGAGCACCTTCTCATCACCCACTGCCATCACGATCACTACGCAGGGCTTCCCCATTTATTATATTATAAAGGACGCTCCCCGCAGGAAAGCAAGGAAAAGAAGCTTCATGTTTGGGGACCCGCCGCGGAAATCGCCGCGACTGTGGAGCTATCCTGCAAATTCCTTAAGGAGGAGCAGTACCCCAATGTCGTTCCTGAGATAGAAGTTCATCCGGTTCACCCTGGTGACACCTTCAATCTTGGCGTTCTAAAGGTGAGCACATGTGCGAGCATTCACCCAGTCCCTGGCCTGTGCTATCGTTTTGATGATCCCACAGGTGCGTCGGCTGTCTTTAGTGGAGATACTGCGTACAACCAGGACCTGATCAAGCTCAGTCGTGGAGCGGATGTGCTTGTCCATGAAGTGTCCTACGGAGCACAAGCACCCGATCACAATCCCTCAGGTCACTCAGGAGGGAAAGAAGCTGCACTGACCGCCAAAGAAGCGGGCGTTAGACTGCTGAAGCTGATCCACACCTCAGAAGCGCGGCGCAGGGAAGCGCTTGCATCGGCGAAGGCCATATTCCACAACGCCAGTTTCGCCCACGAAGGCGAGCGGCTGCTCTGGGTTAGCAGGCTATGAGAGTGTTCTTTCTCGGAACTGCATCAGGCTTGCCTGTGCAGGATCGCTTCAGTCAGACGATCGTCCTGGAACTAAACGGAGAACTGCACATCATTGACCCAGCTGATGCAGCCAGCTCACTTCTGGCCCGCGCAAGGCTTGACCACCGCAAGATCCGGTCTGTTGTCGTAAGTCACATGCACGCTGACCACCATGTTGGCCTAATTCAAGTTCTAAAAACCGCGATGCACCTTGGAAAGCAAACAAGCATCCAGATTCTGTTCCCGAGTGAGGGCATCGAGCCGCTAACCACATTTCTGAATGCTTGCTATCTGCCTATCGAATGGCTGGGCTATCCTGTGGATATCCACGGGATCACAGCGGAGCCCCACGCCGTAAATGAACATCTGGTGTTTGAGGCACAGCTCAATAAACACCTAAATCCCTACAGAGCGAGGGCTGCTGGTGAGCCATTTTCACGAGCGTGGCGGTATCAGAGTTATTCGTTTGCCATCACCGCAAAGAACCGCCGCTTTGTCTACACAGGAAATCTCGGTAAGGGGCTGCAGGAGATCGCCGGTTTGATCTCAGAGGACTCTGTTCTCATCACGGAAGCAGCCCATCTCAAAGTCGATGATATTCTGGCTGAGTTGGAGACGCTGCAGCCCTGCCACACTTATCTCACTCACTTTCACCCATCCCTGCGTGCAGCTGAGCTGCAGGAGGCGATCGTTCGGCGGGGTTTGAGCGAGAGAGTCACCCTGGCCTATGATGGGCTTGTCTGCGAGTTTGACTGATCCCATGAAAAACTGAAGGGCAGCGATAGTGCTGCCCTTCCTGCTTCTGGTGGGAACTACGCGAAAGAAATCTCCTTGTGCTGCTCAGCTGAATCGTAGATGGCTTGCATAATCTTGGCCGTGATAATCACAGTATCGATGTGGGAAGGCAGTTTCTTCCCCGTCTCGATGCAGTCGATGAAGGCATCGATTTCGTTCTGGAACATGTCCTCCATCTTGAACTCCGGCTTATACTGCACCAGTGCGCCGTGTTCTGCTGTGTAGACTGTGAAGTCCTTACCATACTGCAGGCGGATGCCGGCCTTGTCGCCCATGAAATCGATAAACATTTCATTCTCAGCGATATTCTGCGCCCACGCCCCGTGCACAGTGATCACGGGCCCATCGGTGCGGATCATGCCGGCGACGGAATCCTCCACATCGTAGGTGCCGTCGTACTTCGGAGGCCCTGCCCACATGTCTTTGTAGGCGTATCCTTTGAGGTCCTTACCGAGCTTGCAGAAAACCTCGCCTGTAACTGTCCGGGGCTGAGGATCGCCGCAGCAGTACATCACAATATCCAAGAAATGCACGCCCCAGTCTATCAGGGCACCGCCTCCGGCCACAGCCTTGGTAGTGAAGTCGCCACCCAGCCCAGGAATGGAGCGGTGTGAGCGGAAGCTGACGTAGACGTGGTAGATTTCTCCCAGTTTGCCGCTGTCAATGTACTGCTTAATTAGGTTGACCGCGGTGTTGAATCGGTTGACAACACCGATATTTAGCACTCTGCCCGTTTCGTTCTGGGCACGCTGCATCTCCAGTGCTTCTTCGTAAGTGCGGGCAGCGGGCTTCTCACACAGCACGTGCTTGCCGGCGCGGAGACAGTCGATGGTGATGGGCGCGTGAACGTTGTTGGGTGTGCAGACGGAGACAGCAGTGACTTCTTCATCTGCTAGGATTTCTCTGTAGTCAGTGATGGCAGTCCCGCAGCCGTACTTCGCCACAGCCGCCTGTGCCCTTTCGGGGATAATGTCGCAGAAGTACTTGATCTCTGCTTTCGGGTTCTTCAGATAGGCTGGAATGTGAGCTGCATTGGCAATCGTTCCACAGCCAATAATCGCTACTTTCATCTAACATGCCTTCCTTTCCAAATGTAATCCTGTTATCGGTACTCACCTAACCCCACAGACCGCTCGTGGCCAACTCTTTCGCGATCGTGGTAAAGATCGTAAACCGCTGGGGATCGTTGTTGCAGGTGTGGGTGTCCTTCAAGACAATGTCCATCGTGCATCCCTTTGCCGCGAGAATGGCCTCAGTGATGTACTGGCGGACATAGTCTGGATCGAACTCACCCACAATTGTGCCGGGATGCGGCTTCCAAGAGAGAATGAACCGCCCTTGAATCTGCTCGGCACACTTCTTCACATCAGCCCAAGGAGAGACGGAAATGCGCCGCAAATTGGGGATGGTCATGACTGTCTCCAGTTTGCGGGTCAAATCCTCACAGCAGCCGTATCCCGTCAGGCCGAACTGCTCTAGGAGCTTGCACTCGTAGGGGAAGACAAATTCCTTAAACATCGCGGGTGAAATGTGAGTCATATCTTGAGCCTCGGCCGAGCCCCACATGTCGATGGTGCGCACCCTTTCTGGATTGCAGTCCGCCTGAGGCAGCTCAGTTGTGTAAGTCACTCCAGAGCACGAAAAGCCAACATCTCCCGCGAGGTGGTAGTAATCCTCGTTGTTTAGACTGAGGAGGTTCAACTCTTTGTACTGGTCAATGATGGCCTGATGACCCTCTTGCAGGATGCGCATGGTGGCGTGGACCATATCGGGGCAGTCGTACATGTCCAGCATCACCTGATCCAGGCCCCTCAGCTTGCAGTACTGGTTCATAAGATGGAACTCGATGTTGTTCACGCCAAGGGTTACTACATCCAAAATCCCGTCGAATAGCTCATGGGCCAGTGCCTCACGGCGGCAAGTCTCCTCCTCATCGTGTTCCACTTTAGGCGGTACAAGCTTATCTAGGTCGTCGTAACTTGTGAGGACCGGATCGTAGCCCCACGCTCCCGTCACAGAGCTGGGCCTAAAGCGCGGCTCTAAACCCCAGCTGGAGTGATGGATGCACTTGTACACCACCCATACTCTCTCAATCACCCGGTCGTCGTTGAAGTTTTCATACATGTACAGCCGCGTGCGGAGGTTGTACTCAATGCGCCGGGCCTCTTCATCGGTGCACTGCAGCGTTTCCTGGGGCAGAAGCTCCCGCCAAGCGCCTTCCGCCGACACGTACACCATGGGCCGCTCCGATTTCAAACTGTTGTGGGCTTTCCACAGCCGCCGCCGTTCTGCCATGATTGGTAGTTCCGCAACTTCCGCCACTCGTTTAGCGAGTTCCCTGATAATCTGCTTATCTTTTGCGTTCATCTCTGCTTCCCCTCTATTGTAAGCTATCCCTTGATTCCTGTTAAGGCAATGCCGCGGATAAAGGTCTTTTGGGTTGCGAAAAACAAGATGATAATCGGGATGGTCATCAGCGTGGAGGCTGCCATGAGCAGCGCCCACTCGGCGCCGTACTGCCGCTGGAACTGCTGCAGACCTAAGGCCAGCGGGAATTTGTCGTTCGTATTGATGTAAATTAGGGGCATCAAGAACTCATTCCAGTAGCCAATAAAGGTCAAAAGCGCGGTTGTGGCCAAGGCCGGTTTTGTCAAAGGCAGCATGATCTGAGCGTAGATCCGCAGTTCCGAACATCCGTCAATCCGGGCAGCATCCTGCAGGTCCATGGGCAGTGACATCAAAAACTGCCGGATGAGGAAGATGTAGAACGCTCCTCCAAATAACGTCGGAACCACCAGCGGCCTGTAGGTGTCAATCCAGCCTAGGTTCTTAAACACCACAAACAGCGGCACCATGGTCACCTGATACGGCAGCATCATCGTGGAAATCAGCACCATGAACACAGCATCCCTGCCGGGCCACTGAATCCGGGAGAACCCGTACGCCACAAAAGACGAAGATACGGTGGTGAACACGGTGGCCGGAACCGCGATGGTCAAGGTGTTCTTGAGATAGGTGAAAAACGGAATGTACTGCACAGCCCGGACGTAGTTGGACCACATGATCGGCTGTGGGATCCACACCACTGGCACCCGGAACAGCTGGTTCTCTGGCTTAAGGCTGGTAGTGACCAGCCAGAAAAAGGGTACCGCTACCATGAAACCTAGGGCGACTCGCAGAAGTGTCACGAGCACTACCCGAACGATTTCCTGCCTTCTTTTGCTGCGCCACCTGTTCGAGCTCAGAGTATTAAGTGTCATAATGCACCCACTTTCCTGAACTGCGGAATAAGAGCAGGGTAGATACTAGAATGACGATGAACAGCAGCCATGCCATTGCCGCAGCATAGCCCATACGCAGGTAGGAGAATGCATTCTGGTAGAGGTAAATCGCATAAAACAGCGTTGAGCCCAGCGGACCTCCAGGCGGAACGTTCGAACCTGCGCCGCGGCTGATGACAAAGGCTTGGGTGAAATATTGAAAAGTGGAGATCATGCCCATAATGAGATTGAAGAAGATCGTGGGCGTTAAGATGGGCAGCGTAATATGAACGAGCTTCCTCCACCACCCTGCCCCATCGAGCTCGGCCGATTCATACAGAGCTTCTGGGACATTCTGCAGGCCGGCCAAGAAGATGATCATGGTTCCCCCTGTGGCCCAGGCTCCCATGAGAATCAGCCCCGGCTTGCTCCATTTTGGGTCGGTAAACCAACCCGGCCCGCTAAAGCCAAGAGATTTGAGGAGCGTGTTCACAATTCCATACTGGGGATTCAAGACCCACATCCACAGCACAGACGCAGCCACGGTAGGAACTACTGACGGCAGGTAAAAGAGCGTGCGAAAGAACGTGGTTAACTTACCTTTTTCGTTAAGTAAGACTGCCATGACAAGCGCGACGAAAAGCCATATCGGCAGGCCAAATAACACCATGTACATGGTGTTGCCGATTGCCGTCTTAAACTGCGGATCCATCTGCAGCAGGCGGATATAGTTGTTCCAACCAATGTACTTTGGTGGGTTTACGAGATTGTAATTCGTCAAGCTGTAGTAAGCGGACATCACCATCGGGTAAAGGGTAAACCCCAAGAACCCGATGACCCACGGTCCCACAAAAAACAGCCCCATCGCCAACTTCCTCAGCGAGCGGCGCATAAGCATCCCTCCCCTAAAGGAGGAGAAGGGGAGTCTGACCCCTTCTCCCGAACTGCTGAGTCAATTCTAGAAAGCCGCCATTTCGTACTCAAACTGCACCATCTGCTGAGCTTGATTGAGGGCTTCCTCAGGTGACAGCTGGCCGTACAGCGCTTGGTCAACATATTGGCCGAGGGTGTCGAGGAAGAATTGGTCGATTGGTGTGAGTGGGCCGCCAGAAGCTGCCTTTGGACTCTCCAGAGCATGCAGACCGAAGTTGATTACTGGCAGGTCATGGACGAGCTTCTCAGCAACCGAACGGCGAGGAGGCATGTTGGTCAGTGTTCTCGCCATCTGCTCAACGCCCTTAGGTCCAGTGATGTACTCGATGAAGCGCCATGCGGCTTCAGGATGTTTAGCACCAGTAGGAATGCAGAACATGCTGCCGCCTACAGTTGTGAAGTTCTGGACGCCGCCTTCAGGTGCCGGGAAGGCCATAATCCCGTAGTCGATTGGGCCGTAGCGCTCGTTAAACTGGACGATCCACTCGCCGAAACCAGCCATGGCCACTTGCCCAGCAAACAGCGGGTTCTGCGGGCTCCAGTAGTTGCCCAGTCCAGAGATGAACTCCTGCACAACCTGCATGCCGCCGTAGCGGTTGACATAGTCTACCATCCAGGTAAGTGCCTTGATGTTCTCTGGCGAGTTGATGGTGAATACGTCGTTCTCTTCGTCAAAGAACTTGCCGCCAAACACATGTCCCCAGACCCACAGGCCGGACCCAGCAGCGTCATAGCCGAGTCTTACGATCTTGCCGTTCTCATCTCTCTTGGTGAGAAGGTCTGCGGCATGGACCAGTTCATCAAGGGTGCGGGGAGGATTCTCCGGATCAAGCCCGACTTCCCGGAACAGATCTTTGTTGTATACGATAAAGGACGTGTTGGTTGTAGCAGGAATCCCGTACAGACTGCCTTTATACAGGGACTGCCGGTAGTTTGCAGGATAGAAGTCATCGGGATCATACAGCTCAGACTTGGCTGCAAACTCATCCAAGTTCATGAGGGCTCCCCGTTCAGCCAAGCCAGGGATCTGTGTTTCCCAAACAGCGGAAACCACATCAGGCGGTGTACCAGCGGCAATCGCCGTGAGCAACTTGTCATAGGAACCAAAAATAGTGGACGTTTGCACGATAATATCTGGGTTCTCTTTCATGAACTCATCGATCACGTACTTTTGGATGTCCTCGAGTTCTTCGCCGCCCCAACCTGTCCAGTATTCAATTGTGACCGGCTCTGCATATGCAAGTGCGGAAACGAGCAAAACCAGCAAGAATGCCAATACTGTGCGCTTCATTCACTCTCAACTCCTTACTTAAGTATTGTTGACCGCCCATTCCTTGGAAATCCCCGTCGATTTAGCCACCACCCCCAAAGCTGTGTGTTACAGAATCTCAGCCAGTGCGTTAAGGCTGTCTTCGGTGCCCTTTTGTGGGTCACCCGGGCCTTCATACTCCAGCGACAGCCAACCGCTGTAGTTTGCCTGCCTTAAATCAGCAAAAATACTTCTCAAATCTACGCTGCCCTCAAGGGCAACAGTGCCAATAAACCGCCGTTGGTCGATGCCTACGTAGGTTTGACCCGTGTAGGACGCGTCCACTTCGGCAAAGTCTTTCACGTGGACATGCTTCACCATGTTCGCAAGGCGCTTGATAGCCTGGGTAGGCTCGTCATTGACCAGCAGGAAGTTGCCTGTGTCAAACGTGCTGCCGAAATAGGGGTTGTTGATCTCCCGGATAATCTCCTCAATCTGTTCAGCCCGCCCAGCAAACAACCCGTGGTTCTCCAGGGCAAGGTTGATGCCGTGCTGTGCCGCATACTCTGCCCCTTCCTTCAGGCCGGCAATGATCCATTCCCGGGCAACCGCAAATTCTACGCCCTCCGTGGCATCGCCTGAAAAGACCCGTACCACTTTGGTGTTGAGGCGTTTCGCCACATCCACTGCATCCTTAACCTTCTGTACCTCAGCGCGGCGAGCATCTGCGTCAGTGTTCACAAAGTTGTTGCCAATGGCATAGCAGGCCACCTGCAGCCCGTACTCCTCAGTGAGTTTGTTTACCTGTGCAATTTCCTTCTCCATATCCTTCCAGAAACAGTCCAGCAACTCGACGCCCTGCACCGGCAGAGTAGCGCTGTAGCGAATGAAATCGGCCACATCCATTTTGCCGCCAAAGGCGAGGGCATGAACACTCCACATGCTAACAGCTAACTTCATGACTACACCTCTTTTGCTTTCTCTTAAACTGTGCTAATTTAATTCTACGGGTTAATCGTTTATCCTGCTGCGCGCGGAATTTTTCTTTAAGAGATCTTTAGGGCTTTGGAGTGATCTTACCGATATTCAGCAGACCAGCTAGCGGTATCTCCCATATTTCACGCCAGCTTCGTACATGGCTGCCATATTCTCAAGGGGTGTGGTGGGTACCATATTGTGGCCGTCACACAGCACAAACCGTTTTCCTGCCATAACTCCCGATCCGAGCAGCTCGTTTACTGCCTGCTCGATAGCAGCCGGTGTGCCTGTATGGAGGAGCATGGGATTGATGTTGCCCTGGAGTTCCACGTCGGGACCTAACTCCTGGCGGAGTTCGCCCATATCGGTGGGATAGCCGAGGTTGAACAGGTCAATGTTGAGCTCACGGTGAATCGTGGGCAGTAAGTGCTGGACTCTCCCGCACAAGTGGATCTTATTCTTGCCATATGACAGCTCGCTGATCAAGCGCTTATGATAGGGAAGGACGAATTCCTGATAGTGCTCCAACGACAAAAACTCAACGCAATCATCAGCGAAGTACCAACCATCAACAGGAAAGGAGTGACCCACTGCCTGCGCCCATGCCTTAATACGCCTGATGGTTTGGCTGGTCACAAAATCCAAGAGGTCGTGGGCAAACTGCGGATCCTCATACAGATCAATGCAGAGCTGTGTCGATCCCCGAAGTTCCGCGGCAATAGTAAACGGCCCATCAGTGCCGAGAAATGGTGGATGAACGCCATCGACAGGAATCCCGGCATATTCCCATCCCTGCGCGACTTTATCCTTCATAAACTGGTATGCTTCACTGATCTGAGGTATGTGACCAGTAATGGGATCCTTAATGTAGAGGTGCGAAAGATCCTTCTTATCTTCTAACAGAGGGACACATCTTGGCATGCCGCCGCTGAACTCGATCCTGCAGCCGAACCATGCTCCTTCACCAGCGTTTTGGTAATCAACATAGACAGCGTCCCACTTCTCCTGCGGCATTCCCATCTCCCAGTCAGCCCAGACATTCATTCTCCGCCACTGCTGAAACCGCAGCTGTGTCTCCATCATGACCAGGGGATCGGCAATATACTGTTCAAATGTGACTCCATCGCTTAAGTTCGGGTCCAAGATGATCATCCGGGGATTCATCATGAATAGAACCGGCACACGGCTGGGGTTCCCGCTGCGAAATTCATTCCACAATCTTTCCACATTCTCGTTATGGGCCTGATAATCTCTCTGCTGCACGAACTGCTTTCCCCTTCCATAGGGTGCGGCCAACCCTGCTGATGTTGATTTTCCCTTATACTTATGCTAATTTAATACTACGAGTTAATCGTTTATCCTGCCGAGCTGGAAGTTGTTGTGAAGTGGAGGGTACGTCCATGAAGGTGACACTGGCGGATGTAGCGAAGAGGGCGCAGGTCTCAACCTGCACAGCAAGCCGGGTGTTGAACAATAAATACCGCAATAAGGTCAGCGAGGAGACGCGCCGGCGCGTCCTGGAGGCGGCCGCCGAGCTTCAGTACCGGCCCAACATCATAGCCCGCGGGCTCAGAAAGCAGCAGAGCACCTTCATCGGCCTTCTCCTCTCTGAGGTTTCAGGCTCGTTTATTGCGGAGATGGTCCAGGGTATTCAGGATGCCAGCGAAGCCCTGGGGTTCAGCACCATTCTGTACACCCATCAAAGAAATAAAAGCAATATTGAGACCTACCTCAATGTGATGTGGGACAAGCAGGTTGACGGATTGCTGCTCTACGAACCGTTTGTCCCCACTTACCTGCCTCTCCTCGAGAGATTCATCGAGAATGATACGCCCATTGTCTCGCTGTTGTTCTCCATCGATGAACTGGATATCCCCGCTGTCCTGGTGGATCAGCGAAGGGGTGCCCACCTGGCCGCGGAATATCTCTTGGGCCTAGGGCACCGCCGCCTGCTGCACTTAAGTGCGCGCTCTGCTGACCGCCACGGCCTAGAGCGGGATATCGGTTTTCGCGAAGTTGTGCAGAGGAGAAAGGATGTAGCAAGCCAGATCATTCATGTGGCCTGGGATTGGAAACAAGCCCAGCAAGAAGTATATCGGCTCTATGCCGCTGCAGCACCAGAGGAGAGGCCAACGGCCATCTTCGCGTGCAGCGATGCGGTAGCCCTAGGGGCCATCAAGGCCCTGCACGCCCTTGACCTGAAAGTCCCCCAAGACGTATCGGTAGTGGGTTTCGATGACCTAGTGTATGCAGAACTGAGCTCACCCGGATTAACCACAGTGGCGCAGCCGAAGTACCATGCTGGAAAACTCAGCATGGAACTGCTCCTAGATAAACTGCGGGGAAAACGCATCACCACAGTTGTGCTCCAGCCGGAGCTGGTGGTGCGGGAGTCCTGTGCCCCCGCCAAGTAGGCGCTTTAGCCTGATTCCGCCAGCTTTTCCAGGCCTGCGCGGTTGAGGATCTCGATTCCCCGCTGGCCTGTCTGCTTGATTATGCCCTGCACCTGCCAGGCCGAGAGCTTGCGGCTGAGGGTCTCCTGTGTCATGCCCAAGCTTGCAGCCAAATCGCCCTTGCTGATAGCCAGCTCGAATCGATCAGCGCCGTACTCAAGCAGAGCCTGCGCGATGCGCTGATCCACACTGTGGAGAGCCAGGCTTTCGATCATGTTCTCCGCCGTCTCCAGGCGAGCACTCAGCTCTTCCACGACTTTCAAAGCGATCAAAGGGTATTTCAGCAGCAGGTCGCGCAGGCGCTCGCCGTCAATTACACACATCACCAAGTCCTGCATGGCCTGGGCCTGGGTGGCCGCAGGCAGGCGGCTGAACAATGCCAATTCCCCGAAGAAGTCTCCTGGTCCAGCAATCCGCAGAATCTGTTCTTTGCCCGCTTCGCTGATGCGGGACAGCTTCACCTGACCTTTGTGGATCACGTAAAGGTTATGGTTTTCGTCCCCTGGGGTGAAAATCAGTTCACCTCTGCGGAAGTGCCGCTCATTTGTGATCTGGGCGATCTCCCGCTGTTCATTTGGGGTAAGGCCGCGGAATATCGGGACGCTTTCCAAGCAGCTCCGCCCACTGCCTATCTCACACCGACAAACCATACCCTCACCTCCGCTTAACTTATGCGAGAATTGTCCGTGCATGGATATGCTCCTTCCGAAAGCCGTGCAGGGGAACAGGCCGCCACGGCGAACAAGTTAGGGACTACACGTAGAAAGGCTGAGCCAGAAAATGCACCGCATTCGTACATTTCTTCTCGATCTAGATGGCACGTTCTATTTGGGTGACAAGATTTTTCCCTGGTCACTGGACTTTGTGAACACAGTCCGGTCCCAAAACAAGAACTTCATCTTCGTAACCAACAACTCTTCCCGCCACGGTAGGTACTATGTGGAAAAAATCCGGAGAATGGGCCTTGACATCACAGACGACCAGGTTTTCACATCGGGTGAAGCCACAATTTACCATCTGTTGAAATACAACTACCCGAAAAAACTCTACCTCATGGGCACTCCCGATTTAGAAGAAGAGTTCCAGGAAGCCGGTTTTGAACTGACAGCCGAGGAGCCGGAGCTGGTGGTGTTGGGCTTTGATATGACCCTCACCTACGCCAAACTGCGCACCGCCTGCGACCTAATCCGGAAAGGAATCCCCTTCATGGCTACCCACCCCGACATCAACTGCCCTACGCCTACAGGGCCAATCCCCGATGCCGGCTCCATGATCGCTCTCATTAAGGCTTCTACAGGGGTGGAGCCGAAGATTATCGGGAAGCCGTACCCCGAGATGGTCGAGGCCCTCAGAGCCAAGTACGGACTGGAGGATCCAGAGACGGTGGCCATGGTTGGCGACCGGCTTTACACAGATATCGCCATGGGCAGAGCCGCCGGCATCAAGAGCATCTTGGTACTGAGCGGCGAAACCCAGCTAGCTGATTTAGAGCGATCTGAAGTCCAGCCCGACTTCGTAGTGGAGAACCTAGGGACTATTGCCCACAGAATTCGCACATCATAAACCTCCCCTCCACGGGGAGGGGTTGTCTTAATCAAGAGGTAAGCGGAGCTGCTCGCCCTCGGGGCCAAGCGCTTCTCTGATCCTTGCTTCGGCAAGCTGGCAGTACTCAAGGGAGATGTCATATCCCACATAGCGGCGGCCGCTTAACGCTGCCGCCAAGCAAGTGGTCCCAGAACCTGCGAAGGGGTCCAGAATCACATCAGAAGTATATGAATAGAGCTTGATCACCCGTTCGGCAAGTTCTACAGGAAAAGGCGCGGGGTGCCCCACTTTTCGGGCTGATTCGGGCGGAATCTCCCACACAGACAGGGTGCTTTCCATGAACTCTTCCCGCGTGATATCCGATGCACCTGGATCGGGGCGGCCGAACTCATCTTTGACAAACACCAAGAGGTACTCATGGATGTCCCGCAAGCGAGGTGCTTTCGCAGACATCCATGAGCCCCATGCACAGCTGCTGTTCATCCCCCTGCTCTTCTGCCAGATAACTTCCCCCGCTGGCTGAAATCCCACCAAGCCGTGCACTAGATAGAAATAGGAGTGGAGTGGAATGTACGGCTTCCGTCCCAGATTAGCGATATTCACTACATAACGCCCACCTGGCTTTAGGACGCGGTAGACTTCGCTCCCCACCCGGCCGATCAGCCCCAGATACTCCGGTAGGGATAGATCTAGGTCGTACTCCTTCCCGGCATTGTACGGTGGCGAGGTAAAGGCCAGGCCCACGCTCTCATCAGGGATCGCGTCCATCGCCTCGGAAGAAGCGCAGTAGATCCGGTCTGCCCATTCCTCCAGCGGCCTTTGGGGAACGCTTCGCCTCACAGTAGGCCCTGCCCGAAGTATCCCGTCTAGGATTCCCCGGAGATCACTCTCGTAAATATTCAAATCGTAAAACGGTGCCGCATCATGGCCCTCCCGTTTGCCTGTACCGAATTTCGATGTGGTTGTCGCCACGGTTGTCCCTCCAATACTCTCCATCTGGTTACCGCAATCAGCTGCTCACCTGCTAATTCTGGATAAAACGGCCCTTACCTTCATTCCATCTCTGTGTTTGACCTTGCCTGACCTTGAAATCAGGAGCGCGGCGGCATGTGAAGGAGAAAACCTGGGAAAAATAACACTTGAAGCCGGATTGGCCGTTCTGAAGGCGTTTGACTTTCCCTGACCTTAAGGCTAAGCTAGACTTAGAAAACAAGCTAGACCTAAACGGAGGTGGAAGTTGTGTTTCACGTCAGTCCTTACAGAAGTCGGAGAGGGAACCCCTGGTTTGGGTTTTCCTGGCCAGAGCCCATTTTCCAATCTTGGCATGCCTTTAGTGTAGATATCAAGGATGCGGGAGACAGCTACGAAATCACTGCAGAGCTGCCTGGTGTCCCCAAAGAAAACATTACCCTTGACTTCAACGACGGTTATCTCACGATCGGGGTCAAACAGGAGGCCTACCAGGAGGAGGACGGCCGCAATTACCTGCGGCGGGAACGGAGGCAGGTGGCCAGTCAGCGCAGCTTCTATGTGGGGAATGTAGATCCCAGCCAAGTTAAAGCTCAATACCGCCACGGCGTGCTGGAAGTCACGCTGCCCAAGCCCAGTCCCGACCAGCCTAATCGTCGGCAGATTCCAATTCAGTAAACCGCACGAGTGGGAGGCCTCCTCCCACTTTTTTTGTCTGGGAGACACAACCGCCTTATCCTCCATGGGGCTGCAGCTAATGGTATAATAGATCAGCAGTCCTTGTAGAAAGGCGGTTTTGGAGTGCAGTTCGATGCAGAGAGTATTTTCGGCCCATCTGGGCTGCTTGCCCAGTACCTTCCGGGCTATGAGTTTCGCCAAGAACAGCTGGTCATGGCCGAGCACATTGCCCACGCCCTGGCAGGTCAGCGCCACGCCTTGGTAGAGGCAGGGACCGGGGTGGGTAAGAGCTTGGCTTATCTGATCCCCCTCATCTACTACGCCGCCGGCGAAGGCAAGCGGGCAGTTGTAGCCACCCACACCATCACACTGCAGGAGCAGCTCTTCACCAAGGATCTGCCCTTCTTGGCGCAGGCGTTACCGGTGGAGTTTACAGCAGAGGTGTTTAAGGGCAGGCGCAACTACCTCTGCCTGGCGCGCCTTCAGGAACAAACCCAAAAGAATCTCCTGCATCTCACTGATCCGAGCTGGCGACAGTTACTGGACTGGGCTGCGGCAACCACCACGGGAGACCGCAGTGAAGTGCCGCAAATCCCAACCGCAATCTGGAACGTGGTGTGCTGTGAAAAGGAAACCTGCCCGGAAGAACTCTGCCCGCTGTTCGATCAGTGCTTCTACTGGAAGCTGCGTCACAAACTGAGCCGGGCACAGCTGATTGTCACGAATCAAGCGCTGTTCCTGGCGGACCTTCAGGCGGGCGGCAGTATCCTGCCCAAATACGATGCAGTGGTGATCGATGAGGCTCACAACCTGGAGGAAGTTGCCACCACCTGCTTCAGCCAGGAACTGAGCCGGGAGAAGTTCTTCGCCCTCCACCGCACAGGCGTAAGCCTCATCGGCAAGCTGGAAGGCCTGGTTCCGGCAGTGCTGCTGGTAGACCTCCGCCTGACTTTGGATCAAGTAACCATGGAGGCAGCCCGATATTTCGACGCCATTTTGCCCTTGATCACACCGCCCACTACCGCGCTCGATGACGGCAACTGGCGAGACTTTGCCCGCACAGAGCTTCCCCGTCTGCTAGAAGAACTGGTGGACTCCCTCGACTTCGGCGAGCTGGATGATGGCGAAGCTAATGCCCTCGCAGTGCAGCTCAAGGATTTTGCCACCAACCTCGGCCAAACTGTGAATCTGATCTTGT
>JAAYMI010000147.1 GCA_012521465.1 Bacillota bacterium | reverse complement strand
TCCCTTAGATACTCATGGAGCCTGAGCACCAGCCGTGCTCCTACGCCCACGCTGGAACCGTGGAGGGCGTGCTCCTTGTCTCCAGCCAGCAGGGCTCGAATCTCCCAGTAATGTGCGAGGTGGTGCTCACTTCCTGAGGCGGGCCGGGAGTTACCCACATAGGCCATGGCTACACCCGTAATGGTCAAGGCTTCCATCAGGCTTTTCAGGGCCGCTTTGTCTCGCTGCACGAGCTTGTCTCGCAGGGAAATGGTGCGGTTGACGGCCGTTTCTACCAGCTCAGCCACGGTGCTGCAGTAGTACTCGCCCGTAATAAGGGCAGCAAGCTTCCAATCGGCCAGACCTGTGATTTTCCCCATAATATCTCCGAAACCGGCGGCAATCATTTCTGCTGGGGCTTCGGCCAGCACATCCAGGTCGCCGATGATCGCATACGGGACCCCAGCTGTGTAGGTAGTCTTGAGGTTATTGGTAATCAACGGTGCCACCATGGAGGCATATCCGTCCATGGAAGGGGCGGTGGCCGCCACAATGTAGGGGCGTTTGAGGCGAAAGCTGATAAACCGGGACAGATCATTGATGGTTCCAGAGCCAACAGCGATGATCAGGTCGCAGTCTTGATCAAAGCGCATCATGATGCTTCCTACTGCATGCTCATCAGGAACTAGGGCCGGATCCGCCAGTATCACCTGTGAAAATGGTATGCCGGCCTGCCCGAGGTACTGCGCTGCCTTGTGTCCTGCGGCTTGGTACGTATTGCAGTCGGCAATTAGGAAGGGTCTGCGCCATCCGCCAGCTCGCACTATCTCGGGGATCTCTGCCAGGGCTCCGCTGGCGATCTGTACTTTGCGGATTTGTGCACCGTGGGTGCGGCCGCACTGGCAGTGGAAGGAATGCCCTACCAAGTCGGAGACGGTCATTTCAGTCAGTTTTTTCATCGACAATAGCCACCTTTGCCGTGGTATTTCTTGGGTGCTGTCCCTCTTATTATAACGGACAACCGCACTCGCGAGAAGGCATACAGCAGGGGTTGCAACCCTTGTGCTGGAATAATTTAAGCAAAACGATATGGAGGATGAACAGCTATGCCAGATATGCTTGTAAAACTGTACGACCTGCCCGATTCTCGGCCCATCATGGTCAAGATGGAGGAACAGGGGATCACTATCCGGCGCGCTATTGCTCCTGAAAAACACGTGGTACTGGACTGGATCAAAGAGAATTTCGGTGAGGGGTGGATGAGTGAAGCAGATGTGGCCATCTGCAACCATCCCAGCACCTGTGTCATAGCTGTGGACGAGGCACAGGGAAAACTCGTGGGCTTTGCCTGCTATGAAGCTACCAATAAGGACTTCTTTGGTCCTACCGGGGTTCACCCCGAATATCGCGGACGAGGGATCGGTAAAGCCCTCCTTGTAGCCGCCATGGAAGGCCTGCGCGATTTGGGGTACGCCTATGCCATCATTGGCGGAGCAGGCCCGACGGAATTCTACGCCCGCAGCGTAGGCGCAATACCAATCCCTGATTCCGTCCCCGGGATCTATCGCGGCATGCTGAAGCGCTGAAAAAAGGATTTGGACTGACTTGGGAGAATTGTACAATAAAGAACGATAATGGAGG
>JAAYMI010000146.1 GCA_012521465.1 Bacillota bacterium | reverse complement strand
TTATCATCATGTCCGGAATTGTAACATAGACCCAAGCTAGCGGATATGAAGAGCCTCATGCAACAGCTAGACGAGTGGACCCGAAGACGCATCCGTATGGTGACCTGGAAGAGGTGGAAAAGGGTTCGGACACGCTTCGAGAACCTGAAGCGCCTCGGCGTCAGCGAAGAGCAAGCGTGGATGTGGGCCAATACCAGGAATGGCTATTGGCGGATAGCCAACAGCCCCATCCTGCATCTCGCCCTCTCCAACGAACGCTTTCGTCGAATGGGTTACTTGAGTTTTTCTGACTATTACTCTTCCGTCAAGGCTTAAGGTGTCAACTTTGGAACCGCCGGATACCGAACGGTTTGTCCGGTGGTGTGGGAGGTCGGCTGCTCAACTAATGGGTAGCCTCCTACCCGATTTAAGGGCTTACTTTGCTGACGAAATTGTGATGGTGACGGTGTCTGTGTACTGGCCACTGCGGATGAGGTGCCAGATTTCCTCGGCCTTGTCTTGGTCAGTACGACTCCGGAGGAATCGTGCTTCGAGCTGCATCCGGATCATGCCTGGATTGTCCTTGTCATAGTCCCATTCGAATTTCTTGGTCTTCCATCCCCCTGCGCCGAAGCTATTGGCGCTCACGCTGTATCCAGGGAAGTAGTAGTCAATTAAGCTGGTGAGTAGAGAGTTTTTCGTTCCGTTTGCATCGCTAAACCCATCGGACTTCATCCCTACCAAGACGTCATCGTTTGTTCTAATCAGGATCGGCACATAGGACCAGCGTTGTCCAAAACCAAGACCGAAGTTGATATCACCGATGTCGATTGCAGCACCGGTTTCCTCACCACCTATCTCCAGTTCTGCATAGTGGAGTAGGTTGATAGAAACATCGATATTGCCTGTTAATGGAGCACCTGTTACGTCGTGTCCCGGCGGAAGTTTGTCAAATCCGCTCTCAAGCGGGCCGTTTGCTGTATAGGCCAGCACCCCAGAGCTGAGGCTCAGCACAGTCGCCAATGCGATTAACAGAACTAATCTCTTCATACGTGCAATTCCTCCCTAATGTTTTGTTTTTGGTGTTCTTCAGTTTCATGCATAGCCCACACGAAAAACCGCGAGTTTCGTCCTAGCGTGCTTCCGGCTCGAGCCACCTCCTTTTTCTTCCCGCTACTATGTTTACCAAGATTTCCCTTAAGTATGCATTAAGAAATGGGAAACTTCTGGTCTCCCACCGTTGGGAGATCTTTCGGATTGGCAAAATCACCAGGCATTACTATCACTGGCAGCGTGGGGACACATAGCTTGTTGTATGGATCTTGGCTACTGTGAGATCGTGAGGGGGTGGAAACGCAGTGGAAAAATCGCCGGCTCGGCCCACGCTCCAGGACGTGGAGGTCATGCTGACGAACGCCAAGGCTCAGCTGGAAAAGGCGAGCCCTGAGCAGAAGGCACTATGGGAAGAACACATCCGCCGGCTGGAGCAGACTCTAGAAAAGATCAAGACAAAGCTGTAAGCCCACGCAGTTCACTCTGTACAGAAAGGAGGTTGTAAGTGTGGCTTCTAATCAAGGGACACTGTTCTGGATTGCGTTTCCTGGCAATCTCGAACCCGGTGCAGCGCTTTATATCCTGGCAGAATTCACCACGGACTTTACGGTGGCTGTTCCCGGCCAGAATTTCAGCGTTACTGGAACCGCAGGTCCCGGCGCTCCGGGGATCGTACAGCTCCCAGAAGCAGTGGCAGCGGTTCAGACTAACGAGACTGTGGAGGCCAAAGGTATTCGCGTGACCGCCTCGCGGCCTGTGACCGTCATTCTCCGCAGCCCGCTGTCCCCAGGGCAGAGCGATGAGGCGTATTTGGCTCTACCTGTGGCGCTGTTAGGAACAGACTACTACGTGACATTGGGGTATGAGGAAAGCGTGAGTGCCCGAGGCTTTCCGGGAAACACGGAGCCCAGCCAGCTCACTATCGTGGCGGCGGAGTCAGGCACTAATGTTACTGTTATTCCATCTTGCCTAAGCCTTTCCGGCAGCGATCCGGGGGTTCCCGTTAACATCACCCTGAATGCAGGGGAAGTGTGGCAGTACCGCTGCGGGTTTCGGGGAGATGTGACAGGCACCAGGGTCACCAGCAGCAGGCCCATCGCAGTCTTTGGGGGGAGCCGCTGCTCCGACGTTCCTCCCGGAGTTGGGTTTTGCGATTACTTGGTGGAGCAGCTGATCCCCGTTCGGATGTGGGGAACAGTCCACTTGGTGCCGCCCATTCAAAACGGAGCAGCTAACTTGGTGCGGGTTTTGGCCGCAGAAGACAACACCTGGGTCTACTTTGATAACGGAACGGGTACCACAGCAGTAGAGCTGAATGCAGGGGAGTTTTCCGAAGGCTTTTACGATGTGCCGCTAATGATCACCAGCAGCAGGCCGGTGTTGGTGGGGCAATACGGCGTTGGGGCGGCACAGAACCCGTTCAATCCTGAACGGGATCCGTTTTTTGTGCAGGTCTTCTCAACCCGCCTGTTTACCCCGGAACACCGCTTCTACAGTCCACCTGGCTACGAGAACTTCGTGAACATCGTCGCTCCCATAGATGCAGAAGTGGTACTGGACGGCAGTCCCGTAACAGGCTTCACTCCTATGCCTGGCGGCAGCTACAAATGGGCGACATCCCAAGTCAGCACGGGAGAACATGTTATGACGGGCACCGAGCCAATCATGGGCTATGCCTACGGCCTGAGGACCGATGCCGCCTACGGGTATCCAACTGGTTTGGCCTTTTCACCGCTTGATCCTGCGGACATCTGGCTGATCAGCGCAGTGCTGCTGTCTATTGTCATACTCGCCGTAGTCAGCGCCTAGAAAGAACCGGGGGACCCGCCCCCGGTTTGATTTTTCTATCTGATTATATCCCGTTTGCTGTAGCCTGTGAAACCAATTACCATGAGTATTGCGGCAGTGATGGCGCTGAGGAAAACGGTGCCCGCACTCACCTCTTCCAGGGGAATGCTGGGGATGTGACCCCACGGCGTGAGTTTCTTGGTCCATTCGGGCAGGCGCAGGAGGCTGCCGAAGTAGGTTGTGAAAAGTGATGCGCCTAAGTAGATCCAGACCAGGTTTGTGTGCTGCGGGAAATAGCCGATCAAAGCGGCAGCTAGGCCGATCAGGATCCAAATTAGTGGAACGTAAACCAATGCCGCGGCGAGGGTTTCGCGAAGCGGAAACGGATCGCTTACCACTGCAGCCGCTGCCAGCCACAACCCCACAACGCTTAGGGCCTGCATCACGGCAGCTGCAGCCACTGCCACCACCAAGAAGGCCGCCATCAGGTGGTTCCGGGACACTGCTCCTGCCAGCAGGTGTTCAACCCGGTTGGCCCTTTCTTCACCCCGCAGCCTGAGGATGATCTGCAGGGCAGGAACAGCAGCGATCATGGACAGTATGGCCAGCAGCATTGCCAGGAACTGGTCTGTAAGGGAAAAACCTTCTACACTGGGGAGGATCTGCTTGTACAGGTCGCTGGTCTGGGCAAAGGTTTCGACGTCGCCAAAAATCGATCCGTAGGAAGCGCCCATGACAAACATGCCCACTGCCCAACAGGTGACGACTGTTTTCTCGAGGCGGAGGACCAGCCCGAGGGGGCTCTGCAGGAGGCGCGAAGCATACCTTCTGCCTGGCTTGGCTGGAATAATGCCTGCTTCTAGGTCGCGGGTAGTGTTGAGGCGGAAGGCGACGAGGATAGGCGCACCTGCCGCCACAAGAACCAGCACAACGGGCCACCAGTAGTTGTTGACGTAGACTTGTGCACGCAGTACCAGGCCCAACGGGGAAATCACGGAAAGAGGTTCACTGCTGATATCCCCGATCGCCCGCAGCAAAAAGGATAGCCCCAGAAAGGCGAAGGCGTAGGCAGAGGCAGTGCGAGACGTCTCAGTCAGCTGCGCAAAGAAGAGGGTGGCCGCGGCGAAAAAGATACCCGTTGCCGCCAAGACCGCCCCGTACAGGAGCGAGCCCTGCCAGTCCATTCCCTCCAAGCCCAGCAGCGCGAGGGGGACTGCCACCGCGGCTCCTAAGATAAGATTCGTCAGCACAAGGACGAGCACGGCTGAGGCGGCGTTAGCCAGCCTGCCCACGGGGAGAGAACGGACTACTTCGATGCGGCCCTGTTCTTCGTCACGCCTTGTGTGGCGAAGGATCAGGATGATGTTCATCACGGCCACGATTACTGCGGTAAACAGCAGCATCTGATGGGCCATAATTGCACCCATGTGGTAGTTATCAAGGCCGTAGCCCGGCCCCAGCATGGAGATGAGGGCGGGATTGGCAAAGGTTTGGGCAATGATCTCCCGCTCGGGTCCAGGGGGATACAAGCTGGGAAGCATCGCGGCTAAGACTGCAGACCAAAAGGCGATGGACACTACCCAAATGGGGATTTGAATGCGGTCTCGCCGCCAGATAAGGCCCGCTAAAGCCAGCGTGTTGGCAAACAACCTGGACAACTCGTTCACCCCTCTCGCTGGTAGTGGTGGATGAAGAGCTCTTCCAGAGTAGGTGGCGTGCTTTCAAGGGCAGTGATCTCGCAGCTGCTGATGTAACGGATAACCTCCCCAAGCCGCGGCGAATCTACCTGGAAAGTGAAACCGCCAGGGAATTCCTCCACATCGTGGACGCCCGGGATGTCATTGAGGTTGGGGATAGGTTTGGCCGTCTGCACCCGCACCTTGGTTCTGGTCAGGTGGCGCAGCTCGTCGAGGGATCCCGACTCAATGATCCTGCCCCTCCGGATGATGCTTACCCGGTCGCAGAGCTTCTCCACTTCCGATAAGATATGGCTGGAAAGCAAGACGCTCTTGCCAGCTGCCTTCGCTTCCCGCATGCATTCCTGAAAGACTAGTTCCATCAAGGGGTCCAAGCCAGAGGTAGGTTCATCGAGGATGTAAAGGTCCGCATCAGCTGCAAAGGCCGCTATAAGTGCGACTTTCTGGCGGTTGCCTTTGGAATAGGTACCGCATTTCTTGGTGGGATCCAGGTCAAACCGCTCGATTAACTCGTCTCGACGGGGTTTGTTGTGGCCGCCCCGCAGTTTGACAAACAGGTCGATCACTTCGCCGCCGGTGAGGTTGGGCCAGAGGCTGACTTCTCCCGGGACGTAGGCAATGCGCTTGTGGATTTCCACCGCATCTCGCCACGCGTCCATCCCGAAGATCTGAGCTGAACCGCTGTTGGCTTTGATGATCCCCAAGAGAATCCGAATCGTCGTGGTCTTGCCTGCACCATTTGGCCCAATAAAGCCGTAGATTTCACCCTGCCGCACCTCCAGGCTGATGCCATCCAGGGCAGTAACGCTGCCGAACTTCTTCGTGACGTCATTGACCTTCAGAATCGCCATGGTCTACCTCCTTGTACAGTGCCAGCCTCACGCCAGGACTTCTACATATTTCATGACAAGTGAGAGCGCACGAGTCTTTTTGGCGTACAGCAGCAGTTTATCAATGTCCCTGTTAGGTCTGCGCAGGTAAGCCAGAAAACCTTCCCTGACCAAATCAGAGCCGAGCTTCTTCTCATACCTGGCACAGTCGCAGAGCGTCTTTTCGGCGTCGTAAATCATGACAGTGTTTCCCAGAACGTCAATGGCCATCGGCCCTGTTTCAAACTGGTTGGTTGAGAAGTAGAACAGGCTGATCGGGGGATGATCGGGAAGGACCGGCTTCGTTCCATCCCGATGCACGGCAACCTGGTATTCCTCGGGCTGGCGCTCGCTCATCCCGTGGTAGTACAGTGCTGACAGCAGACAGATAACACCGTGCGGAACCAGTTTGGACACGTCGAGGATCTCCTCGTGGCCTGCAAAAGGGTAATGTGCAGAGCGGAACAGTCCACGCTTGATGGGGATAATCCAGTTTCGTCCCAGCATGATCCTCATCTGATCGCGAGTTATGCCTGCTCGCAGCAGATCGCCGGTAGTGGCATACCCTCCAGTTCTGCGCATCATTTCCGTGCAGTGGTAGAGTAGGGGTCGGTAGTGCAGTGAGATCTTCTCCTCTTCATCCGCACTTGCCCTTTTGTGCGGATGATTTTGCTAAGGCACGCGAAAGGCACTGCCTTTATTCAGATGTGCCTTCGGATCTATGGATTCGCGGTGGTCTGGGGCCGTAATACTGGTAGTACTGGACCTCAATATTGCCGTTGTAAAGCTTGCGGCGCTTGGAGGCCGGTTTGCCGAAGAGCTTCTCAAAATCAGGGTGGGCGGTGAGAATGTAGTACGACCAGGTATCAAATCGCCGGAAGGTCTTGGCAATTTCCTTGTACAATTTGGCCACTTCATCCCGTTCGCCGATGCGTTCCCCATAGGGGGGATTACAGATGATTTTGCCGTACTTGCGTTTCGAGCTGATCTCCCCCACGGGCATGCACTGGAAGTGGATGTCACCGCCTACGCCTGCCTGCTCCGCGTTGTGCCTCGCAACTCTAAGGACCCGCTCATCTATATCCGTTCCCATGATGAATTCTGGTTTTTCCTGCCTGATGGCATCCTGGGCTTCTTCTCTGGCCACCGACCAGGTGGACTCGGAAATCCAAGGCCAGGATGAGCAGGCAAAATCCCGGTTCAGTCCCGGAGCGATGTTGCGGCCGATAAGCGCAGCCTCTATGGGAATCGTTCCTGAACCGCAGAAGGGGTCAATGAGAGCCACATCAGGATACCACTTGGCCAGCATAAGCATAGCTGCTGCGAGGGTTTCTTTCAAAGGAGCATCGCTGATCAATGTGCGGTAACCCCGTTTATGTAGGCCTGGGCCAGAAGTATCAATCGTAAGTGTCGCCACGTCCTTGAGGAGCGCTACCTCGATCTTGAATAAGGGGCCATCTTCGGGAAACCAGGTAAGCCTATACTTCTTCTTCAGGCTTTCCACGATCGCCTTCTTCACAATTGCTTGACAGTCGGACACGCTGAAAAGGGTCGATTTGATCGATTTGCCCTCCACTGGAAACTCCGCATTCGCCGGCAGTAAATCTGTCCAGGGTAGGGCTTTCGTCTTTTCGAAGAGCTCGTCGAATGTGGTGGCTGTAAACTCGCCCACCTTCAGGCGCACGCGATCAGCCACCCTCAGCCAGAGGTTGCTGCGGCAGATCGCGAGCTCATCAGCGGAAAACTCGACGCGGGCGTTTTCTACGCGCACGTCGTCATAACCGAGCTTTCTCACTTCTTCTGCCACAACAGACTCTAGGCCAAAGGTGGCGGTGGCGATCAGGTCCAATTTGGACACACAGGTTCATCCTTCCCAAACTTCCATGATGACTTATTATACCACAAAGCCCAGCGGCAAACCGCTGGGCTTTATGGGAGGGAAGGCAGTTTTAGAAGGACCAGCGCAGTCCGGCAGAAATGCGGTGTCCCCGATCCTTGTTTATGGAAAGCTTGACAAACACGCTGACGTTTTCTTTGACGGTGTAACCGACCTCGGATTGGACCGTTCCCCCATCGTCTTCGGCACCAGAAAGATAGCGGAAGCGGAAGTTGAACGGGCGTCCATCGTAAAAGGCGTCAAACCAATACATAGACTTGTGATGCTTGAACCCCGTAAGGTCAAACACTGCGGGCATCCACCCACCGGACAGGACCAGTCCGGGCATGGCTTCGATGGAATCTCCCAACCCAAGGGCGGCGTAGGCTTGGTCGTTGTACCAGAAGATCTGCAGTTCGACATCTAGCCCTTCCGGTAGAAGTCCAATTCCACCAGTAACCGAAGCCAGGGAGTAGCTTGTGTGTTGGAAATCTCCCCTCAGGTAGAAGCGCTGACCCAGCTGAAAGCCGCCTTCCGGGACCGCAACTGGGTTTATGGGCAGAGCGACCCAGACATAGTTGGAGCGGCCAAACGTCACCTGCTCGGGCCAAAGCAGCTCAGAGAATCCACCGAGGCCACCAATAGACAGAGCTTCTGTATCAGGGGGGTCAGTGACAACTTCAGCAGTGACAAATACCGCAAAATAGCGCTCTTCGGCGCGGTTGCTGCTGTTCGAGGTAAAGGTTACCACGGTGAGGGGAAGCTGTTCCCCGTCATTCAGGAGTGCCGTCGTGTGCACCAGATTATCCCCGCCGTGGGAACTAATAGCAAAGGCAGATGATATCTGGTTTGCATTAGGATCTATGACTAGAGGTGTTACCTCAATCTCAATGCCGCTGGTCCTGTACAGTGGTCCGTCAAGCGAAAGCCCTGGGATAAGCGTCTCTTCCACTACTTTCAGCGACGCAGTCTGTCCAACCGTGACAATTACCGCAGGTGCGGCCAGGCGCGCCCGCTGCTCGGATGTGCTGCGGGCAGAGAAGTGGAAGGGGAGACCCCCTAGGATACCGCTCACATGGGATCCCGCGAGCACCTGCAGGGCAAGCTCGGTAGCAGTGACCATACTGCGGAATTCGAAGCTCTCCAGGACTAGCTCTCGTTCCTCGGAGGTGAGCAGCTCAATAATCTCCAACTGGTAGCTAACCTGGGGAGGAAAACCGCTCTGAGCGACGCCAGCTGCGGCAATACTTAAGGTTATGAACCACACCAATGCGGCAGTCCGCAATACCTTCATAGTAAGTTGACCTCCTCATAGGGCGCCGCTCTAAAGGGCGTCCGAAGTGGTACCCGGCAGTATCTCTGCGGTGACAAGGATGAGGAGTTCCCGTTCCTCGGTCGCATCCGACTTGTCCGTGAAGAACCAGCGGATGAGGGGGAGGCGTCCTAGAATGGGTACGTGACTGTCTTGGTTGGTAGAGCTCTCCAGAGTCATGCCTGCCAAGAGCAGAGTTTGGCCGCTTTCCGCATAGACATCAGTGCTCACCGCACTGCGGCGGACACTCAATCCTTCATTGTTCTTTAGTTGACCAGATACGTGGCTGATCTCAGGGGAGATAGTTAGGCGCATCATGTTTCCTTGGACCACCACCGGCGTTACGTTCAAAGACAGGCCTACATTGACTTTTTCCATGCGGCTTGAGGAGTTGCTTGTCGTGGGCAAGACAACATAGTGCGTTTCGCCAGAAAAAAGGTCGACTGTTTTGCCGCTTGTTGTGATAACTCGTGGATTGGCATGAATTTCTGCCTTTTGTTCGGCCTCCAATGCTCGCAGCGACGCCAGCACCTTACCAAACACACCGAAACTGAACACGCTGTTGCTGTAAGAAATGCCATCTAGCCAGGAACTACCTTTTTCGCCGCTTGGGTCGTAGCTCACAAGGCCTGCTCCCCATTCCTCAAGTGCGGCCCGGGAGACCTCGGTCACTACTGCCTGGATGAGGATCTGCTGGCTTGGCTGATCCAACTGCTGCAAGAGCTCCAAGATCCGTTCCAGGGTTGCCTGCGGCGCAGCGATCGTGACGATGTTGCGGTACAATCCGGTATTGACGTATTTGCGGTAAATGTCAGGCATCAGCTCGGCAACATCCGCCGCACTTAGGTGCTGCAGCTGGTAGGTTGCGGTGACGGCAAAGTTCCTAAAGGACGGACTGGCTGGATCGGCGGTACCAATGAAGTAGAAATCGTCGATTTTGTGAACCTCATATCCTCCAGGAAGTGCTAACATACGCAGGGCTTGGTCAAGGGGAACATCCACTAAATCCAAGGTGACAACTCCCTGCACATTTGCGTCAAGAATTATGTTCACACCGGTTTGGAGGGTGAGTTCTGTCACGGCGTCCCGCAAGTCGTTCTGCACGAACACAATGGATACAGTAGGCTCATCCCCGAAGGCGGTGCCTGGCAATGCCAACAGCAACACAATAAAGCTGATCAAGAACATTCTCTTCATTTAGTTAACCTCCTCCGATATCTGGACAAACGTGACTAACTGTTCCTTGACTGCCAATTCTTGTCCATCAGCGAACACGTGCACCTCGGCAGTATACTCTCCCGGCATGATGAGAAAATCGGGGCTAACTAGGAGGCCCGTCTGTTCGGGTAGGATTATCGTTTCGACGTCCGGAAGCCCCAATGGGACAGTGCGAACAATCTGACCTGTGCTGTCCTTGAGGTATACAGTACCCGTCGGAACGATGTGGATGCTGCCCAGATTCTGCACTACTGCGCTCAGCATCCAGAAGTCATCCGGGACCGGGGTTGTCGTGAGTCCTTGAATGTCGGCCGCGAGTTCGATTTCTCCGCTCACGATCGCAGCGAGGGGTACTGCCTGTTTCGACACGAGTTCACCATCCTGGGTGTACGCGGTCAGGACGATCGAACCGTAGTAACCCCCTGGTTTGGCATCGCGCGGAGCCCGAAGTACAAGCACAGGACGGACGGAACGCCTCGGATCCACGTCAAGCTGCTGTGGGCTGCGCAGTTCCACCCTTAGACCCTCAAACACGGAATGCGGGTATTCGTCGGCGACTTCGGCGGCAGTGATCTCTACAGCGAGCTGTTCGCGAGTGTTGTTGGTAATGGTGAGCACTTGACTATCAGCACCGCCGGGGATCAGTTCCGCAGCGAGATTTGACGGTTCCACCGTCAGGTACTGGTCCTTAGCAGAGGCAAACTCCATGTCTTCCACAACAAATCGGTGGGTATGCACTCTTTGCTGACCATCCCCATAGTAGGTGAACAGCCGCACATCGTAGACCCCAGGGAAGAGCGGTTTAGTGACCAGCCCGTCTAACCACAGCTCTGCGCCGGGGTAGATCTTGATTTCGGTGGGCTGAATGGGGTCTAGCTTGCCGGTTGGCCGCAGCTGGATTCGTTCCACGAGGGTGCGGCTCTCATCGCGCAGCGTTAACTCGGCACTAAGGGGGAAGAGGAGAGGCGACGGGTTGCGGACGATAGCCCGGACGAGAGCGTTGCCCTGCCCGTCGCTTCCCAACTCCACTCTGTCCACGGTGATATTCGGCCTGAGCCAGGGCCGATCCACGTGGATGACCATACGAACAGCGTAACGAACCCTGATTGTGACGGGTCCGGAAGTGATTCCCGCTTCCGGTTCCACCATCAAGATGATGGGGTATGTGCCTTCAGCAGTCACCGGTACACGCACGACACCCGTGATGCTGCGGTATTCGTTCGGCGGAACCACGACGCGGGAAGTGTCTAGGTAAACCCACTTCACCGCAGGATTGTCCAGGTCGTTGGCAAAATGGAGACTGCCGTCTACGTCTTGGATTACGCTGTACATACGAACATTAACGGTTTCTTGGAGTTCCTGAGCTGAAACTACCACCTCAAAGGGCACGGATTCCCCAGGAGCTGCCTTGAGGTCAAAGACTAACGGTTGAACGCCCGCTGCGTAGATTGGGGCGCTGCAGCAGAGTACAGCCAAGCTTACTAACCACAGATAAATCAGGACGGACACTTTTTTCGGCAACTGGCATACCTCCCCATATATTCCGGGCTGCGTTGTGATCGAGGAATCCTAGGTGGCGGTTAAGAATGTAATCCCTATCTTGCGCTGAGGGTGACTGTGATGGTGCCGTGATAGGGGCCGACGAGATGACGGGTCGGATCATTGATCGTGATGGTACCGTCAACCAAGAGGGTATAACAGTACTCACCTTCGGGTTCAAGTGTGAGCATGAGCGCTTGTGCTTGTTTCATGGTATAATTTCTCTCTCCCACAAGGGTAACGACATACTGGATGTCCAAGGTCGGCGGCCCGGACGGAAACTCCCGCCTTTGACCGACATATGCCAGAAGAGAAGTTTCCAATCGCACTTCAGCTGGCACGGAGGCCGAGATGGCTATTTCCGCCGGTTCCAGGGCATCGTATTCGCCGGGCGCGCCTATGACGGAGCCGAAGTCAAGATCTCGGATGATCGTCAAAGCAAGCGGTTCTGCATCACACCAGCCCGTACAAGCCAAGACAACTGAAATGACTATACTGTAGAAAGCCACGCGTTTCGCCACAAGGCTCCCTCCCTAACCCGGTAGACGATAGTAGTATTGGTTGATTTTTACAGAACTATTCAAGTTCTGGCAAACTCCAAATATTCTCAGAGGGGGAACACTAAGACTCGCAGCAGGAGTTCTGCACAGATAAGGGAAAGATTGACAAAGATACTGAGGAGGAACCCCATGAGAATCCGCATTCACTACCATCGATCCGACCGCAACTACGCTCCTTGGAGTGTATGGCTGTGGCCGGACGACTATGCCGGTCAGCTTGTAAACTTTTCTGAGAGTGATGATTACGGCCGCATCGCCACAGTCGAGCTACCAGGACATCACAAACGGGTAGGCTTTGTGATCCGTTCCCAATCCTGGCAGAAGGACATCGAGCACGACCGCTATATCGAGGAATTCACGGAAGGAGAGGGAGAGATCTGGCTGCGGGACGGGGATCCGAGAGTTTACAGTGCACCCCCTCCTGAGCTCCGCGCACGCGTACGGGCCTTTACACAGGCAGTTATGACTGTGCACTACTACCGTTTTGACCAGGACTACACCGGCTGGAATCTCTGGGTATGGCATGGCAGCGAACCAGGGCGGCAGGTGGATTTTTCCGCCGCGGACGCCTTCGGGGTTCTGGCCCGCGTCGATCTGCAGCAGGTGACCGATGCCGGGGAGCTGGGACTCATTATTCGGAGGAGCGTGGTGGGCAGTCCTTGGGCTGAGAAGGATGGGGAGGAGGACCGCTTCGTTCCCCTCTACCGCTTGGACGATGAGGGCAATCTGCACATTTGGCTGATGCAGAGCGATGGGCGGGTCTACTATTCGCCGCGCGACGTGGACCGCACACCCCGCATCACCCGTGCCCGGATCGACGAGGACAGAGTTATCTCCGTGGAGGTTAATATCCCAGTAAAGCTGTGTCCAGAGAAAGGCGGCGGTTTTCGCCTCTACCGCAGCGGCGAGGAAGAACCCTTGGCCGAAGCGATTGCCCTGGGGGATTTGAAAAAACTCCGACTGGTGGCGGCCAACCCTCTCGACCTAGAGGCAAGCTATGAGCTGACTCATCCCACTCACGGTCGGGCACCGGTCAGTTTCGGCCGAATCTTTGACAGCCCCACCTTTGCCCAGCGGTTCACCTACACGAGCTCAGACCTGGGCGCTGTCTACACACCCACAGCCACCACTTTCCGGGTTTGGGCACCCACTGCCCAGGGGATAAGTGTGAAGCTCTATGACAAAGGGGAAGGCGGCACAGGCAGGGCCTATCCGCTGCAGAAGGACGTCCAGGGCACTTGGGTGGGTCATGTGCGGGGCGATCTTCACGGCCGGTATTATACATATGTAGTTAAGCACCACGACGGGGAATATGAGGTGGTGGATCCCTACGCCAGGGGGGCTGGCGTAAACGGCCGGCGGGGAATGGTTGTGGACCCTGCCCGCACAAACCCGCCTGGGTGGGAACGGGATCAGCGGCCGCCGCTTGCCGCTCCCACTGATGCAGTCATCTACGAACTCCACGTGCGGGACTTTTCCATTCACCCAGCTTCAGGGATCGTCAATAAAGGGAAGTACCTCGGCGTCGTGGAGCCGGATACCCGGGGCCCGGATGGGGCAGCAACGGGGCTGGCCCACCTCAAAGAGCTCGGCATCACCCACCTCCACCTCCTACCGGTGTTTGACTTCTCATCCGTCGACGAATCGCGCCCAGAGGCCGCGTACAACTGGGGTTACGATCCGCTCCACTACAACGTCCCGGAAGGTTCCTATGCCACTGATCCGCACAGCGGCGAAGTGCGCATGCGCGAGCTCAAGGCAATGGTCATGGGGCTGCACAAAGCGGGCATTCGGGTGATCATGGACGTGGTGTATAACCACACCGCCCACAGCAAGGACTCCAATTTTAACAGGCTGGTACCAGGGTATTATTACCGCATGAGGCAGGACGGGCGCTTTTCCAACGGTTCGGGGTGCGGGAATGAACTCGCGGACGAGCGGCCCATGGTGCGGAAGTTCATTGTAGATTCTGTGGCTTATTGGGCTCGGGAGTACCATATCGACGGTTTCCGCTTCGACTTAATGGGCCTGCACCACATCGAGACCATGAGGGCGGTGCGCACGGCCCTCGATGAGATTGACCCGACCATCATTGTCTATGGGGAAGGCTGGGCTGCCGCCGACAGTACTCTTCCCGCGAATGTGCGGGCAGTGAAGGACAATACTTCCCAGCTCAAGGGCATCGCCTCCTTCAGCGATGATATCCGCGACGCGGTGAAAGGGCACGTGTTCCATCAGCACCTGCCTGGGTTTGTGCAGGGCAAGGGCTCTGTGGAAGCAGTGAAGTTTGGTATCACCGCGGCCGTTTACCATCCCCAAGTAGATTACAGCAAGGCCGGCGTGGGCAGAGGGCCGTGGGCGGTAGAGCCCAGCCAATGCATCACATACACCGAAGCCCACGACAACCTCACCCTCTGGGATAAGCTTGCCGCCAGCTGTCCCGGGGAGCCAGAAGGAGAACGGATCAAGATGCAGAAGTTGGCAAATGCCCTGATCTTGACGAGCCAGGGGATTGCCTTCCTCCACGCCGGCCAGGATTTCGCCCGCACCAAGCACGGAGACAGCAACAGCTACCAGTCGCCAGACAGCGTAAACCGCCTCGATTGGGCCAGAAAGGTGCGCTACCGCGAGATCTTCGACTACACAAAAGGTTTGATCGCACTGCGCCGCGCCCATCCGGCCTTCCGCTTGCAGTCGGCCGCGGAGATTCAAGCGAAGCTCACCTTCCTCAAGATGCCCAGCACCCAGATGGTGGGGTATTTCTTGGGCCCCCATGCGGGAGGCGATTCGTGGGGACTGATTGTTGTCCTGTTTAACGCCGAGCCCCAGCCGATTGCGATCAAGCTCTGCCCAGGCCGCTGGGGGACGGTGGTGGATGAAAACCGGGTGGAGCTTGAACCCTTCGGCGAAATTGCCGACCAAACAGTGGAAGTGGCAGGGAGGAGCTGTCGGGTCCTGGTGGACCTCAACAGCATTACAGAGGGTTAAGGGGGATCCCTATGCCTGAGTGGATCGCATCGCCTTACAGTGAGTACGACCGGTACTTGTTTCACCAGGGGACTCACTATGAAAGCTATGCTATGCTTGGCGCGCACCTTGTGGAGGAGAACGGAGAGCAGGGCGTAAGATTTGCAGTGTGGGCGCCCCATGCGGAGCGAGTGTCCGTCGTCGGGGATTTCAACAGGTGGAACGGCGATGCCCATCCTATGGTGCGGCAGCCAGAGTCAGGGATTTGGGCCCTGTTTATCCCCGGGCTGGGGGAGGGGACGATCTACAAATACGAAATCCGCACCCACCGGGGTGACCTGCTTTTAAAGGCGGATCCCTATGCCTTTTGGGCCGAGGTCAAGCCTAATACCGCCTCCAAAGTAGCCCACCTCAAGGGCTACGCCTGGCAGGATGGGGAGTGGCAGGAACGGAAGCGCAGTTCCACCCCCTTCGACAAACCCATGCTTATCTACGAAGTACACCTCGGATCTTGGAAAAACCGGGGCTTTGAGCAGTACTACAGCTACGCAGAACTCGCCGACGAGCTCATTGACTACGCTGCCGAAATGGGCTACACCCACATTGAGCTTCTTCCGATCATGGAACATCCCTTCGACGGATCGTGGGGATACCAGATCACAGGCTACTACGCTGTCACGAGCCGTTACGGCACCCCTAAAGACTTCATGGCCTTCGTGGATCGCTGTCACCAGCGCGGGATTGGCGTGATTATTGATTGGGTGCCGGGGCACTTCTGCCGGGATGAACACGGCCTGCGCATGTTTGACGGCACGCCCTGCTATGAATATGCCGACCCCCGCCGGGCAGATAACCGCGGCTGGGGAACGAGCAACTTCGACTTGGGCAAAACCGAGGTGCAGAGTTTCCTGATATCCAATGCTCTTTTCTGGCTGGACGTCTACCACGTGGATGGGATCCGCGTCGATGCAGTCGCGGCCATGCTCTATCTGGACTACGACCGGGGTCCAGGCGAGTGGAATCCCAATGCCTATGGGGGGCGGGAAAACCTCGAGTCCATCGCCTTCATCAGAAAGCTGAACGAGCAGGTTCTGACGCGCTTTCCCGGGACCTTAATGATCGCAGAAGAGAGCACCGACTGGCCCCTGGTGACCATGCCGCCGTATTTGGGGGGTCTGGGCTTCAACTACAAATGGAACATGGGCTGGATGAACGATATGCTGGAATACATGCAGCTCGACCCGATCTACCGCAAACACCACCACAACCTTGTCACCTTTTCCTTCATGTACGCCTTCAGTGAGAACTTCATCCTGCCCATCTCCCATGATGAGGTGGTGCACGGCAAGAAGTCGCTCTTAGATAAGATGCCTGGAGACTACTGGCAGAAGTTCGCGAGCACTAGGGCTTTCCTGGCATACATGATGGCTCACCCGGGCAAGAAGCTCCTCTTTATGGGGGCGGAGTTCGGCCAGTTTATTGAATGGGATTACAAGAAGGGGCTGGACTGGTTTCTCCTGGACTACCCCATGCATAGAAGCCTATGGGAATACAGCAAGGCCCTAAACCTGTTTTACCGGGAAACCCCTGCCCTGTGGGAAAAGGATCACAGCTGGGAGGGCTTTAAGTGGATCGATCCCCACGACAACGAACAGAGTGTGGTTTCCTTTGTGCGCATGGGGAAGGGTTCCACTGAGATCGTGGTGGTGGTTGTAAACTTCACGCCTGTTGTGCGGCACAGCTACCGCATTGGGGTGCCGGCGCTTGGAACCTATCGCGAGGTGTTTAACAGCGACTGGGAACAGTGGGGTGGATCTGGTGTGACAAACTCCGCACCTATTCAGGCTGAGAGAGTTAGGTGGCACCAGGAGCCCCAAAGCATTGCTATCACCGTTCCGCCCTTGGCTGCAGTGTTTTTCCGCCTGGAGGGGGAGGCAGGAACCGCAGAGTGAATAGGAGAATACTTCCATCAGCAGAAAGTTTCGGGCAGTTTTGACAAAGGAGGGGAGAGTGTGCCTAAGAAAGAATGCGTCGCCATGCTGCTTGCCGGCGGACAGGGAAGCCGGCTGGGGATACTCACCAAGAAAGTTGCCAAGCCGGCGGTGCCGTTTGGCGGCAAGTACCGCATTATCGATTTTACCCTAAGCAACTGCTCCAACTCAGGGATCGACACGGTGGGTGTGCTCACCCAGTACCAGCCCATGACCTTGAACTGGTATATCGGGATCGGCAGCGCCTGGGACTTAGACCGCCATCTAGGCGGCGTGTCGGTGCTTCCGCCCTACGTACGCCAGGACGGGGGCGAGTGGTATAAAGGGACGGCTAATGCCATTTACCAGAACTTGGGCTTTATCGCACAGTATGATCCTGATTATGTCTTGGTCCTCTCCGGCGACCACATCTACAAGATGGACTACAGCCAGATGCTGCAGTTCCACAAAGCCAAGCAGGCAGCTGCCACAATAGCCGTCATCGAGGTCCCCTGGGAAGAAACCCACCGGTTCGGGATTATGAATACTGATACGGAAAACCGGATTGTGGAATTCCAGGAAAAGCCCAAACAAGCCAAGAATAACCTCGCTTCCATGGGTGTGTACATTTTCAACTGGGACAGCCTCCAGCACTACCTGGAAGAGGATGAGACGGATCCCAAATCCAGCAACGATTTCGGTAAGAACGTCATCCCGGCGATGCTGGCAGCGGGAGAACCCATGTATGCCTACCCCTTTGACGGCTACTGGAAGGACGTGGGCACAATTGACAGCCTCTGGGAGGCGAACATGGATCTTTTGGAGGACAACCCGCCCCTGGATCTGAACGATCCGGATTGGAAGATCTACGCCCCCAACCAGAGCCTGCCGCCCCACTACATCGCCGACACTGCCCATGTGCGCCGCTCCCTTGTGACGGAGGGGTGCGCCGTATTCGGTGAGGTAGAGCACTCGGTGCTGTTCTTGGGTGTGCACATCGCGCCGGGTGCGCGGGTAGTCGACTCGGTGATCATGCCCGGGGCTCGGATTGAGGAAAATGCGGTGGTGGAACACGCGATTGTCGGGGAGAACACAGTGATTCAAGCTGGTGCCCACGTGGGCTGCGTGGATGGCGAAGGCTGGATGATGATCGACCGCAACGCCGCTGGGATCACCGTGGTGGAGGCAAACATCGTGGTGCCGGCCAACCTCAGGCTTGCCAAGGGCGCGATTGTAAGTGTGACGGAGTGGCAGGAATTTCCGGAAGAACGGATTTCATAGAGGGGGGTTAAGCCGTGGCCAGTATGCTGGGAATCATCAATCTGCATGAATCGGAAGAGCGGATCCGGGAGCTCACGCTGCACCGTTCCTTGGCGGCGGTTCCCTTCGGCGGGCGCTACCGCCTGATCGACTTCACCCTGTCAAACATGGTGAACGCGGGCATCCACAATGTAGGGGTGCTCCTCTCGGACAAGTACGGCCCCCTCCTGGATCACCTCAAAAACGGCAAGGAATGGGACCTGGACAGGCGCAAAGATGGGCTGTTTCTGCTGCCTCCCGCGAGCCACCACGGCCCTTCTGGACATACGGTGACAGGAGACATTCCGAACTTCTTGCACAACCTGGATTACATCAACAAGAGCCGCCAAGCTTATGTCCTGATCTCAGGGAGCAATATGATCTGCAACCTGGACTACCGGGACGTCCTGGACTACCACCTGGCAAAGGGGGCGGACATCACGGTGGTGTACAGCGAGACGGCTGGCCTTACGAAGAGCCCGCCCTACACCAATGTGGTGACAGACGCTGAGAACAGGGTGGTAGACATGGCCGTCAATCCCCGCACCCCGAAGGGAGATAAGGCCTCCCTGAATATGTACATCATGTCCAAGGAGCTCTTGGTGGACATCGTAGACTACTGCGCCTCCCGGGGCAGGGAAGACTTCCTCCGGGATGGGATCATCGCGCAGCTGGGCAGGCTTGCGGTGTACGGGTATCCCTACCGAGGATATGTGGGGGAAATCAACTCGCTGCAGAATTACTACAAGCACAGCATGGAACTGCTCAATCCGGCGGTCTGGCAGGAGCTGTTTTTCAAATCTGGACTCATCCACACAAAAGTCAAGCATGAAGCCCCCGTACGCTATCTGGACGGCGCGGTGGTGAGAAATTCCATCATCGCCAACGGCTGCATTATTGAAGGAGCAGTGGAAAACAGCATCCTTTTCCGGGGAGTACACGTGGGCAGGGGTGCCGTGGTGCGGGATTCGATTGTCATGCAGAAGTCGCAGATCGGGCCCCATGTGCTCCTGCAGAGTGCCATTTTGGATAAGGACGTCCAGGTTTCCGAGGGTAAGCACTTGATCGGCGACGTCAGCTACCCCATCGTGATTCACAAACGGGCGCGGCTCTAGGAGGTGGATTGGGTGAAGGTGTTACACGCGGCTGCGGAAGGGGTGCCCTTTGCCAAGACCGGCGGTCTGGCGGACGTGATCGGCGCTCTGCCCAAGTACCTCGCCAAGGAGGGGGTGGAGGTAGCCGTTTTCCTGCCCCTATACAGCGACACACCGGAGATGTACAAACAGCAGATGGAGCTGGTGTACCGTTTCTCTGTCCACCTGGGCTGGCGCAATCAATACTGCGGTATTCTGAAGTTAGAGCACCAGGGGGTAACCTTCTACTTTGTGGATAACGAAAGCTATTTCAAGCGCCCCGGCACCTACGGCTTCTTCGATGATGGCGAGCGCTATGCGTTTTTCTGCCGAGCCGTGCTGGAGTGCCTGCCTGCGGTGGGGCTGAAGCCAGATGTTATCCACTGCCACGACTGGCATACAGGCATGATCCCTGTGATGCTGAAACAGTCCCGCAACCAGCCGTTCTACGACTGGATCACAACGGTGTTCACGATCCACAACCTCCAGTACCAAGGGGTGTTCTCCAAGAGCATGATGGGGGATATCCTGGATATCGGGTGGGAGCACTTCCACCCCGATGGCATTGAATTTCACGATCAGGTGAGCTTCATGAAGGGGGGCCTGAACTATTCCGACTGGATCACAACGGTGAGCCCTACTTACGCTCAAGAGATCCAAGATCCCTTTTACGGAGCAAATCTGGAAGGGGTGCTGCGCCGGCGGCAGGGGCAGCTGAGCGGCATCCTCAACGGGTTGGACTACGAGGAATGGGATCCCCATACCGATCCATATCTCAAGGAGAACTACACCTTCCGCTCCACGAAGCGCAAGTTCCGCAACAAGCAGCATCTCCAGGAGCGCTTGGGACTCCCGGAAGATGGAGACATCCCCATGATCGCCATGATCACCCGCCTCGTGCCGCAGAAAGGCATAGACCTTGTGGTGCGGGTGATGGAGGAGATCCTCCAGCTTGGGGTGCAGTTTGTGGTGCTGGGCACAGGCGAAGCGCGCTATGAGGACTTTTTCCGCTGGGCTGCCGAGCGGCACCCGCAGCAGGTGAGCGCGAAGATCATGTTCAACAATGAACTGGCGCACCAGATCTATGCAGCAGCTGATCTCTTCCTCATGCCCTCTCTGTTTGAGCCGTGCGGTCTCAGCCAGCTGATGGCCCTGCGCTACGGGGCGCTGCCTATCGTGCGGGAAACAGGGGGCTTGAAGGATACAGTGCTGTCTTACAACGAAGTGACGGGTGAAGGGAACGGCTTCAGCTTTGCTAACTACAACGCCCACGACATGCTGTACACCATCGAGCGGGCCGTGCGGTTCTTCCACGACCGGGCGAATGGGGTGTGGGACACTCTGGTCAAGCGGGCGATGAAGTGCGATTTCAGCTGGGAGAAGAGCGCTAAGGAGTACGCGGCGCTGTATGAAGAGGTGCTGGGAAAGGGGGCAGCGATGTGAGGGAGAGAACGCTGATCAACTGCGGTTGGGAGTACATCCCCAAGTGGCGGGATGAGTTTGTCCAGCCGGGGTTAAGTGCGGATGGTTTTGTGAAGGTTACCATTCCCCATGCCAACAAGGAGATTTCGTACAACTACTTCGACGAGAGAGATTACCAGTTTGTATCCTGCTACCGCCGGACCATTGTGTACCAAGCGAGCTGGGCCGGAAAGCGGGTTTTGGCCGACTTTGACGGAGTGATGGCCTATGCCGAGGTTTACCTCAACGGCCGGCTGGTGGGCAGCCACAAGGGCGGCTACACGCCGTTCTCGGTGGATCTCACAGCCGGGCTGCAGCCTGGAGAGAACCTGTTGGTGGTCAAGGTGGATTCCACAGAACGGCCGGACATCCCGCCCTTTGGTTATACCATCGACTATCTCTGCTATGGCGGCATCTACCGGGATGTGTACCTGAGGGTAGTGGAACCGGTCTTTGTTGAAAACGTATTTGCCAAGCCCAAGCAGGTGCTGAACGAGAAGAAAGGGCTGGAGACCACGGTGTTTGTGAGCAACACCACCACCGAGGAACACTCTTTTTCAGTGGTGGTGAAACTTTCGAAGGACGGGAGGCTGATCGCAGAAGGCAGCCGGGCTGCCGTGGCGGAGCCTGGGAAGAGCCGCGTCGACGTGGTAATCTCCAACCTCTCAGGCATTGAGCTGTGGGATGTGGATAACCCCCATCTCTATCAGGTGGAAGTCGCGCTGCAGGACAGTAAGGGTGTGCAGGATACGTACACCACTAGGATCGGCTTCAGAGAAGCGGTAGTAAGGCCCGATGGGTTCTACCTGAACGGCCGGAAGATGATGATCCGGGGACTAAACCGCCACCAAGCGTTTCCCTATGTGGGCTATGCGATGCCAGCCAGGGTGCAGCGCAGGGATGCAGATATTCTGAAATACGAACTCGGCCTCAATGCTGTGCGCACGAGCCACTATCCGCAGTCGCCGCACTTTTTGGACCGCTGCGACGAGATTGGGCTGCTGGTGTTTGAAGAAATCCCCGGCTGGCAGCATATCGGGGATAAGGACTGGCAGGCGGTGGCCTGTGAAAATGTGCGGGAAATGATCCAGCGGGATTGGAACCACCCGTCGATCTTTCTGTGGGGTGTGCGGATCAACGAGTCCCAGGACTGCCACGACTTCTATAAAGAAACCAACCGCATCGCCAGAGAACTGGATCCAACGCGCCAGACCGCGGGTGTGCGCTACCTGGAAGGGAGCGACTTCCTGGAAGATGTCTACACCATGAATGACTTTATCCACAGCGGCGGGCAGCTCATCCTGCGGGATCCGAAGCAGGTCACTAAGACGAAGGAATATGTGCCGTACATCGTAACGGAGTTTAACGGCCACATGTTCCCCACCAAGCGGTTTGATCAGGAGGAGCGCTTGATCGAGCATGCCCTGCGGCACCTGCGGGTGCAGAACCAGGCCGCCCTGGATCCCCATATCGCGGGGGCATTTGGCTGGTGTGCCTTTGACTACAACACCCATTACGACTTCGGCTCAGGGGATCGGATCTGCTACCACGGGGTCATGGATATGTTCCGCATCCCTAAGTTCGCGGCCCATTTCTACGGCAGCCAGATAGATCCCCGCATTAAGCCTGTGCTGGAACCAGCAACCCGCTGGACGTGGGGCGACCGCAGCATCGGGGGAGTGCTTCCGCTGGTGATCTTCACTAACTGCGACAAGGTGAGGGTTAGACTCAACGGCCACGATGTGGGCGAGTTTTACCCGTCCACAGCCCGCTATCCAGGCGTGCCCTATCCGCCTGTGATCATCGACAAGCTGGACCTCCCGAAATGGCGGGTGCAGTGGTTCGAGGGCGAGTTTATTGGGATTGTAGATGGCGAGGAAGTGATCGCGAAGCAGTTCACACCTGCGCCGGTGCCTACAAAGCTTGTGATCGAGCCCGATGATCTGGAACTTAAGGCAGATGGCATGGATGCCACAAGAGTGGTGTTTAAAGTAGTGGACCAGATGGGCAACATCCTGCCCTACTTCACCGATGCGATCGAGTTTCAGCTAGAAGGCCCCGGCACAGTCATTGGACCGACAAAGACGGCCCTGATCGGCGGGGCAATCGCGACCTGGGTGAGGACAACAGCAGACGAAGGGATCATCGCGCTGAAGGGTGCTACGCCGACGCTGGAGAGTGAGACGGTAAAGATTGTGGTAAAGCAGTAGGATCGATTAAAGCAGTTGGGACGAGGCAGAAGAGGAGGCAGAAAAGTGGCTGTGAGATTGTCCACATCAACCTGTATTCACGAGCGTGTGCGCTGGGGAGCGGAGGTGTTTTACACCTGCGAAGACAGCATCCGCGCCTGCGCCCAGGCCGGCTACAAAATTCTGGACATTAATTTCGCCACCTATTCACGGGGAACACTTCCCATGACGCAGCCGGATTGGGAAGAGTGGGTAAAGCGCACCAAGGAGACAGCTGATGCGCTGGGGATTGAGTGGTATCAAGGACATGCGCATTTTTACGATTGGGTGGCAGTCGATCCCGCGGATCTGGATTGGCATGAGGAGCTGATCCGCCGTTCGATCATTGGAGCGGGCATCATGGGTGTGAAGTGGCTGGTCATTCACCCCGGGACGGTGCGGGATGAGACCTGGTACTCGTACCAGAAGTCTCTGGCGGCCAACCTCGAGGCTTTTAGGCGGTATGGTGAACTGGCGGCGAGGCACAATGTGGGGATCGCCATTGAGAACATGATCGAGAGCATAGTCAACCGGCGCTACTGCAGTTCGGTGGAGGAGCTCTTGGAGCTCCACGCTGAGCTGGACGATCCTTTGTTTGGGATCTGCTGGGATACGGGGCATGCTCATTTGAGCAAGGTTGACCAGTCCGCGGCGCTGCGCCAGATCGGCGGCCGCCTGAAAGCGCTCCATATCGATGATAACCGCGGTGAGCGGGACGAGCACTTCGCTCCTTATTTCGGCACGATCGAGTGGGAGCCAATCTTGGATACGCTGGCTGAGATCGGCTTTGACGGCTGTTTCACGTTTGAGATCCACAACTTCACCAACGGACTGCCCGATGGACTGCACGCGCCGTGCCTGCGCTTCACGTACGAGCTGGGCACCTTCATGGTTGATGCCATCAGGCAAAAGCAGCGTGGATAAAGGGCTTTCCCAGCAGCAGCATAGTCAGAGATTGTTGGAGCGGGCCTCGAGCGGTATGCTTGGCCATGAAGTTCAACGAAGCCCAGGACAAGTATGAGGTGATTGCGGAGTATCAGGGGAGCTACAATGACTCTCTCTTGAAGTTCACCAGCTCGCCGCCGGCGCAGCGCCCCGATGTGATCCACATCAACGAGATCGGTACAGCAACGCTCTTGGACTTGGGTGCGTATTATCCGGTGCAGCGGTTTATCGACAGTGGCGATTTGGACATTTCTGAGTACATGACCAATGTGCTCAATGCTTATCACTACCAGGGGCAGATGTACGCCTTCCCATTCAGCATTACTGTACCGGCTATCTTCTACAACCAAGAGGCCTTTGAGAAGGCTGGCATCGACCCTGAGACGCTCAGAACCTACGAGGGATTTGCGGAAGCCAGCAAAAAGCTGGTGGAGGCTGGCGTGACCAAGTATGGCGGCGCCATTGTGCAGGATACATGGATTTACGAACAGCTCATGGCGACCGCGGGTAAGGAGATCGTGGACAACGCCAACGGCAGGCAGGGTCGTGCGGAACGGCTCGTAGCTGATGAGAACGGCGGCCTGGAGCTCGTGCTGGGGGCTGTCCGGGAGTTCAACAGCCAGCCTACAACGTTCGTGCCCAGCAGTTCTGGTGAAGCCCGCACCGCCTTTGCCAGCCAGGAAGTGGCTATGTACATTGAGACTGCTGGCAACTACGGCGTGGCAAAGCAGATTGTGGCTGATTCGTTCACCGTCCAGCAAAAGCCACTCTTCCGCCTGAAGGGCTACGAAGACGGGCTGCCCTACGCCTCTGGTGCCGCCCTGTGGATTGTGGATAAGGGCGACCTGGAAAAGGCCCTGGGTGTGGTGGAGTTCATCAAGTTCTTTATGCTGCGGGAAAACCAGGTGGACTTCATCCTGGAAACTGGCTACCTGCCCATCCGCGAGGACGTGATCCGGGATCCGCGCTACCAGGACTTTGTGGCCAACGTCAACCCCGGCACGTGGGAAATCGTACAGGAACTGCGGGATTCTACCTGGCCGGGCGGAGCGCTGTTCGGGTGCTTGGGTGAGTTCAGAAACATCGTCAAGGACGAAATGAACGCCATGCTGAGCGACAGCAGCTACACGCTCCAGGATGCAGTGAGAGCAGTCGCTGAGCGGACTAATGAGCAGATCTGGCTGTACAACATGAGCAACTAACCTTAGCGGCACGCAGTAGGGGGAAGAGCAGCAGAGCTCTTCCCCCAATTTGCCAGCTCCAAATGTACTCTTCCCAGGAGATGATGCCCAGTGCAGCAGTACCGGATTGAGACACATATGCATACCAGCGAGACCAGCGCTTGTGCAGCAATACCTGGAGAGGAAATCGTGCGGCTCTACAAACAGCGCGGCTATGATACAGTCATTATCACCGATCACTTTCATCCCCGGTTTGTGCGGAGCCACGCGGGCCTTTCCTGGCAGGAGAAGGTGGAGCGGTACCTCGCAGGCTTCAGGGCAGCTGCCGCGGAGGGCAGCAGAATCGGAGTGCACGTCATCCTAGGTATGGAGCTCCGCTTCACGGAGGGCCCCAACGATTATCTTGTCTACGGCTTTCATGAGGACTTTTTGTTTAATAACCCTGATCTGCACGAGCTAGGCCTCAAGCGCTTTCGGGGGCTGACCCTGCCGCATGGAATCAGGATCTATCAGGCACATCCTTTTCGAAAGGGGATGCAGCTGGCCGATCCTGCATTGATCGATGGAATCGAAGTGTTCAACGGGAACGTCCAGCATGACTCGGGCAATAGCGCAGCCAAGGCGTATGCGGAGCAGCAGGGCCTTGCCATGATCTCGGGGTCCGATGCCCATTGGGAAGAGGATCTGGGAAACGGTGGGTTGGTAAGCCCCCGGCCTGTAACCACGCGGGAGGAACTGGTGGAACTGCTCATAAGTGGAGACTACCAGCTCTTAGGGGACTGGTCCAGCTGAGGAAATAACAAAGCACTTGCTTACGGCGGGTAAGCAAGTGCGTGGAATTCTACCTGGAGGCTGCGGCGGCGCTGGTGGGGAACTCTTCTCGCGCCAGCCGATCGGCGTACTTGTGGAGGAGCCCTAAATCCCACAGCAGCTGCAGAATGGTGTAGCGGGCCCTGAGCTCCTTCCCGTAGACAATGCCGTCCCACAAGTCTTCTGCCGTGAGGCCCACTTCGTGGGGGAACGCGGCACCTTTGACGCTTTCTAGGCGGGCAGCTAGGTCTTTGGCGGAGGGCATGTTCTGGATTGCATCCTGGATTTCGGCCCAGTGCTCTGCAGAGGCCAGCAGGCGCTGATGCCGCTGGTCGGGGCGATTTTTGTGTGCTTTCTGCTCGAGCTGAAGCACTTCGGGAGCCGCCTTGCCATAGGCCCTGATAATTTCCTGCTCCCAGGCGGGGTAATCAAACTCCACCGGCAGCATCCGCAGGTGCTCCGCGGTGAGCGATTCGGCTCGGAGGTAGTCATAGAGTTTCAGGATCAGGCGGCAGGCGATGCCCACCTTGGTGCCGTGGAGGACCGGCTTTTTCCCTTGAAAGAGGTAACGCATTTCCCAAAAATGGGAGAGATGGTGCTCGCTGCCGGAGGCGGGGCGGGAATTGCCCACGTAGCTCATGGCTACACCAGCCAGGACTAAGGCCTCCATCAGCTTGTGCAGTGCCTCTTTGTCCCGGTGGGCGAGTTTGTCCTGCAGAGCAGTGGTGCGCTCCAGAGCGGTGCGCATCATTTCTGCTACTGTTTCGCAGTAATACTCACCGGTGATGATGGAGGAGAGCTTCCAGTCCACGAGGCAGGTGTATTTGCCGAGGATGTCGGCAAAGCCGGCGGCGATCATGTCTTGGGGTGCCTTGGCCAGTACGTCGAGGTCCGCGATGATCGCTTGAGGCATATTGGCTTCGTACGTTGTCTTCAGGTTGTTCGTTATGAGCGGTGCTACTGTAGAGGCGTAGCCGTCCATTGATGGGGCGGTGGCGACAATCACGTACGGCAGGCCTAAGCGAAAGCTGATAAAGCGGGAGATATCGTTAATCGTGCCCGCCCCCACCGCGATGATCCCATCGGACTTTGAGTCAAAGCGCATCACGATGCTGCCGACGGCGCGCTCATCGGGGACCAGATCTGGATCGGTGAATACTAGTTCGGAGCAGTGAATCCCAGCTGCAGTCAACTGCCTGTGCAGTGCTTGCCCTGCTGCTGCATAGGTATTGATATCGGCGATTATGAATACCCGCTGCCAGCCCAGCTGCCGCACGATTTCCGGTGCGTCCTGGAGTGCACCGCTGCCGATGCGCACGGTTTTGATCGCTGTGGCGTGAGTGCGGCCGCAGCGGCAGGAGAGTGGGTGTTGGAGAAAGTCTTGGAGAGTCAGTTGACTGATGCTTTTCACGCAGAAAGCCACCTTCTTCACGGTGTGGATGTTATGGTGCTGTTAATATCATACAACAGCTGATTGTGGGCGGGAAGTAGCTGTGATATAGTTAATGAATGAGCAGAATAGTGCGTTAAATCGTCCATAAAGAAGCATAAGTAAGCAGGAGGGTATTGGGCCGTGCTGAACATTGAGCGCCTTGATTATATCTTACAGGAACTGAGGCAGCGCAAGTTTGTGAAGGTAGATGACCTGGCGAAGAAGTACTTTGTCAGCCCATCTACAATTCGACGTGATCTCAACATCTTAGTAAAGGAAGGTCTGGTACGGCGCAGCTACGGCGGAGCCACGCTGATTGAGCACCCGAGTTCAGAGATTCCCTTCCAAGTACGCAAGAACGAGCGCCAGGCCGCGAAGAACGTCATCGGCCAGCTCGCTGCGGAAATGGTGCAGGATGACCAGTTCATCTTCTTAGATGCTACGAGTACCACAGCCCACATGGTGCGGCACCTTGAGGGGAAGAAGAACTTGAAGATCATGACTACCAGTGCGCAGATTTCGCTGGACTGCATAGATCAGCTTAGTTCTGTGCAGGTGTACTGCACCGGCGGGTGGATGAACGCGTTCCTAAGAGGTTTTGTGGGTGAGGCGGCACGGCAGCGTATTGCCGAGTTCCGCCCAGATATCCTCTTCTTTTCCGCCCGCAGTTTATCTCTAGAAGATGGTATTACTGATGTCAATGAGGAAGACGTATTTATGAAACAGCAGATGCTGAAAAGCTGCCGGAAAGCGGTGTTCCTCTGTGACCACAGCAAGTTCGATCACACGTCCTACAGGGTTATTTGTGGCTACGATGCTATCGACTGTATCGTCACAGACAAGCGCCCGTCGGATCTATGGCTCCATAGGTTGGAATCAGCGGGGGTTGAGGTGGTGTATCCGGGGAAGGAGTGACTGTGCACAGGAAGCAAACGGCAGAAGAGTTTCTTGGGAAGAAAAGGAGCGTCTTCATTTAGAAGAAAAATCGCCGAAATGGGCTAAAGCCCAGCAAGGAAGTGACGATATAGCAAGTAGGAGAACGGTCTAGGTGGCCACGGCTGTTTTCTGAAGGGACAAGCAGGAGCCTGATCAACTCCAGAGAGTCCCAGGAACAAGGAAGTTCCAAAGAAAGCGAAACAAAACAAGGAGGTAAGAGAATGAGAATCAACAACAACATCATGGCTCTCAATGCGCACAGGCAGTTGGCTGTAAACCAAACCAACGGTGCAAAATCTATGGAGCGCTTGAGCTCTGGTTTGCGGATTAACCGTGCTGGTGATGACGCTGCTGGTCTGGCGATATCTGAGAAGATGAGAGGGCAAATTCGTGGTTTGAAACAAGCTAGCAGAAATGCTCAGGATGGGATTTCTTTGTTGCAGACTGCAGAAGGGGCCTTGAATGAAACCCACGCTATTCTGCAAAGAATGCGCGAGCTAGCGGTTCAAGCTTCGAATGATACCAATACCGAGATTGACAGAAATGAGATTCAAAAGGAGATTAACCAACTTACGTCGGAAATTAACAGAATTGGTAATACCACTGAGTTCAATACTCAAAAGCTATTAAAAGGTGATAAAGGTTTTAATGTAGCTCAAACTGGTGTTGCTGGCATTCAAAATTTGAGTGGTGGAGATACTGTCCATACACAAGCTACAGTCACCTTTGCTACAAAACAATTAGCGGATTCAAAGACAGATACTATTAACACACAGTTTACTATACAAGGTAAAACTCTTGAGGTTGAACTTGTTCATCAAAATGGGACCGCAGGGAGTATTGCATATCATGGTACTTCCGCTAATACAGCTACAGTTATATATAGCACAACCGATGGTGCGGGAACTACTGGCACTGTAGCCGCTAGTGATGTAGCAATAGCAATGAAAGCTGCCTTAGAAGCATTGATTGCAAATGATTCAGATCTAGCTGGTAACTATCAAGTTAGTATAGCAAATGGCAATGAAGTTACTATCTCTGCTATAGCTGGAGAAAAATATGATGGTGCTGCTGGTACCATTAGTGACGTCGTAGCAACAGATGCAGTAGATGGAGGCACTGCTGTTGCTGGAACGACTACTGAAAGTAGAGCCAAAACTGAGATTGATTTAGCTACTGTAAAGGCCTCTGATTTAGTTGGTAAGGGATGGACAATCAACGGGCAAACTGTTGAGTTCTATGATGCCAACAATGGAAAGTACGAAGGCGAAGCTATCGGAATTAATGTAGGTTCACATGATGGAACTGATCTGACCGGAGCAGTCTTAGCTACTTTAGTATCTGGCCAATTGAATGAACTTGATGGTGTTAGAGTATCGGCAGATACTACTAAGCTAGTTGTTGAAGCAGACCAAACCGGCAAATTAGGTAATGGAATTGAATTTAAGGACGGTGGGGTAAAAGAAAACTTCAGAGCTACTTTCCAAGTGGGGGCTAACCAAGGTCAAAGCATGACAATCGAGATCGCAGATATGCGTTCACTAGCATTAAATATTTCAGGTACAGAGGCAAATGCAAAACATAGTGTTGTTGAAGGTGCTAAGTTCATCGCTACAAAGAATGTAACAGATGGAACTTCTAATGTAGGGTCAGAGTATGCGCTGGATGTAAGCAACCATGAAAGCGCGGCTGCTGCGGTGACAGTTATAAATAACGCTATTGAGAATGTTTCCGCACAACGCTCTCAATTGGGTGCCTACCAAAACCGCCTAGAGCACACAATTGCTAACCTAGGTACCTCTGCAGAGAACCTACAAGCTGCAGAATCTCGGATCCGTGACCTAGACATGGCTGAAGAGATTATGGCATTCACCAAGAACAACATT
>JAAYMI010000145.1 GCA_012521465.1 Bacillota bacterium | reverse complement strand
TCACCGGCGTGCGGCCCACCAAGCTGGTTCACAATCTCTTGGACCGGGGGCTTACTCCTGACAAGGTAAAGGACCTCTTGACAGATGTTTACGCCGTTTCACTTGAGAGGGCGGGGCTGATCCAAGAGATAGCCGCATGGCAGAGGCAGTTTTTTCATGCGAGCCCCAATCAGCCCGTTGGGATCTACATCGGCATCCCGTTCTGCCCGACACGCTGCACTTATTGTTCCTTCGCAGCTTATCCAGTTGCGACCCACGGGCACCTCATGGCTAAGTTCCATGAAGCGCTGTGCTGGGAGATAGAGGCCGTTGGGAGGCTCCTGCAGCGGCTCGGTGTGCATGTCGAGAGCGTTTACGTAGGAGGCGGTACTCCTACCACATTCAGAGGCAAAGATCTGCGGGTACTGCTCGAGCTCGCACGCAGATGGTTTGTTTCCCACAGCACTGTGGAGTTCACTGTGGAAGCAGGGCGACCGGAGACCGTTTCCCAAGAAACAAGTGAAATCTTGGCCGAGGCGGGCGTCAACCGGGTGTGTGTCAATCCCCAAACCATGAATGATGCTACCCTTAGGCGAGTAGGTAGGGCACACACGGCCGAAGATACCCAGCGTGCTGTAGAGCTGGTTCGGCAGGCGGGCATTCCCATCGTGAATATGGATATCATCTTGGGTCTGCCAGGAGAAGAGCTTGAGGATGTAGAAGCTACTCTGGAGGCTGTGGGAGTTCTGCACCCAGAGAATCTCACAGTGCACAGCCTGGCTGTGAAGCGAGCGTCAGAACTGCGCAGGAACATCCGGGCTGCAGCCATTGCCCAGGAGCAGGGACAAGAAATGGCAGGGGCTGCGGCAAGATATGCGAGTGAATGGGGTCTCAGCCCGTACTACCTCTATCGGCAGCGGTTTATCTTAAGCGATCTGGAGAACGTTGGCTACGCCAAACCTCAGACTGCCTCTGTTTACAACGTGCAGATGATGGAGGAACGGCAGACGATCATCTCCCTTGGGGGCGGAGGCATCACCAAGCTTGTGTCGCCAGATTTGACGTTAGTGCGGCTGGCGAACCCCAAGTGCCCAGCCACCTATGCGCAGCAGCTCAAGACCAGTCTGCCGGCCAAATTGTGGCAGATTCATCGGCACTTGGCGGTTTGACAAGCCTGGATCATATACAGTACAATAATCATGTCTATTTTTGTGAAGTTGGAAGGGACTGGTTAAGATGTTTTTTCGAAAGATGCGCAAGCAGACGAAGACAATTGTCATAGTTGTCTGCGCAGCCATCCTTGCTGGACTGCTGTACACCGGCGGCGTGGCTCTCTTTGGCGGAGGAGGCCAGCAGGGTGCGCTTGCCGCTGTAGCAACGGTGAATGGCAAATCCATTACCTACTATGAGCTGCAGCAGGTATTTCTCTCAGAGCTGCAGCAGCTGGCTCAGCAGCAGGGTCGTCTCTCTGGAAGAGACTACGAAATTGCGCGCTACCGGGCGCTTGATGCGCTTATCGGCCGCAACCTGATTTTCCAGGAGATTCAAAACAGGAAGATTACGGTCCCTGATCGTGAGATAAATGCAGAATTCCAGGAACTGATCAGCCTGTTTCCGAGCCGGGAAGAATTTGATCAAGAGATTGCCGCGCTAGGCTGGACGGAGCAGAGCCTGAAACGGGCATTAGGCGATCAGCTCAAGGTGGACAAACTGCGCGAACAAATTGCCGGCGACGTAGTCATTTCGGAAGAGGAGATCCGGGATGCTTACGAAGAGGTTAAGGCCAGCCATATTCTAATTCGCCCCGATGGAGATGATGAAGCCGCGTGGCAGGCTGCCCAGGCAGAGATCGAAGCTATCCGGGCTGAGCTGACGCCGGAGAATTTCGCCGAAATGGCTGAGGCTCATTCGCACGACGGCAGCGCCGCCAGGGGAGGAGACCTGGGCTTCTTTAAACGGGGTGTGATGGTCCCCGAGTTTGAGGAAGCAGCATTCGCTCTGCCCGTCAACGCGATTAGTGAACCAGTCCGTTCCCAATATGGCTATCATATTATTATGGTTACAGATCGCAAGGAAGCAGCCGGAGAAGAATTTGAGGCGGCGAGGGCGGACTTGGAAGCTTCCTTAAGGGATCGGCGAGTTCAAGAGCGGTTTGCCGAGTGGTATGAAGAGGCGCGCGCGGCGGCAGATGTGGATGTCATTGATGTGCAGATCAAGGCTTTCCAACACCGCCTCGATAGCGAGTATGAGGAAGCTGCTCATTATTACAAGCTGGCGATCGAAGAAACACCAGATGACGGCTATCTCTATGCCTCCTTGGGAGATGTCTACCTTGCGATGGAGAATCTGGACGAGGCGATTGCCTACTATGAGCAGGCTGTGGAGAGAGTACCAGGTGATGCCGGGCTGTTTATGCAGTTAGGCCAGCTCTACCATGAAGCAGAGAGACTCGATGAGGCCGCCGCGGCTTTCCTCAAGGCTTCCGAACTGGTGCCAAATGATGTCTATACCCAGCTGGTGCTGTACAGCTATCTTACAAGCATGGAGCGGACGGAGGAGGCAGAGGCGGTCGCCCAGCGCATCACCGAGTATCAAGAGCGCCAAGCGGAACTGCAGCGGCAGTTAGAAGAGGCGCAAGCTGAGGCTATCGCGGAAGCCGAAAATGGAGCGGAGCCGGAAACGGGGCCAGAAATGGAGCTCGAGGCGGCGTCTGAACCTGCGGGAGAAGAGGAAAGCGAGAACTAGCGTCTAATGCGAGTGATGCAGCCCATCACTCGCTTTTCTTAAAGAAGGGAGAAGCGGTAATGGCGATCACCACAAGTCCCAGAGGTACGGCAGATGTTTTCGGCGAGAATCTGCAGAATTGGTTGAAGCTGGAACGGCAGATCCGCGCTATCTGCCGCACCTATGGCTATCAAGAGCTGCGGACACCCATGTTCGAACACACTGAGCTCTTCCAAAGGGGAATTGGGGAGACTACGGATATCGTCGAGAAGGAAATGTACACCTTCACCGACCGGGGCGGCCGCAGTATTACTCTGCGGCCAGAAGGCACCGCTCCCGTGGTCAGAGCCTATCTCGAGCATAAAATGGGGCAGGGGCCGCTGCCTGTGAAGCTGTTCTATCTAGGTCCCATGTTTCGCTATGAGCGGCCTCAAGCTGGGCGCTATCGTCAGTTTCATCAGTTTGGCTTAGAAGTTCTGGGCTCTGCGGATCCGCTTTTGGACGTGGAAACCATTCTTCTGCCCGTAGAGCTTTACAAGGCCTGCGGGCTGAAGGGTTTTGTGGTTGAGTTGAACAGCATCGGCTGCTCAGTGTGCCGTCCCCGCTACCGCGAGGAACTTAAGGAGTACATCCGCCCACATCTCAACGAGATGTGCCGCAGCTGTCAAGGGAGGTTTGAGCGGAATCCCCTACGGCTTTTGGACTGCAAGATTGAAAGCTGCCGCGCTGTGCTGGCAGATGCCCCCCTCATAACCGATTATCTCTGTCCTGAGTGCAGCCAGCACTTTGCCCAGGTGAGATCGTACCTTGATCTCCTGCAGGTAGAGTATAAACTCAACCCCAAACTGGTGAGGGGCTTTGATTACTACACGCGGACCGTGTTTGAGGTAACCTTTGCGGGTTTGGGGGCGCAAAACGCCATCGGTGCCGGGGGCAGGTATGATGGACTAGTTGAAGAAGTAGGCGGCAGCCCGACTCCGGCGGTGGGCTTTGCTGTGGGAGTGGAGCGACTGCTGCTTGCTCTGGAGAGCGAAGGGAGTTTTGCGGCTGAGCCGCCGCGCCCCGCTGGGTTTATTGTGCAGTTTGGTGGCGAAACGAAGGTAAGAGCGGCACAGCTTATGTATGAGCTCCGCCGCGCTGGGCTGCATGTTGAGATGGATCATCTGGACCGCAGCGTGCGGGCGCAGATGAAAGCCGCTAACCGCATGAATGCTCGCTGGGTCTTGATTCTGGGAGAAGAGGAACTGGCAGCCCAGCAGGTCAAGCTCAAAAATATGGACCTAGGGACGGAAGAACTGGTGGATCTGGACGCAGTCATACAGTGTATGCAGGTGGAGGAGGAGTAAGCAATGGAGTGGCGGAGAACTCATTTTTGCGGGACTGTCACTGAAGAATTGGCTGGACAGAAAGTGATCCTAAACGGCTGGGTCAACCGGCGGCGGGATCTGGGAGGCATGATTTTCGTTGACCTGCGGGATCGCTTCGGATTGATCCAAATCGTGTTTGATCCAGGCAATATGCCTAGAGATGAGTTTGCCCAGGCAGAGCAGCTGCGGAGCGAGTTTGTGATCGCAGTTAGAGGCACTGTCCAGCTGAGGCCCGAAGGGCAGGCAAACCCTAACCTTGCCACCGGCAAAGTTGAGGTTCATGCCCACAATCTCATGATTCTCTCACCAGCAAAGACTCCACCGTTTGAGATCGACCGCGCCGACGATGTGGATGAGAGTCTGCGCCTGAAGTATCGCTATCTGCACTTGCGCAGCAAAGATCTGCAGGACGCGATCGCTTTGCGCCATCAAGTGATGCAGGAAGTGCGGGGGTTCCTCAATGAACACCATTTCCTCGAGATTGAGACGCCCCTTTTGATTCGTTCCACCCCCGAAGGGGCTCGGGACTTCATTGTGCCGAGTCGCGTTCACCCTGGGGAGTTTTACGCACTGCCCCAGTCGCCGCAGATGTTTAAGCAGCTCCTGATGATCAGCGGATTCGAGCGGTACTACCAGATCGCCCGCTGCTTCCGCGATGAGGACCTGCGGGCGGATCGCCAGCCTGAGTTCACCCAGATCGACGTAGAAATGGCATTTGTGGAGAGAGAAGATGTGATGCATCTCATGGAAGAGATGATCCTTCACATTTTGCGGAAAATAAAGGGTATAACTATAGATGGACCTATTCCCCGCATGACCTACCAAGAGGCGATCGAGCGGTTCGGGTCAGATAAGCCTGATACCCGGTTTGGACTGGAGCTTACGGACCTTACCGATGTGCTTCAGGGTAGTGCTTTTCGGGTGTTTGCGAGTACCATCGCGGCAGGCGGCGCCATCAGAGGACTAAATGCGGAGCAGTGCGGCAGCTTGACGCGGCGAGAAATCGACCAGCTGGTGGAAAAGGCTGAACAGTGGGGTGCGAAGGGACTCATCTGGATGGTGGTAGAAGAGGATAAGATCCGCTCCCCGATTGCCAAATTCCTGACAGAAGCGGAACTGCAAGCCATCAGAGATCGGCTCCAGGGCAAGCCTGGGGATCTCCTCCTCTTGGTTGCTGACACGTTCCAACTAGCCAGTGAAGTCCTAGGCCGGATCCGCCTTCTCCTGGGAGAGCGCCTGGGTCTGATTGACACAGGCCGCTGCGACCTCTTGTGGGTAGTAGATTGGCCGCTGTTGGAGTATGATGAAGAATCAGGGCGGTATGTGGCTGCCCACCATCCGTTCACTTCACCCATGGACGAGGATCTGGATTTGCTGGAGACGGAGCCTGGACACGTGCGGGCCAAGGCATATGACCTTGTGATGAACGGAGTGGAACTGGGCGGTGGGAGCATCCGGATCTCCAGCCGTGCTGTGCAAGAAAGGATGTTCAGGGCGCTTGGCCTGTCCATGGAAGAAGCGGTCAACCAGTTTGGTTTTTTCCTGGAGGCCTTTGAATACGGAGCACCACCCCACGGTGGAATCGCTTTCGGATTCGACCGCTTGGTGATGCTCCTGGCTGGTAAGGATTCCATCCGTGACGTGATTGCATTTCCAAAAACGGTGAGCGCCCGGGATCTGATGATTGATGCCCCTGCTCCCGTAAGCGAAGCTCAACTTCGAGAGCTCAAGATCAAGATGCAACATTAAGTGTTTTTGCTAGGTCATGGACGATGTTGGCGCCCCGTGAGATGAGCACCCCAGTGATGAAATAGTCCACGTAATCGAACTGTACTGGAATCTCAAGGGCGTGGAGCACACCGGTGCGAGTGATAGCTGCCACCAGCACTCCCAGCACTCCAGCAACCAGTGTGATGTGACGTTTATCCAGGTTTGGCACCAGCGATTTGACCATGTTGGTGAGCACTTCAACCAAGAAAGCAATGGCTGTGACTTTGGCGAGCACAATATCCATTTATGACCCTCCCTGTGCTTTTTGTCCTATCCTTATGCGAGGATGTCTCGCCTAAGAACAGGAAAGAATGGCATTGCCTCCGGGTTGAATCAGAAAACAGTGTGTGGTATGATCTACGTAGCAAGAAGGAAACCCTGCTGTGTTCGCGGTCAAACTGGCTTTGTTATGAGCCAACACCATAACAAAGGGATCCTGATCTCTGGCTGTGGCAACCAGGCCTCCGCTGAGTGGACGGTTAAAACAGTTAGGAGGGAACCCACCTGCAGAGAGCAGGTTCATTCGAGCCAGCTTCCAGCGACACGGCGGGGACGCGTTTCCGCCCCATGAGTGTGGGGCGGTTTTTCTTGGAGGGAAACAGGTGGAACGCTTTCAGAGGACAGCGTTGATCATCGGAGAGGAAGGCCTGGATATCCTGCGTCGATCTAAGGTAGCGGTTTTCGGCGTAGGCGGCGTAGGGGGGGCGGCTTGCGAGGCTCTGGCGAGAAGCGGGATTGGGACACTAATCCTAGTGGATCACGATGTAGTGGACATCACCAACATCAACCGCCAGATTGTCGCTCTGGAGTCCACCATCGGCCGGCCAAAGGTAGGGGTTATGGCTGATCGCATTAGGGAGATCAATCCGAACTGCCAGGTCATCGCTTACCAACAGTTCTACGCGGCTGAGCGCAGCGCAGACCTACTGCGGCCTGATTTAGACTTCGTTGTGGATGCTATCGACAGCGTAACGAGCAAGATCGACTTGATCGTTGGTTGTCGGAAGCGGGGAATCCCGATCGTGTCGTCTATGGGGGCCGGCAACAAGCTTGACCCTACGCAGCTTCAGGTAGCAGATATTTCCCAGACTCATACGTGTCCTTTGGCAAAGGCGGTCCGCTTGGGTCTCAAGAAACACGATATTACCAGTGGAGTGCAGGTTGTGTTCTCAACGGAACGACCCACGCGCCTAATGCCAGGCAGAACGCCAGGCAGTACTGCTTTCGTTCCGCCAGCCGTGGGGATGGTTTTGGCAAGCGTTGTTGTCCGGAAGCTTTTGGACAGGAGTGAAGGCCATGGAACTGTTTAGTTGCGCTGGGGACAGGGGGTTGGCGCCTCTTGCGGTACGAATGCGGCCGAAGACCATCGCCGAATACGTCGGTCAGGAGCATATTCTCGGCGAAGGGAGCCTTTTGCGGCGGGCCATAGAAGGAGATTTTCTCCGGTCGGTGATTCTCTATGGTCCGCCCGGTGTCGGAAAAACCACACTGGCGTATGTCATGTCTCAGGCCGGCAGGGGGGAGTTTATTACCGTCAGTGCCACTACGACTGGCGTGAGCGAGCTGAAGCAGATCATTGCCCAAGCTAAGGAAAAGCGAGCCTTTTACGGTACCCGTACAACACTCTTTATTGATGAGATTCAGCGTCTCAATAAAGGCCAGCAAGATGTACTCCTGCCTGCTGTGGAAGATGGGGTAATCATTTTGATCGGCGCTACGACTGAAAATCCCTTTTTCGAAGTCAATCCAGCACTGCTCAGCAGGTCACAGATCTACCAGCTGCGGCCGCTTTCGGAGGAGAACCTGCGCACGCTCGTGCGAAGAGCGATCTCTTCGGCAGAAGGTCTCTCCGATCTGAACGTGGTAATCGCAAATGATGCCCTCCAACACTTGATCACCGTTGCTAACGGTGATGCCCGGGTTCTTCTCAATACGCTAGAGTTTGCTGCCGTAACCACTGTGCCAGGTCCAGATGGAGTCCGGCACTTGACTGTCGAGATCATCGAGGAAGCGGCCCAGGCTCAGCGCGTAACCTATGATAAGAGTGGCGACAACCACTACGACGTGGTGTCAGCATTCATCAAGTCTATGCGCGGCAGCGATCCTGATGCAGCGCTCTACTGGTTTGCCCGCATGATCTACGCTAACGAGGATCCCCGGTTTATTGTGCGGCGGATCATTGTGCACGCCTCGGAAGATGTGGGTATGGCCGATCCCAATGCCATGCTGATGGCCCATGCGGCTGCGAACGCACTGGAGTGGGTAGGTATGCCTGAAGCGCGCATTCCCATTGCTCAAGCAATTATCTACATAGCAACTGCTCCGAAAAGCAACTCCGTAGTTACCGCCACTGATGAAGCCCTGCATACCGTTGCCTCTACCAGCAGTGAACCAGTGCCAGTGCACCTTCGGGACGCTCACTATAAGGGTGCTTCCCGCCTCGGACACGGAGTCGGCTACAAATACCCCCACGACTATCCCCACCACTATGTGAACCAGCAATATATGCCAGCCAACCTGAGTGACGTCAAGTTCTACAAGCCCTCGGATCAGGGACGGGAAAAGCTGATTCGCGAACGGCTAGAATGGTTCGCGAAGTTTGGCGCTGGCAGAAAATAGCTCAGAAGTTGTGTTTGTGCATCTTGACACAAGTGTTGGCGGTGTGTTACTATTATCTCGGTAATTCCCATGGATTTAGTCGGAATTCGAAGGAGGCGGTGCGGTGCGCATTTCGACGCGTGGTGAATACGGAGTCAGAGCCATGTTTCATTTGACTGTTCACTACGGCAAAGGGCCCATTCCTGTCCGGACTATTGCGCTAGAACAGGGGATCCCCGAGTACTACCTAGAACAGCTCATAGGTGATCTTCGCCG
>JAAYMI010000144.1 GCA_012521465.1 Bacillota bacterium | reverse complement strand
CCTTCATCCGAGCTGCCTCGGGTATCCGCAGGAGGTTAAGGCCAGAAAACAGCTCCGGACGCTTGCGCGCTTGGCCGCAAAAGACTGCTGTAACCACCAGCTGGGCGATGACAGTCGCGACAGCCGCCCCAGCCGTTTCCATGCGGGGTATGGGACCGAGGCCGAAAATGAAGATCGGGTCCAGAATCATGTTCAAGACCAAGCCAAGAGTGTTCATGCGAAAAGGAGTGGCGCTGTCACCTGTCCCATTAAAGATGGCAGTGAGAACAGGGTTCAGCATAAAGAAGGGCATGCCGAAAGCTACTATGATCAAGTAAATCCTGGCTGCGTCCTCGATGGGACTTCCTAAGCGGTAAAAACCCATCAAGGGCCTGCTGAACGACACCAAGGCGAGGCCGTACAGGCAGGATAGGAAAACGATCAGCTGGATGCTGTGGCGGGCATAGCTTTTGGCCTGACGCATATCTCTCCTACCCACAGACTGAGCTACGCCCACCTCAGCCCCTGTACGGGCCAAGATGATCACTGCCCCAGCCAGCCACGTGAAGAATCCTGCTGTCCCCACCGCGGCTACCGCGCCTGAGCCGATCCGCCCCACCCACATCATGTCAGTCAGGTTGTAGGCCATCTGCACAAAAGAAGTACCGATAATTGGCACCGCAAGCTTCGTGAGGCTCTTGCCGATACTGCCTGTAGTTAAGTCAACTGTGTTGCCCATTGAACCTCTCCGTCTATTTCTCTACAAAAGCCCAGAAATTGCCTCCAAATAGGTCCTTGATATCCCGCCCGATCTCGGCTCGGGTCAGCGTCCAACCGGTGTCCAAGAGATCGCTGTACTTGTCTGCAAGGACCGTGGAGATAACGTCTTTTGCATGGTTCCATTTATAGATCAGCTGCTCCACGACGCGGGCATCGGAGTGCTGAGGAACGAAGGCAAGCCCCAGCGTTTCCAGGCGCAGGCGGGTGATTTCTTCCACAAGACTCGGGTTATTCAGGAACCACCAGCACCCGAAGACAAGCAGATTAGGGAACTTCCGGGCAGCTACCGCCAGCTCGTGCTGGTTTTCCCGGGACAGCATCGTAACTAAAAACTTGTTATCGGGATAGCGGGCACAGAGGTACTCAACGGCCCGCACGTCTCCCCGACCCAGTGCGTCACCAGCTAAACGGAGTTCTGGATTCAGCTGCCGCTTGGTGCCGATCATAAGTGCGAAGGGAACGCTGAGCTCGGCACAAACCGGCAGAACGCACTCTTCAATGAGCCGCGCCCGCAGAGTCTCTTCGGGAAGGGAGAAATCATAGGGCAGCGATGCAGCCAGATAGATTCCGTCCATGCGCCGCAGCCACTCCCTGAGGAAACGCTGTACCTCCCCTGCGGACCTAACATCCAAGACTGCACCCACCTCGTATCCCAAGCTCTGCAGCCCCTCGCGAGCAGTGTGATAATCGTTCAGCAGCCCATCGACCCGCAGCGCGGCGCGAAAGCGGGGATCACTGTTGCCTACCGTTTCCCACACTCGTCGCTCAATGGGGTCTAAGGGATCGTTCGTCATCACGACTGTCTCGACGCCGGAAATCTCCAACACCATATCGATGATGGCACGCCTGTCAAGGCTGCGGAGATAAGCGCGGTAATTTGCCAGGTCCCGAGCTCCCACATCCAACCCGAGGGAGCGAAGCACAGTCAGCACGCCCCGCTGTGCTTCACTCACGGGCGAATGGTCCAAGAAGAGGGTCTGCCAGATCAGATCTGCCTGCTCTTCTTTCGAAAGCACGAAGAACTCGCGATAGCACATGGAGGACCAGCGGAAGAACTCAGCAACTAGATAATGGTAAGTCAAGAGTTCATCAATCCCCCACAAACAGAGCTCGCCGAAATCGGCCGAAAAGAGGTGCGTGTGGATATCCGTTATTTTTACCTGGGCTAGTTCTTCAGTGAGAATTTCCACCAGGTTGCCATGGTTTACGCGCACAGCCACTCACCTTCCCACTTTAGGGCACGGCGTCCCTGCTATTCTTCCTTCAGCTGCACCTTCACGGACACTAGGCTGTGATGTGCAATCAGGAAGCACAGCTCTCGTCCAGCAAGTTCGATGCCCTCGCTGCCCAGCCCTCGTTCGGTGAGATCCACAAACTCTGCGCTCAGGACATCCCGTTGGAACTCGAGGGTCACCCGGGAATCGGTACCCTCCGTCTCATACAGGCGCACAATCACTCTTCCAGCTGGACCGTCCTCAGGCAGCTTGACAGCCGATAGAGCGGCTGTTCCTGACTTGATCCGCATGAAACTGCCTGCCAAGGGGAGGCTTCCGCCGCCGGTGGGCTTTACCGATAGCGCTGTCAGGGGCTGGTTGTAGGCCTGGGCAGCCTGAATCACACTCTGGTTAGATGCTGCCGCATCCACAACATGCAGCGTGAACTTGAACTGGTGGACACCGTACTCCGGATCGGGGTCTGGGTCGAACGAGCTCCGCACGAGAGCCAAGCTGAGGCTGCTTTGGCACCCGCGAAAGCCATAGTTTGTTCTGGAGAGGATGGCCAGGGATTTCCCCGCCTCATCACCATTTACGGCCCACGCCCAGCTGTTAGCAGGGACATCATGTTCCAGCTCAGGCCGGTCTACTGTGCCGCAGGGCACGTCATAGCGGTACGCCTGGCAATCATAGCCGAGGGGGAGGTAGAAGTTGAGCTGCGGAATCCCCTCGCCGGGACGGCCCCGCTCATGCCAGTGACACTCTACATCATAGTCGAGTCTGGTGCTGCCGCGATCGAGAGACACCACGACCACCAGCTTCGAGCGGCCAAACTCGGTCTCAAAAGAAATGGATTGCCGGAGGCCCGCTGTGCCGTACTCCACCTTCTTCACCCGCACGCCGCGAGTCAGGTCCTCGATCTCCATATACCGGCCCACCCGCCACGAGGTCATGCCCTTAGCATCATCCTCCGTAATCAGCCGGAAGCGGCCGCCAGCGCGGCTTTGGTCGATGAGTTCCTGCCCCGTCGCTTTTACCACGAGTGATCTGAGCACCCCGGTCTGGGGATGGAACTCCGCCCGAATCTGTTCGTTCTCCAGCACAAACTCGTCTGGTATGTCCAGGCGCGGATCGGACGGCAGCGGCTTTGGCAGGTCTTCGCGGCTGTCTTCGTGAACAAGGCAGGTTGCATACCCGCAGGCCGGAACCTCAAGCTGCACCAGGATCCGGACGTAGGAATGATCCCAGTAGCGATGCACGCCGGAGTCCAAAATCTGGTGAGGAACGACTTCGCCCTTGCCGTCTGTGACCATCAGTTTGGTTAGATCTCCCTGCCAATCCCACAGCACTATCTCTACAGGCTCACAGCGATCAACAGGGGCCGAATTGAACACGTGGAACAAACGCTGCCTGCCGCCGCTGCGGGAGGTTTGGGAAATGCGGAACGCGGGCAGTCCAAAACCTACCCCAGCGCCTTCACCGACCGAATCTCTTGGCTCCTCCTCCAGTGCAAGCGGGCTGGTGTCAATAGCGCTGGCGATTTGGCGCAGAGCCTTCAGCTTCGCCGTGCCTGCTTCTGCCATAGCCATCTGGAACGTACCCATGGCGTGTTCCCGCGTGTCGATGATGCCTGATCCAGGGATGATATCATGGAACTGGTTGAACAGTACTTTCTGCCATGCTTCTGCCATGCGCGCTGGGGCGGCCGGGGCATCCGCGGCAGTGTGGCTGAAGGCTTGGAACAATTCCGCCTCGCCTAAGGCGTTCTCTGCCACTTTGTTCGCCATCTTAATGCGGCTCTGAGACGTGTAGCAGCCCGTAAAGACGAAATTCAGCTCACCTTCCACTACAGGCAGTTTATCCTTGATCGCTTCTGCGAGAGCAAAGAACTCACGGTACGTACCAAACCGCAGGTTGGGGAAAACTGGCCAAGTGTTCATGTCAATGATTCGTTCCAGATCACGCCGCGTAGGCCCACCGCCGTGATCGCCCACACCATATACGCGCAGCATCGCATTAAGACCGTGCTGCACACAGAACTGAGGAACATAGTACGCCCAGTCAGGCCTAACGGCTGCATTGTACCAGTGAGGCTCCCGGTAGACCAGGATGCTGCTGCCCGAGGGTGACTGCCAGCGGTACAAATTGTGGCCGGCATAGCCGCGGCAGTGGTAGTAATACTTCACCCCAGCTTTGGTCAAGATCTCGGGAACATTGACGCTGTGCCCGAATGTATCTGGTTCGAAATCAAAATCCAGACCTTCACCGGGAATATCCAGCAGTTCTGCCAAAAAGCGTTTGGTATAAAGCAGATGCCGCGCTGCGCTCTCCCCGGACGGCATGTTCTTGTCTGCCTCCACCCAGGTGGCCGCGGTTACCTCCCAGCGGCCCTCGCGGATGCGCCCTCTGATTTCCTCCAGCATTTCCGGATCGTACTTGGCTGTTATCTCGTAGACCGAGGCCTGGGATTGGGAAAAGGTGAAGTCGGGGTACTCGTTCATCAAGTCGAGAACAGTGCGGAAGGTTTCTAGGGTAATAGAGACAGTTTCGTCATAGCGCCACATCCAGTTCATATCGATGTGGGCGTGGCCGACGCAGATGATGCTGAAGCCCTTGGCTGCCTCGCCAAAGTGAGCAGCCAGACGCCTTTCTGCCTCCTGCGCCGCCGCGTTGGTCACAGCCCCGTGAGTCTTGAGCTGCTCCTCTAGATAGCCCTCCACCGCCTGCACCACATCAGTGCCAGACGTGACTCCCGCCGCACACAGTTCCTTCGCATAGCGCAACTGCGCCCGGATGCGCTCCACCCAATAGCTCATACGCTTACCTCCACTCAGATTACTTCTAGATAATTGGCATCGCCCAACGCCGGGAACGGCGCATGGGGTTCAGACTGGTACCAAACGGCTAAGGAAGAGATGTCATCCTGCAGCGGTAGATAGCGGCCTTCCGACCGCCAACCCAAGGCTTGGATCGTGACCCGCAAGTCCTGCTGAAAGCGGATGGGATCGGGGATATGCCAGCGGTACATGCCAAACCGCTGCTGCGAGCGGTACAAGCCGTCCCCTTTGATCACCTGTGAGAGCCCTAGGAAGGGAGTGGAATAAATACCGTACTGGCCTTGGGGGTGTTCGAAGTTCCAGGCCCCGCCGAAGTAGTCTTCTGTGCCCGTTCCGCAGATTGTGGGGAACTCCCTGTCCCCGTCGATGTAGAATTTGACCTCCCCTTCGCCCCACCAGCCGTTGTTGTTCACTCCCCAAGCTAGGTAGGTGCCCACATAGTGACCCTGTCCTTTCACTCCATCTAGAATTGTATGGACTTCCTTGTATGGCAGGGGGTTGCTCCGGCGGAACTGGGCATGGAGATAACCCGCGTTATCTGGAATAGGTGTGAGGCAGTAATCAATCTGGTAGTACAGCACCGCCTCTTTCCGACCGATGTTCTCCATAGTTAGGCGAGCAGACTTACGGAAAGGCATCTCCCAATAAGAGTTCATTCCTCCCGCTGGATTGACGCAGATAGGTAAGGAACTAACGTTGCTCCGCTCGCACCAACCATTGCAGAAGAAATCTCCGACTGGGGTTTCCACCGACGGAGTCTCCTCATCATCCCAGTAGATTCGGAAAACCAGGCTGCGCCAGTGGGCAGGGAAACAAGTCAGCCAGATGTGCTGGATTACGCCTGACTCCCTAATCTCGCCCATAGTAAACGTTTCTCCCGGCTTGATGATCACAGAAGGGGAAACCTTCCAGCCCTGACCCAGCTCCCGTGCTGGACCTTCCCCAGTACCCGTGGTTGCCATCCCACCTCTGCCCTTCTCACCAGTGAAGTTTTCTGGACTGATGGACCGGGATAGGGCAGTGCTGAGTTCGCTGAGACCGCTTAGCAGATACATTAGGACACCTCCTCTACACTCCCTAATAATATACGCCCTGGACCAATAATTCCCTTGTTCTGGAAAGGCGTCTTACTCCGATCTGAGCAGCAAGCGCGCAGAACGGCCACGCTGTTCTGCGTGGCCGTTACGTAACTGCACCTCCTCAAACTATATTCAATCGGTTGTAACCCGATTGTCGCCAAAGAGCAAAGAGATACAGTAAAGACCGGATAGTCCCACTAAGGTATAGACAACCCTGCTGAGCATGGAAGCATCGCGTAGGGTATTCCCACCAAACAGAGCCGCCACCAGATCCCACTGAAACACTCCCACAAGCAGCCAATTCAGCGCACCGATAATAACTAAGACAAGGGCAACTCTGGCCAGCCAGTTCATAGTGAACCCTCCTTACATATAGTCGATCCTATTATTTCCGCTGAACTGCATGGCATACGCGCCGCGGAGTACTTGACGCGATTGGTTTGGTTGCGTAGACTTATTTTGGGAGTTATTTTAAGTACCAAAATAATGGTGGGATGAGGCTGTGGGTGTCAACATGCTCGACGTAAAGCAGGTCAATGCAGAGGTTGTATTGTGGGAACTGTGGGCACTTAGAACCGCTTCCGTAAAGGAGCTATCTCAGCGCACAGGTCTGAGCTTTGCGACCGTAGCAAGCATTCTCTCGGGTTTTGTGGAAACAGGAGAAGTTGTCTTAGGAGGACGCCTTTCAGGGACCGGTGGACGGCCCTCTCAAGCATACGTCTTCAATGCGGAGTTTGCCCATATTCTGGCGCTTTCCGCACAGGTGCGAAATGGGACCCACCTCATCCGATCCTCTGTGGGCACTCTCTACGGTGAGACCATTGCCACGAATGAGAAGAGCTTCGACCAGATCGAGCTGATCAGCTTCGAAACTATGGTAGATGCCGCCCTCCAGGCACACCCAAAGATCAAGGTTGCGGCCTTCGCTCTGCCGGGAGTGGTGCGGGCTGGCAGAGTGTTGGTGAACGATTACCCGGCTCTTGAGGGGATCGACTTCCCTGGGCATTTTCGCGAGAGATATGGCCTCTTGGGAGTGGCGGGCAACGATGTTAACGCCGCCCTGGCAGGGTATGCCGTCAATTCAGAGCCTGCTCCAGTCGTGGCGGCGCTGTACTTTCCCAGGCAGTTTAACCCAGGCGCCGCGGTGATGGTAGATGGCAAGATCGTGGAGGGAGCCTTGGGATATGCCGGCGAAGTGAGTCTGCTCCCGATAGATGTTGACTGGAAAAGGATCGACTACTACCGTCCCCAAGAGATCGGGCCTGCCCTTGCCCGCCTTGTCGCGGTGTTCTGTGCGATTGTGAACCCCAGCCGAGTAGTGCTCTATGGAGACTTCTTTACGGAGGAAACTAGGCGTGCTGTCACGCAAAACATCCCATCCTCAGGCGTCAACCGCATCTTCCCTGAACTGGTGTACGACCGCGACTTAGATCGGGACATTATTGCCGGGCTGTTTTCCCAAGCCATCGCGGCCTACAAGCAGCACCACCGAACAAAACAGTAGGAGAGAACATATGGTTATTCTAGCATTGATCTATGTAGCATTTATCAGTTTAGGGCTGCCCGATTCACTGCTCGGTTCGTCTTGGCCCATGATGCACCTGGAATTCGCTGTGCCTGTAGGCAGTGCAGGTATGGTGTCCATGATTATCTCCGGCGGTACCATTATCTCCAGCTTGCTTTCCCACCGCGTGATCGAGAGATTTGGCACTGCCAGAGTGACGGCTGCCAGCGCAGCTATGACCGCGGCGGCGCTTGTTGGTTTTGCGGTCTCACCTGGATTTACCTGGCTGCTCTTCTTCGCCATCCCCCTCGGTCTCGGTGCCGGAGCGGTTGACGCAGGTTTGAACGAATTTGTGGCTGAGCACTATGCCGCCCAACATATGAACTGGCTGCACTGCTTCTGGGGGGTAGGTGCCATGCTCGGCCCCCTCTTGATCTCTCTGTCCACCCGGACGGGTGGCAGCTGGCGCAGTGGGTACCTAAACATCTCCCTCGTTCAGTGGGTCCTAGTAGTGCTGCTCTTATCTGCACTGCGCCGCTGGACAGCGATGGAAAAGAGCCGCTCTGTCCAGCAATGCGACGCCCAGAAAAGCAAAAAGCACGGCCTCCTTGCACCCCTGAAAGCTCCCGGGGCGCTTTGGGCCATGCTCACTTTTTTCTTCTACACATCAGTTGAGGCCTCAGTCATGCTGTGGGGTGCAAGCTACTTGGTACATACCAAAGCCATGCCGCCAGCAAGCGCTGCCGGGTGGGTCTCCCTCTTTTTCCTGGGGCTCACCGGTGGACGGCTGCTGAGCGGCTTCGCATCCCTGAAGCTCAGCAGTGAGGACCTGATCCGCGCCGGCACACTGCTGGTGCTAACGGGCCTGACCATCATGATCCTGCCCGTGCCCGATCTGGTAGTGGCCCCGGCCCTTGTGTTGGTGGGAATCGGATTGGCACCCATTTTCCCGTCCATGCTCCACCTTACACCAGTGTACTTCCACCCTGAGATTGCCCAAGCAGCGATGGGAATGCAGATGGCCTTCGCTTACACAGGAACTACCCTGATGCCTCCCCTGTTCGGCCAGCTGTTTGCACGAATCTCCTTCTCACTGATGCCCTATGTGCTCCTAGGCTGCGCGGCAGGAGTCTACCTCTGTACGACTCGGCTGGCAGCGGCGAGAACACGCCTGAACCTAACAAACAGACATGTTTCCTAAATCTCAAGATAGCTGCAGAGAATCTCCCGAATCGCCTCGAAACCTGCGATCACTGCCTCGTCAGGAACGAGATACCTGGGGTTATGCAGCTCATTGACCTTGCCGGGTTCAGCAGACCCGAAGAGCAGTAGAGCGCCAGGGACCTGCTGCAGGAAATAGGCCACATCCTCGCCGATCAAGCTGTTCAACCCAGAAGTAGTCACGGTAGTGCGGGGCAGGCGCTCCCTCACTACCGCTGACGCCCGCTGGCACACCTCGAGATCGTTGATCACCGCTGGCACCCCTTGCTCATAGTCCAGCTTGTGGGTGCCACCATAGGCACTCGCTGCCGCGCCGAACACCTGCTCCAAGAGGGCGATCATCTCGTTCTGGTCCTCTGGAGACAGAGTACGCACCGTTCCTTCCAGGACAACCTCCTCCGGAATGATGTTGAACCGGCTGCCTCCCCTGATTGAGCCAAAGGACAGAGCTCTCGGCCGCATGGGATCGCTGCGGCGCTGAACCGCGGCGAACGCTCCCTGTACAGCAGCGGCAGCCATGGCGATTGGGTCCCTTGCCTTGTGGGGCAGCGCGCCGTGTCCGCCAACTCCCCGAAACACCACTTGGAAGCGGTCAGCAAATGCGGTTAGGGGACCGGCCTGGATCCCGACTGTACCGGTGGGAATCTGCGGCCAGTTATGCAGTGCAAAGAGGACATCCGGTCTAGCATCCTGAAACACACCGTCCGCCAGCATGGCCGGGGCTCCTCCCACGATTTCTTCCGCCGGCTGGAACACAGCCATGAAGGTGCCTCGAAACCGGGTTTTGTTTTCGGCGAAGTAGCGGCAGCACCCTAAAGCAATGGCCATGTGGCTATCATGCCCGCAGGCATGCATAACGCCGGGATGTCGGGATGCGTATGGTACAGCTGTCTCCTCCAAAACTGGCAGGGCATCCATATCAGCCCGCAGCGCTGCGCACGGCCCGTCTTCGTCAAACCTAAGGAGCCCCACTACTCCTGTCTTGCCCACTCCTGTACACACCTTAAAGCCGAAACGCCGCAGTTCCCGGGCAATCACTGCCGACGTCTTCTCTTCCTGAAAGGCTAATTCGGGCTGCTGATGCAGCTCCTCACGAATTGTTAGCAGATAACTCCGCACCGTCTTCCACCCTCCTAGAGAGCTTCTTCTCTCAACACTAGAGCTATCTTACTGCTGCTGGTGCTGCGGGAGTGATCCCGCTCACGGCCGCTGCGCGCTTTCGAACCTGCTTGCGGGCATAGAAGAACACGGCTACCTGGCCCAGTCCAGCCAACGTCCAGGTCACTGGATAGCACAGGAACAGCATCGTAATCGTGGGCATCCACGCAAAGAACGTCACCAGCCAGACGATCCGCATGAGACATGCCCCCACTAAAGTGCAGAGCATGGGCAGTACCGAGTACCCCATCGCCCGCGTAATCCCTGGAAAGACGTTCATGGTGCCGCAGGTAAAATACACCGCCATTAAGACTCTCATGCGCTCCATCCCTACAGCAATCACTTCAGGATTGGTGGTATAGAATCCCAAAAGGGTCGGGCCGAAATAGATGGTCGCTCCGCCCACCACAAGCCAGTTCAGGAACACATACGCGGTGCAAACCTTGGCAATGGTATCTATCCCGTCGTAATCCTCAGCGCCCATGCGTTGGCCGGTGAAGGTGAGGGCGGCATTGTAGAAGGCGTTGCTGGTTGTGGCCACAAAGCCCTCCACGTTGCCAGCAGCCGCGCTGGCGGCCACTACCACAGAGCCAAAGGAGTTCACCGCCGACTGAATCAGAACATTGGAGATTGAAAACAACACACCCTGCAAACCCGCGGGCAGACCGATCCGCACGATGCCCAGCAGCTTACGCCTGTCAATAGTCATGAGCCGGGGGATAAACCGGATTGGCCCGTCGCGCCTTATCAGGGAGAGCAGTGTCAGGCCCATCGCGGCATATTGGGAAATCACGGTGGCCCAAGCTACTCCTGCCACACCCATGCGCAGCCCAGCCACAAAAAACAGGTTGAGAATCACATTCGCAACACCGGCAATGGTCAAGAAGTACGTTGGTCTGCGGCTGTCTCCCACGGCACGCATTACCGCAGCTCCGAAGTTGTACACCATGCTGCCTGGCAGACCAAGAAAGAAGATGCGCATGTATAGTGCTGAGCCAGTGATAATGTCCTCTGGCGTACCCATCATCCTCAAGAGCGGCACACAGAAAGCAAGGCCAATCCCCATCACGATCAGCCCAGAGATCATGCTGACTGCCATAGAAGTGTGGACAGTCAGCTTAATGTCATCGTACCTTTGAGCGCCATAATCATTAGCCAGGACGACAGTGGTGCCCACGGATAGACCCATAAACAAGTTTACGATCAAGTTGATCAGGGCGCCCGTTGCTCCCACTGCTGCGAGAGCTTCGCTCCCCGAAAACCTCCCTACTACCACCATGTCCGCCGCGTTAAACAGGAGCTGAAGGATGTTCATGGCCATAATAGGCAGGGCAAAAATGAGCATCTGTTTAGGCAGGGACTTGGGTGCGGCTGCTGCATCCGTCTGTGATACCATTCTGAGCATACGCTTCTTTCTTCATTGAGAATTGATTTGGTTATTTATTCGGCATACGCTGTCTGTTGCCCTGCATCGCTCCGCGTCATTATGTCAAAGGTTGAAATGGCCGCCTATGTGGCGTATGATAGATAGCACAAGAACAGGAAAATGCTGTCAGTCAGCAGATTCCTGTTTGACAGGGGGATCGCCATGGATATCCTGCGTTTTTACTCGTACCTGCTGGTTGTGATTGGTACTATTTATGTGGGAATGTTTCTCTATTCCTTGACCAAGAGGGATACCCCCCTGATT
>JAAYMI010000143.1 GCA_012521465.1 Bacillota bacterium | reverse complement strand
TGGGCGGAAGCAGGGCCGCCACCACGCCTGTGACGTCCACGGACTCCCCAGCGTCCAGCGCAGGAATCTCTACCAGCCACACCCCATCGTACCGCTGATCGGTGGCGCCGGCACTCACCTCCCACATCCCCTGGAGAACAAGCCACGGGGGAAGGGCAACTTCCAGCACTGCCGCAGGGGCAGGCCCAGTAAGGCGCACCGTCAGCGCCGCACTCTCTCCCGCTCTGATAGCTGGCCTCCCCACAAGCCAGCGAAGCTTTTCCTCAACCGTCCATTCCGGATAAGTGCTGCTGTGGACCCTTGCAGGCGAACCAACCGGCACATGCTCGCCCTGCCAGCGAATCTCAACGGGATCGGAAAACGCGTGCCACTTGCCCGGGGCGAGGAATACTGCCCCTTCCTCTGCCCAGACTGCGAAGTCATGGGAGTTTAACGGCATGACCTGCAGCATCTCTCCCCAGTGCCAGACCAGGCCCGCGCCCCCATCCAGACCCAGCTTACCTTCATAGGCATACGACCCTGGGGGCACCCAGCCTAGATCAACCGCAATCTCCCACACTTCCACCTGACCTGGACCGATCCGAAAGGCCGCCCCCTGTCCAGCAGGGCACCACTCACCGCCAGCCACCCTATGTGCGAGGGACTCATGGCCCCACAGCACCGCCTGGCAGTTGTCACCTTCGGCAAGCCAGAAATTGAAGCGCTGGAGAACCGTAAGCTGTCCTGGGCGAGCGCCAGTGGGACCAAAAACCGCGGCGGAACAGCCGCCTACCGCCGCGGTCAAGGAGATTAGAACCGTAACAGCCACAAGCCGCTTCACAGCACCGCCTCTGACGCTAGAAAGCTGCTGCCCGCATCGGGCAGGGGAACAAAGCGCACGGTATGAGGCTCGATGGGCAGAAGCAGGTCCGTCTGGCGCTGCCTGTTAGGAAGAATGCGGCCGCTCTGCACCACAAACTCCCCCTGCAGCTCTCCGGCAGAATCATACGCGGCCACGACACCCGCGGCTGCCCCGTGCATGCTGCCTGAGTTGTGAAAGGTAAGGGATAGAGAACGGCCACCGATGCGCACATCTGTCAGGTCCACCGCCTCCCGCGCAACGGCAGTGGACAGCATGAGCAGCACTGCCAAGCGGGATGAAATCCCGACCTGCTCGGGCCGCACAAAGACCACCACATAGGAACTAAGAAAATCCGCGGAGTTTACCCGCAGTGTGATGCCTCTGCGCTCGTGCGGCTGAAGGTAAAACTGCTCGTGGGAAAGGGAGATGATCTCGGCAGCCCGCATGCGGCTGGGTTGATCTTCGTAAAACACAACTCGCCCGTGCTCATCCTGATCAAATAGGCCGAGACTGAGAGTGATGAGCTGCTCCCGCCCTGCCATTTCGGTGCAGCTGATGACAATCTCGTCACCCACCTGCACCGCGTGGGCTTCCACCACGGCTGGTGACACCAACACCCCAGCGTGACACCGTCCGGGCCACAGCCACAGACAGACGAGTAAGCAAACCAGAGCCAGCCCTCTCATATCTCTGGCACCACCGTGAATACAACTTGCACGGCATATGTACCCGGCAGATCGCCAAACTCTGGCTGAAAGCGGAACGGGACAGTAACAACTGCACCCTCGCTGGGAGTGGGAGGTTGGCCTACGTGAATTGCTTTCCCAACTCCGTCTAGGGGACGCCATTGCCCGGAAGCGATCTGCACCTCCACGCCGCGCTCCAAGGCCACAGGATTGGCCTCTTCGTCATACACTCCATGCGATACGACCATCAGGTCCCAGCCCACATTGGACCATACTTGGACGTCCAGCTCGGCATCCACCGTTGTGCCGGGTGACGCTTTAGGGAAGAACAGCTGCTCCTGGACAGCGATGGCAAAGCTGGGCTCAACCTGCACAAAGAACGTCACTTCCCCCGCTGCCGCTAATCCTGCGCACGCCAGGATCAGGGCACAAAAAAAGCCTAATTGAAAGAGACGCAAGCTGCACCGCATACTGGTGTCCTCCTTGGTTCCTCCCTTAGGCTTTTTCATTGTAACATTATCTTTTTTTATCTGTCAATTATAATTTTACTTCCTAGAGCCTCCTGCAGGGCTGCCACCTTGTCCAGACGCTCCCAGGGCAGATCCAGATCAAGACGGCCGAAGTGGCCGTAAGCAGCAACCTGCCTGTAGATTGGCCGGCGCAGGTCGAGGTGCTCGATGATCGCGGCGGGCCGCAGATCGAAGTGCTGCCGGATCAGATCCTCAATCTCGGCTTCCGGCAGGCGCCCAGTGCCAAAGGTGTCCACCGACAGGGAGACCGGCCTCGCCACCCCAATCGCATAGGCAATCTGCACTTCCAGGCGCCTTGCCAGGCCTGCCGCCACCAGGTTCTTCGCCACGTAGCGGGCTGCATAGGCCCCTGACCGGTCTACCTTCGTAGGATCCTTGCCGCTGAAAGCACCGCCGCCATGGCGGCCCATCCCGCCGTACGTGTCCACGATAATCTTCCGGCCTGTCAGTCCTGCATCCCCCTGGGGCCCACCCACCACGAATCTGCCGGTTGGATTGATCAAGAAGCGGGTTCCCACCAGCATCTCTGGAGGAATGACTTCCCGGATAACATGCTCAACTACATCTTCTGCCAGCTTGTTCTGCTCCACCTCCGGGTGATGCTGAGTGGAGATGACGATGGTCTCAATGCCCTGCGGACGCATGTCCTTGTCGTAGGCTACAGACACCTGCGTCTTGCCATCGGGCCGGATATACGGCAGAATGCCCTGCTTGCGCACCTCTGCCAAGCGGCGGGCCAACC
>JAAYMI010000142.1 GCA_012521465.1 Bacillota bacterium | reverse complement strand
ATGCCTTGCTGGCCACCTGCGCTTCTACCTCACGCCGCTTTGCAAAGAAATTTTCGCTCATGCAAACCCTCCTCCGGTGTCTATTCTTTCGAATCACGTTTCCCAACGTACTATAATCGTATTATCGTTTGGCGATTCTGTTAATAAATTCCGAGCCTGATTTAGCAATCAAGACGGCGGTCACTTGGACAGTCGGAGTCTCGGAGGACATGAAAACACCGCCAATCGGTACTGTAGTACACACTGGCGGTGTTTTCTATCGATTCAACTAGTTTCTAGAATAGGCTTGACAGCCAGGCAAAGAGATTATACTTAGAGAAGATGGCCACTGCCACCAGGGAAATGGTAGACATAATCTTGATCAAAATGTCCAGCGATGGTCCGACCGTGTCCTTGAGGGGGTCGCCCACTGTGTCGCCTACCACTGCAGCGGCATGAGTGGGGCCGCCTTTAGCGTGCCCGTTCATGGCGCCCGATTCAATCAGCTTCTTGCCGTTATCCCAGGCACCGCCGGCATTCCCCGTGTAGAGCGCCAGCATGATGGCAGACATGATGGCGCCGATCAGCACGCCACCGACAAAATCAGCTCCAAACACGAACCCACCCAGAATTGGGAAGGTAACTGCCATGTACGAAGGCAGCTTCATCTCCTGCAGTGCACCCTCAGAGGCAATGCCGATGCAAGAGCTGACATCTGGTTCTTCTGTGCCATCTAGGATTCCCGGTTTTTCCTTGAACTGACGGCGCACTTCATCAACCATCTTCCGGGCCGCCTTGGTCACAGACTCAATCAGCATACCTGAGAACAGATAGGGTAAGGCGGTACCCACCAAGACGCCCACCAGGGTCATGGGGTTGATAACGTCCAGGATGGGATTCACATCCGGTGGTGAGAAGGAGAAAATGTAGGCAACCATCAGGGATGTAGCCGCCAAAGCTGCCGAACCGATGGCAAATCCTTTGCCAATGGCCGCGGTTGTGTTACCTACGGAGTCGAGCTTGTCCGTAATCTCCCGAACATCATGATCCAACTTGCTCATTTCGGCAATACCACCAGCGTTGTCCGAGATGGGCCCGTACGTGTCAACAGTAACGGTGGTGGAAACAAACGACAGCATGCCCACAGCGGCCATGGCAATACCGTACATCCCAGCGGCACCGTAAGCAGCAATAACCGTTGCGCCAAGCACCAAGACCGGAGCCATCGTGGAGCGCATGCCGACAGACATACCCTGTGTAATAGTTAGAGCCGGGCCTTCAGTGCTGGCAGCAGCGATGCTCCGGGTAGGTGCATAATCATAGCTGGTATAGTACTCGGCAATCATACCGATTACAACACCAGCCACAATTCCTAAAATAGATGCGAGCCAGGGCGATAGGACACCAAGCTTAAAGTTCAGACCGGTCAAGTCCTCACCCTTAAACATCAACCAACAGCCCACGCCGGACAATACAATTGTCAACCCAGCCGAGACCCAGGTGGACATGTTCAGTTCGCGGTGAGGATCCTCAGATAGCTCTCGTAAGATTATATAAGTAATACCAACGATGCAGGCGAGCAGTCCAATTCCAGCAAGAACCACTGGGTACATGAACATCTTCTCAAGAACGGAGGGCGTCATCCCTGCGCTTTTAGCCTCGCTGGAAAGGAACAGGTGAAAGGCTAAGATTACCGCTGAAGAAATGGCACCCACAAAGCTTTCCAGCAAGTCCGAGCCGAGGCCGGCCACGTCTCCCACATTATCCCCGACGTTGTCTGCGATCGTTGCAGGGTTCCGGGGATCGTCTTCAGGGATACCAGCTTCCACTTTACCTACTAAGTCGGCACCCATATCCGCTGCCTTGGTGTAAATGCCGCCGCCAACACGGAAGAACATGGCGATGATAGAGCAGCCCAGGGCATAGCCGGAGATAGTCATGGTGAAGGGAGAGAACTCAATCCCCAGCCAGTTTCTCACCAGGTACACATTCTCAATGGAGAGCTGTTTAAGTAAAATGCCAAAGACCACATAAACTATGACCAATCCCAAAAGAGCGAAGCCTCCCACACAAAGCCCCATGACCGAGCCGCCTTGGAAGGCAACCTTTAAGGTCCGGCCGAGCTTCTTAGTGGTCCTCGCAGTATTTGATACCCGCACATTGGCGTAGGTGGCGATCCGCATGCCTACCACTGCCGCAAGCGAACTCATGGTCGCACCAATAAGAAAAGCCACTGCCACATACCAACCAACAAGCACACCCATCAACACGGCAACAACTAAAGTGATCATGCTGATGATGCGAAACTCATAGTTGAGGAACGTGATGGCTCCCATGCGGATTCGCGATGCAATATCTTTCATCACACGAGTGCCTTCATCGAGCCGTTTGACCGCAAAGAAGTTGAGGCCCGCGTAGGCTAACGCGAGTACGCTTGCAAAAAAGACCAACACAAGCCAATTCATGTTGCAACACTTCCTTCCTGAGTATTACGAGAGTTTCTTAATCTCTAGTGCTGAGTGAGCCGTGGGTGTGCAGTATCACGGGCGCTCATTATATATATTAGCACTTACTACACTAGAGTGAAATACCCAAACCAAGAAAGAGATGGTTTTGTCGGCGAAGCACCTCCAAACGCAAAGAAATACCGCTAATGCGCATAACCATACGCACAGGCGGCTGTGTAACTAACACTAGATGCCTGACTTTATTTACAGAGACGCCATAAAGCTCGCTGCTGACGACACAAAGTAGGTATGTTTGTGGCAAGATCCTATGCCTTTATATATAATACGCCACTCCGCTGCGGCAGTCCTCCTTGATGACGGGAACAGCATAGGGATAACCCTCATAATCCGAGGACTTCGAGCATGACCCAGAAAGCCCTGCTGCGGAGCCAGGGCATTAAAAACAACCCTGCCGACTACCCGGCAGGGTTGTGCGATAGGGGCTTCTAATACCTGATATCCGCCACAAACCACTCTTCACCGTGCTTCCACAAAGTCCACGTTGCATCCATGATATCGCCAAGGTGGCGGACGGTTACCGTTGCTTCAGTTTCATCCCTGTTTAGGACAATCTGCGTAATCTCCCAACGAGAGACTCTGCGTCCGTAGGCGGCCAACCCTTGATACATACCTTCCTCACTGCCGCCGCTGTACAAAACGTTCCGGCGCGCCACGGGATGGATGTAATCGTGTCGGCCCCGCCGAACATAAACAGCGTCAAGATCTCATCTACCCGTTCCTTAACTAACGCATGATGATTGACAAAGCCGCCGGCGGCCTGCAGAACTTCCACCATTTCTGGATCTGGTGCGGCCTGGCTCGCCAGATAGGTCAGAGGAGTATAACCATTCCTGGCCTGGGCATTTACATCAGCGCCGAATTCCAGCAGAACACGGATGTTCTCTGCTCCGCCCCGGAGGGCATAATGAAGCGCAGTTTTGCCATCGGTATCGCGCACGTCGACTTCTGCTCCGGCTTCCAGCAGCATGCGAACAATCTCGGCATCAAGCCACTCCGATGCCAGCATCAGTGCCGTGTGGCCATACATGGAACTCCTGTGGTCAAGCGCCGCACCCAACTCTAGCAGAGTCACCACCGCCTCCCGATTCTGGACATGGCACGCCAACATGATGGGAGTATAGTCATCATTTTCCTCAACGTTGGGCTGGTTAATATCAGACAGTTTTGCTCCTAACTCCGATAGGCGGGCTGCCACCTGTGGGTTGTTGTACACCAGTGCCATGAGTAAGGGACTCCATCCGGAGGATGTTTCCTGGTTCACATCAAAGCCCGCTTTTGCCACGGCCTCAATCACTCTCGGATCGGGATTGTATTTAGCAGCGATGGTTAAGGGAGTCTGCCATTCGCCTGTGTAGGGTGTGGACGTTCCTTCAAAGAGGACCTTCTGGCGCAGCGCTTCCTGCACTTCCGCAAGCGTACCTTTTGCGTAGATGTCCACGAGCTCATAAGGGTAATCCCTCCACGATATCCCTAAGGCGGGCTGCATACACCAAAAGAGAGCTGCTGCAAGCATTACTACGACTAATCCAGTTTTCTTCACCACATACACTCCTCGTGTGTTTTTGCTGGGTATACCCCCGATCTGGGTATTTGCCACAAATTGGCTTAACCCTTCTTCAGAGAATTGCCGGTCAAGGCTCTTTTGTACCAATTGCCCAGCTCAGAAACGAGGAAGCCACCCGCCAGAGCGGGTGGCGAGCGGCTTAACTGGTCTTACGAACTGGCCTGATGTACTTCCAAAAACGTTCCGGATCGTGGTAGAAGTAAGCGACCCTGCCGGGGGTATCGTCGAAACAGTAGCCTGTATCGGAGAAATCGAAGTTGGCCATTGCCTTAATCATTCGCTCTTCCACCGTGGCGTTTTCCCGCTCGTAATCAAAGGGCCCGTGTTCGAACACAATGTACTCTCCTTCTGGAACGTCAATGAGGAGCATCTGTTCTGGGAGTTCCCCTGTATACTCCAGTGGCAGCCGCACACCATAGCATTCGGCGAGGGGATAGCCCCACGCACCTACCCGGCCCAGCGGGTCGCTGATGAAGCCCATACACTGACCGCTGCCGCTGTTGGCATCGGCCAGACCTTGGTCATTAAGCTTACCCTTAATACTGTCCAGCAGGCCGCAGATAGTGTCGCAGTCCTGACCTGGGATCTGGCTTTGCTTCTCCCAAAAATCCCAATAGCCATTGCTCTCGTAGTTCTTGATATGCAGGAACTTGTGCGCTGGCATCGTAACGAAATAGACCTTCACGTCTGCTGTGGACTTCACCATTCCAATCTCTCCCAATCCTAAGAAGTAGCGGTCGAAGGGGTTGATTTTTGTGCGCAGTACAACAGGCCGAGGGTTCCTGCGGTACGCAGCGGGGGTGACACCGTAGGCATCCTTGAATGCCCTCGTAAAGGCAGCATGAGATGAAAAACCATGGTCGAGGGCAATATCCAGGATACTCTTGTTGGTGTCGCGCACTGCAATCAGCGCAAAAGCCAGCTTTCGGCGGCGCAGATAGTCCCGCAGCTGCATGCCTGAGATCTCCCGAAATTTGCGCGTCGTATGATATTCCGAATAACCCAGTCTTCGGGCCAGGGCGCTCAGTGTCAAGGCTTCGTCATCACAGTTTTTAATGCTCCTGTCAATCTCATCCACAATGATTTGAATCTGCCTGTGCCACTCGTACACGCCATCCATCACCTCGCTTCAACCACCCTAGGTTAAGCATAAGCCAATCGGGAGAGATGGTCTTGACTTTTCTTGCGGTTTTTTGGTAAAGCGCCCACTGCGCTCAACCAAGCGAGCTGCAGTGGGCTTGTTGTTCCGTCTCGGTTATCACGAGGCAGCCGCAACTAACTGCTCAAGAAAGGCTTGTCGACCCGTGTATGTCTACTTGTTCCCCGTCGGCTTCAGGAAGGGCAGCATGTACTTGAGGGTACCCCAGTGCCCATATGGACCCATGTAAGGATTCTCTGCTCCGGGCCAGTTAGTCCAGTAGTACTCATCCCAAGTCATGAACCCAGAATAGCCGTACGTTGGAATACTGGGCATTTCCTCCACGAGAATCTTCAAAGCTTCGGTGCTGACAGCAACAGTAGCCTCAATGTCGGTGGGATCCGTTGCCCGCATGCGCCTGATGATCTCATCAAACTCTGGGCTGGACCACCGGGAAGCATGGCCGCGATTGAGTTCGCCAATGGGTGCCATGTACTCAGAGTAGAAGTTGTTCAGCGAACGATAGAGGTCTGCTCCCGCACCCCAGGGCTCTGTAACAGGCCAGACAGCACCGACTTGGAAGTCTCCCACCTGCTGCAGCGAGGTGTAGGCGTCGGTAGCAACGTATTCCGCGTCGATACCAAACTTCTTCCACTGCTGAACCGCCGCGTTGCCGTTCTTGAACTGGTGGTGTCCCACGTCATTGATATCAGTGATCTGGATCTTCCAAGGTGTACCATCAGGCAGGAGCCACCGGCCATTAGCATCGCGAGAGAAGCCGTTTTTGATCAGCAGTTTTTCTGCAACATCTGGAGCATATTTATACCAGCCTAAGCCAAACGTGTTCTTCAGTTCCTCTGGATCATCGCCTACCTTGTGGCCTCTCTGGCGAGCGTATTCTGCAATTCTCAGACCTGCATCTGGATCGTATGGGTAGAACATCTCGCCGCCGCCCAGATCGAGTGCGAAGTTCTTCAGCCAATCCTGCATGGGTTCAATATAGTACTCTGGATAGGCACCTAAGTGCGGCACATGCACTGGGCTCAATGTGGCCTGACCATCTACCGCTTGGGCCAGGTATTCCACGATGTCGATAGCTAAGACCAGTGCCCAGCGTACCTCACGGTTGTTGAACGGTTCTACCATGGTGTTGAAGGTAATACCGGTCAAACAGGGGTCGTTGTTCACTACCCACGGATAGCTCAGCTGATATGCTCTGATAGTACCGCCCTGGGCCATAGCAGCGGCGAACCCTTCGGCGTCGTGATCAGCAATATCCAGCTGGTGGGTGAACTGAGCGATGACCTTGGCACTGCTTTCCGCAAAGGTCTGGAATAGGACGTACTTCGGGGCCGGCTCGCCAAAGCGGATGCCGGTGGGAGACTTATCCCAGTCTTCCCGCTTTTCCCAAGCTGTCCAGTACCCAGCTGGGTCGTAGCTGTGCAGTTTATACGGTCCACAGCCCACAAATGGGTCGAACTCAAAGGATACAACATCATCCACTTGCTCAAAAATGTGCTTGGGCATGATCCAAGTGCATCCCCAGCGATCTAAGAAGTGAGTGTGGAACCGGGAGTCAGGCTCGCTCAGCTCAATAACTACCTCATAGTCTCCGGTCTTATAGACATTCTTAACTAGTGTGGCAAAGGTGGGATGGGAATTAAGGCCCGGCTCAGCTATGATCGTCTCGATTGTGAAGACAACGTCATCCGCGGTAAACGGCACCCCGTCGCTCCAGGCCACGCCTTCTCTGAGGGGGATAGTGAGTTTGGTGAAATCTTCATTGTACACGGGATCGCCTGAGGCTAAGCCGTCGATAGTCTGGCCAGTGGCAAAGTCGACTGACCAAAGGGGCTCATTGGCCAGATTCTGCATTCCCCTGTCCCTCCAGCGCCAACTCACCCACTCGTTGAAGTTGCTGGGTGTGCCCACACGCCCAGTCAGCATGTTCACAATCAGCGTCTGATCTCTCGGGAACGCGATTTCCTGGGCCAGGGCGGCAGCGCCCAGCACAAAGAAAGTCAGACACACAAGCAGCAAAACTACTCTCGTCCTCCGCATAGTCGAACCTCCTTTAGTTTTTTGCCCTAATGTGCCAAATGACTTGCTTCACAACCCGTCCTTAACCTTGTACACAACTCACCTCCTCGATAGACCTAGTCTCAGAATAAAGATGGCACTTCACGTACACTTCGTCCACGCAAACCGTTTCTGGTGCTTGTCGCTTGCATATTTCCATAACCTTGGGACATCTGCCCGCAAATTTGCAGCCGACCCGCAGGTATTCCTCTTGCTCAGTTTCTGCGATGGATATCCTCCCCCGCCACTTCTTGGCCGGATCCGGTTCCGGAATCGACTCCCGCAGCAGCTGTGTGTAGGGGTGGCGGGGATGCATGAGCACGTCCTGCACACTGCCCATTTCCATGGTGTTGCCCCGGAACATCACCGCAATACGGCCGCCCAAATAGTAGGCCGTGGCCAAGTCATGGGTGATGTAGAGAATCCCCATGTTCAGCTCATCCCTCAAGCGCTTGAAGAGGTTCACGATGGACATCCTAATTGAGGCGTCCACCATGGACACCGGTTCATCGGCAATCAGCAGAGAAGGGTCTACCAATAGTGCCCGGGCAATGGAGATCCGCTGGAGCTGCCCGCCGGAAAACTCGCTTGGGTAGCGCCCCTCCACCTCCCCATAGCTCAGGCCAACGGCCTCTAGTTTGGAGTTAATCAGCTGCAGAGCTGCCTGCCTCTTGTCCGCCAGCTGGTAGCCGCGCACTGTCTCAAACAGGTACCCTTCCACCTTGCGCAGAGGGTTAAAAGTCTCAAATGGGTTCTGGAATACTGCTTGAATGCGCTGCGTAAACCACACCCGGTGATGCCACGTCTCGCCGTTTTTCTCGTAAATGATCTCCCCTGCCGTCGGTTGTTCAAAACCGAGGATCATCCTAGCCACGGTGGTTTTCCCGCACCCGCTTTCCCCAGCCAAAGTGAAGACTTCCCCGCGCTGGAGCTGGAAAGAGACGTTATCCACGGCAACGATGCGATTGCGGGCCAGCAAGCTGCCGCGGTAAAAGACCTTGGTGAGGTTGCGCGCCTCAAGAATAGGCTGCATCTTGTGCTGTTCCCCTTTCAGCGTGCAGCCAACAGGCAGCACGGTGTTCTCCGATGACGATCGTATCTGGCCGCAGTTCTCTGCAGATGGGCATCGCTTTCGGGCAGCGAGGATGAAACGCACATCCCGAGGGAAGATCAGCCAACGAAGGCGGCTGGCCCGGAGCGCTCACGCGCTGGCCGGCGTCCCCAAACTGCGGCAGCGAGTTGATCAAGAACTGCGTGTAGGGATGGAGCGGGTTCCTAAAGATCTCCACTGTAGGTGCCTCTTCGATTATCCGGCCGGCATACATAATGGCCAAGCGGTCAGTGACGTTGGCGTGAATGCCCATATCGTGGGTGACCAGGATAATGGTGTTGTGCAGGTCTGCCTGGATATCCTTCAGCAGCTGCACAACCCCGCGCTGCACCACAACGTCGAGGGCGGTGGTAGGTTCATCGGCGAAAATCACGCTCGGCCGCAAAAGGGCCGCTAAGGCAATGGCCACTCTCTGCCGCATCCCCCCAGACAGCTGGTGTGGGTAGGCTTCCAAAATACTGATGGGTAGGCCGAGCTTGTCAATGTGGTCTTTGGCAATCTCAAACATCTCCGCTGCGGTCTTGCCCTTAAGGTGGCTGCTTAAGAAATCCCGGTAGGTTTCCTTGATCTTCATCACCGGGTTAAAGATGCTCATAGCTCCCTGGGGAACATAAGCCATGTACCGCCAGCGCAGGCCGCGCAGTTCCCGCTTTCTGAGAGCATACACGTCAAGCTCCTGTCCGTCTTTGGCGTAGAGTACGGAGCCGCTCACCAGGCGCAGCGGCCGATTAATTGCGGCGTACAGGGTCTTCATGAGCGTCGTTTTGCCGCAGCCGCTCTCGCCCGCGATGCCGTAAATCTCATTCCTGCGGATCTGAAGGCTCACGCCATCCACGGCCCGGACAACCTTCTGTCCGCCGGGAATATCCAAGACATAGTGCGCTCTAAGGTTGTCTGTCCTGAGAACTACGTCGCCGTCCTGCACCTTATTCCCCTCCCACTCTCTGCACACGTGTGCGGGGGTCAAGATATTCGCTGATGCTCACAGACAACCAGTACAAGGCAATGAAGAGGAGCACCGACAGCAACACCGGTGTGAGCAGCCAGTTCCAGCGCCGCATCAGGATCGCCTGGTAGTTGAGGGCCCACTTTAGGGTAGTGCCCAGCGTGGGAATATCCATGTTCGTCAGACCCACAATGGACAGCGTCATCTCCATTCCGATTGCCCAGGACATGTTGTTGATTAAGGTGGAGAATGCAAGGGGTGTGATGTAGGGCATGTATTCCTTGAAGACTAGCTCCAGCGTTCTTGTCCCCGAAAGGATTGCCGTCTTGGTGAATTCCCGTTCACGCAGGCTCAACACCTGGGAGCGGATCACCCGCGCGTCCCAAGCCCAGCCAAAAACGGCCAAAAGCAGGCCCGTTGTGAAGATGTTCATCTTGTCCCGAATCAGCATGGCCAGCATCACGATAATCAAAAACAGCGGAATCACCAAGAAACCGTCACTGATGAACATCAATAGGCGGTCAGCCTTACCTCCCTGATAGCCCGCTACCAGCCCCACCACCACCGCGATTATGCGGGAAATCAGGCCGGCAACTACTGAGATCACCAGAGAGTTGCGGATGGAAAAGGTGGCCTGCCAGAAGATGTCCTGGCCCCGCGAACAGGTACCAAGAATATGCTGCGCGGAGGGGCGCAGGTCCCGCGGCGCGTAATACCAGACAGTCGGATCATACGGCGAAAAGAACGATAGCACGGCCAAAGCCGCCAGGAAACATAAGACAATGAACGCACACAAAAACCGGTAATCGCGGAACAGCTCTTTCAGTGTGCTCCTTAGAGGCATGACCATTCCCTTTCTTGGCTCACTTGTATCTAATCCTGGGATCAAACAGCGGATAGACTAGGTCTACAATCAGTACCAGCGTGGTAATCGCTACGATGGACAGGGAGATAATCCCCATAATCAGGTTGTAATCTCCAGTGGAGATGGCCGAATACAGGAGGTTGCCTAATCCCGGATAGGAAAAAACGATTTCCGTGATAAGCGCCCCGCTTAGAATCTGCCCGAGGGACAGCGCGAGGTTTGTAATCTGCGGCAGCATGGCGTTGCGGATGATGTACCGAAAGATGATCCTGCTTTCCTTTACCCCACCTAACTGAGCATACTGCACAAAATCCTCTGCGTTGACGTTCTGCACGATCAGCTTAGAAGTTTGGAACCACGAAGCAGCTCCCAGGACCGCCAATGATGTTGCAGGCAAGAAAGCGTGCCTTAAGACGTCCAGGATGTAGCTTAGTGTGAAGGACGGTGTTCTCCCGATACTGGCTCCACCGGCAATGGGGAATTTCCGGTAGACGTAACCAAACAGAATCAAGAGGCCTAAAGCAAAGACATAGTAGGGTATCGGCCGGATAAACATCATGATCCCGTCTAAGAGCTTGGACCAGCGCCGATTATGAGCATAGCCCGCGATCCCTCCCACGATGTTGCCAAACAGCCAGGAAAAGACAGTCGTGGTGAAAAGCAGGCCTACCGTCCAAGGCAGCGCTCGCTTGATCAAGGTCATAACGGGTGTGGGAAACTGGAAGAAAGACACACCAAAATCTCCGGTGGATAGTCTCACCCAGAAGTCCTTGTACTGCTGCAGCCAGGACCCAGACAAGCCGTACATTTCCGTCAAGGCATCCACCATCTGCTGGACGTAGGCTGGGTCCAGATACGTTCCGCGGGAGCGGATTTCTGCAATGGTCCTTTCAACCGGGTTAGTGGGTGCCATGCGGGGGATGAAAAACACAATCGTGATCCCAAGGAATATGACTAAAAAATACTGCAATAGCCGAGGAATCAGATAATTCCTGATAAACATGGGGACCCTCCTGACATCACAGCCTAGGTCTCTAATTGTAGTATTACTACTATACAAGTTGGCAGAATCCTTCCATTTCTTCGCTTACGTTAGTTATCTTATCTGAATATTAACTATCAGCGCGGAAAACACTCTTTTGTCACGGCCCGCACAGTGCTCCTTCACTCACACCAGCAAAAAACCGCCAGCACGCGTTGATGGCGGTATAAAAGGGGAAGCGATTACTTGCTGCAGCGCTTGTTTAGACTATCATCTGGACCGATTGGCCTTGACATAGATGTACAGCACGGTGGGCACCTGCTGGACGCTGGCCCGCACCTCAGCAGCACCCTTGTGAGGCGGCAGCCACCTTCCTATAGTGGCTTTAAAGCCCTCTAAGAGTGTGTGAACCTCGTCATCCGCCGCGTACACAAGGTTGACCTGGCCATTACCGACGGCGAAAGCCGAAATCATGCGGTCCGTGCCGCCGGGCAAGGTCAAGAGAAACTGGTCCTGGCCTACGCCCAGCTCACCCTCATAAACCAGTTCATAGCCCTCTTCGTGGTAGCTCTGGGCGGTAAACGAGCCTGTGTTGACGGCGCTCAGCAGTTCGAGATACTCCATGTCTGCCGGACTCGGCTCTCTACTGTCGACATACATAGTGAGCGAGCCGGTGCTTCCGGGAGAAACCTCCAGGGCATAGTTTCCCTCCAAAAGCGTGAACCCTGTGAAGTAGGCCAGCGGCTGAGTGCGCCTCCCCTCATACATCACGACGGAGTCTTTGTTGTTGAACACAAACGGCTCCCCGTCAAGGTTCAGCAGACGCATGGTGATGTCGGACCCTGAGTCCACACTGTAAACGAAGTCAAAAACGGTGGGTTTAGACACGCTGAAGGTATGATACACTGCTGAATCAGGCGTAACGTCTCCCAGATTAACTTCCACCTTTGTATGATAGGATAACTCCGGGCTTCCGGGAACCTCGGAACCAATAATACTGCGGAGCGCGGCGGCACCCACGCTGAGCAGCACGACTGCCACTACAATTCTTCCCATCAGCAGGGTGTGGCGTCGGTCTCGAGAACCACGCAGGACGCTCTGCACATTTAGTGCAGCCTCCTTAACGCGCCCCACCCTGAACGCAAACACCAGCAGAACGACGAACACGAGCAGAAGAACAGCTGCTGCAGCAAACGGATTGGCCCCGGTATAGTGGAGGAACTTGGCCATGTCTTCCTGGGGCGGTACTGCTCCAAACCCATAAACCAGGGCAATCGCAGCTGAAGTGAGGGCGGTAGGGAGCAGGCTTAAGAGGAACAGAAGCGCGGCCGCTTGTGCCAGGGCGCTCCGGGTTTTGCGCAAAACCACAGCCACAAATGGTACGAGAGCCAGGGGCAGCACCGGCCCGGCCAGACTGATGAATGCCTTATGGAGCGGATCGCTTACACCCGTGTAGCTGATACTTGGTGCATGCTGCAGGAAATTCACCTGAAACCTTGTTACTTCTCCCCCAACAAGAAATACTACCAGAGCATGGCTGGCTTCATGCACCAGGGCATAAAGGAACACCACTCCGAGGGGAATGATCAGTAGGGCGAAAAGCCGAGGCACTGCCTTGCGCATTGTTTCTTCTAGCCTCCCACGGTGACAGCTTCTACAACTTCATAAAACCAACTGTACATGTCTTCAGGCCGCAGGCGCCTGAGTTTTTCAACATCGAGCATGATCATCCCATCCGCGATCTGGGTGATTGGGTGGAACGGGTCGGAGTTAAGCAGGCCGTCTCTGCTCACCGCCTGCCACTCAGCCAAGGGCATACGGCCCCGTTCCATCAAGAGTGTCAATCTATCGTAGAAGTACCTCTGCATCATTTTGACCTTGGCACCGGTTTGCTCCCGCAGCCTGGCATCGATGGCAGACCACAATCTGGCGATCGTCCCTTGCCTGGCAATTAGCGATTTCCGGTCAAAACGTCCCGTGGACATCGCCTGGGCGAGCTCCTGTTCCCAGCGGGGCGGCTTCCAGGGCAGGGTCCTGCTCATGTGGATCAACCATTTATCGTGGGGAACGTGCTCGCCGTTGGCAATAAACAGGGCGCCGATCAACGGCTTGATGGCATTACTTAAGGCATAGTGGCCTTGGAGAACATCATTTCTGTAGATCCAAACATCGCCCGCCAGCTGGAAGTTCCACCAGGCCTCGAACAGAAAGCGTTCCGCAAGCGCAGTATCAGGCGGCTCCTCCATCTTAGCCTTGATCAGCTCCGCCAGCTTACCATGGGGATCGTACAAGATCTCCGCATAGGACAGATCCCACAGTTCGTCCGTGTCCGACTGCCTGGCCAGAGCTTCTTCATAGTCCTGAATCTTGATGTCGTAGATGTACCCATTCAGCTGCGTTATTCCGAGGGGCAGCGGCGTTTTCTCCACTCTGTACTTCTCGTACTGCTCCTTGGTGAGAAAGACGGTGATGTCAATATCTGACAGATGGTCGCCGTAACCTCGAGAGAGGCCGCCACTCAGCATAACCGCCACCACTTCACCAAAGGCCAGGAACCTATCCATACTGCTGTGCACTTCGTTCATGAGCTGAGCGAATTTGTTCTCGCTGTTCAGATTGACATACGGCCGTTCCACACCTGCCCCTCCCCTCTCCAACATCATGCTCCGCACACTTCGATCTCAAGCGAGAATTCCCTTCAGACCGCTCCGTTCAAATTACAGAGGCCGCCCCAACTATGGGACAGCCTCGGCTCATTTAGTGGTGTTATTTCCGAAATCCCCCTGCCTCCAGCGCACCCTTAATCTCTCTGTGATACCACTCAGTGACAGGCAGGACGGGTAAACGCGACTTACCAAGCCTAAACCCCAGTATCCTGGCCATTTCTTTGTAGGCCTCTCCCCCTTGGGTTGGCCCGAATTGGGCCACATAACGGGAACGGATCTCAAGCAGCGGCCGAAAGCGGTCAGCTGCCGCCTTTGCCCGCACATAGTCGCCAGCCATACTTGCATCGTGAATCTCGCGGCACAGTGCCGGAGCGAAGTTGGCAAACCCACTGATAAATGCCTTCACACCCATCTGATAGCTTGTGGGTTCAAACCATTCGCCTGCTCCGTTCACGATGGCAAGTCTATCTCCCAGCTGATGAATTACTCGGGAGTACTTAATGTGGCTGTTGGTGCACTCCTTGAGCGCCTGCACGTTCTTCAGTTCAGTGAGCCTGTGCAAGAGATCAAGTGAAAGGTCCTTGTTCACGATATTCGGGTTGTTGTAGATCATGATGGCGATGTTGATGGCTTCAGAAACAGCTTTGTAATGCTCGTAAACGGCATCGTCGGATATGACTGACCAATAATACGGCGGCGTGAGTAGGACACCGTCGGCTCCCACTTTCTCTGCGTACAGGCTGAGTTCCACAGCAGCCCGTGTACTCGTATGGTTAGCCCCGCAGATCACGGGAACCTTGCCCTGGGCCTCTTCCACCACAATCTCAAAGACCCGCTTGCGCTCATCAGTGGT
>JAAYMI010000141.1 GCA_012521465.1 Bacillota bacterium | reverse complement strand
GCAAAGGGCTGCATGCAGATGATGTTCTCGACGCCCGCTTCGATCAGTTTGATCATTTCCCCAGTGAGCAGCCAGCCTTCTCCGGCCTGATGGCCCAAGGAAAGAACCTGCTTGGCTTTCTGAGCTATCTCCCAGATGGTGTGGGGCGACGTAAACCGCTTGCTTCGTGCTAGAGCCTGTTTCAGCGGACGCCTATAGAGCTCAAGGATCTCAATGGCCGTATTCGCCAGGACCTGGCTCAGTCTAGTTCCAGATAGGTAGCGATACTTAAATGCCACACCAGCCAGAGAATAGTTGAGGAAATCAACTAGGCCTGGGACCACCGCTTCTGCCCCTTCTCTTTCCACTGTCTCCACTACCCCGTTGTTGGCTGTGGGATGGTATTTCACCAGGATCTCGCCTACGATGCCGACCCTCGGCTTGATCCGGTTTACAAGGGGGAGGGTGTCAAACTCCTGTACCATCTCCATGAGATTCCTCGCATAGGTGCGAGGATCCAGCTTTGCGAGGGAGGCTTTACAGGTCTGAGCCCACTTTCTGTACAGGCTTGTGGCCGATCCAGGCTCCGCCTCGTACGGGCGCACCCTGTAGAGGAGCTGCATCAAACAGTCGCCGTAGACGACTGCCATGAGGCCCCGATGGATCAAGCCGGGCGTAAACTTGAAACCAGATTTCTCCAGCCCTTGGGCGCTTATGGAGATCACCGGTACCTGTCCAAACCCGGCGTCTTTGAGTGCTCGTCGCAAAAGCCCGATGTAGTTTGTGGCCCGGCACTGACCGCCCGTTTGGGTGATCATCACGGAGATATTCTGCAGGTCGTAGCGGCCGGAGCGCAGGGCAGATATGATCTGGCCCACCACTATTATCGCAGGGTAGCAGGCGTCGTTGTTGACATATTTGAGGCCCTCCTCTACGGCTGTGTGGTCCACCGAGGGCAATACCTCCACATTGTAGCCCGAATACCTCAGAGCCGATTCCAGAAGCTCGAAATGAATAGGCGACATCTGCGGAGCCAGGATCGTATGCCTGTCCTTCATCCATTTCTGGAAGACCCGCTTTTTGAAGGCGTAAGGCTGTGGTTTGGCCGAGGACACCTGGGCGCGTTCCCGCATCGCGGCTTGCAGGGAGCGCAGGCGGATGCGCGCAGCGCCCAAGCTGCTTACCTCATCGATCTTCAGGACAGTATAGAGCTTGCCTTTGGCCGCCAAGATCTCCTGTACTTGGTCAGTCGTGATGGCGTCCAGTCCGCAGCCGAACGAATTGAGCTGTACTAATTCCAGGTTTGGCTGGGTAGCGACGAAAGCAGCTGCGGCGTAGAGGCGAGAGTGGTAAGCCCACTGATCCACCACCCGCAGGGGCCGCTCCACTCTGCCGAGGTGAGCGATGGAATCCTCGGTGAGCACGGCCATTCCAAGGGAGTTAATAAGCTCTGGGATTCCGTGGTGGATTTCGGGATCAATGTGGTAGGGGCGGCCCGCGAGGACGATCCCCGGCACTTCCTCCGCCTGAATGCGAGCAAGGGCCCGCTCGCCCATCGCCTGCACATCGCTGCGAAAGCGCATCTGTTCCTGCCAGGCGGATGCCGCAGCTTCCTCGATTTCTGCGGTATCCAGACCGAACACAGGCATCAGTTCTTCCACGAGGCGTTTGGCGAGGCGCTCTCTGCTGTCCAGCGGTAAGAACGGATGCAGTAGGAGGATGTCTTTTTCTCGCAGGCGCTCAAGATTGTTCTTGATCACCTCCGGGTACGAGGCGACGATGGGGCAGTTGAAGTGGTTGTCGGCATCTGGTTGCTCCTTGGCTGTTTTGGTAATGCAGGGATAGAAGATCACTGGGCATTCCTTATCCACGAGGTTTGCGATGTGGCCGTGGGCCATCTTTCCTGGATAGCATACCGATTCCGAAGGCATGCTGTCGATGCCTCGCTCGTACAGTTCCTTGGACGATGGGTCAGAGAGTTCTACGCGAAAACCCAGCTTAGTAAAGAAGGTGAACCAGAAGGGATAGTCCTCGTACATGTTCAGCACCCGGGGAATCCCTATCCTGCCTCGCGGTGCCTGGTCCAAAGGGAGAGGCGCATACGAAAATAGCCGTGCGTAGCGCTGAGCGACGACGTTGGGCAGCTGATTTGGATTCCGTGTTCCGCCGGCGCCTCGTTCGCAGCGGTTGCCAGAAATGAAACGGCCAGTCTTCCCGAAGCGGTTGATTGTCAAAAGGCAGTTATTCCCGCAGAGACCGCAGCGAGTCTTGGTGGTCTTGACGTCCAGCTGGGCGAGTTCCTCAGGCCCTAAGAGGCTGGAGCGATGTCCTTGGGGGCAGCGCTCCTTAGCAATCAAGGCCGCTCCAAATGCTCCCATAATGCCTGCAATATCCGGCCGCACTGCCGTGCCGCCCGTAAGCAGTTCGAAGGCGCGCAGGACTGCGTCGTTGTGAAATGTTCCACCCTGCACAACGATCTTCTGACCCAGCTCATGTGGCTGCCGGATCTTGATCACCTTAAAGAGAGCATTTTTCACCACAGAATAAGACAGTCCGGCAGAGATATCGCCAACGCAAGCTCCTTCTTTCTGGGCCTGCTTGACCCGGGAGTTCATAAACACGGTGCAGCGGGATCCCAGATCCACGGGACGCTCTGCTGTGAGGGCCTCTGCGGCAAACGCTTCTACAGTCATATCCAACGACTTAGCAAAAGTCTCCAAGAACGATCCGCAGCCCGACGAACATGCTTCGTTCAAGAGCACGTTTTCGATGACTCCATCCCGGATACGCATGCATTTCATATCCTGGCCGCCTATGTCCAGCACAAAGTCGACACCGGGGCAGAAGAAGTCTGCCCCTTTGTAGTGGGCGATTGTCTCAATCTCACCGAGATCCACCCGCAGAGCAGCCTTGATCAGCCCTTCTCCATAGCCGGTTACCGCTGCATTCCGCAGTACAGCCCCAGCTGGGATTCGGGCATAGAGCGCTTGAAGGGCATCTGCAACTGCTTGCAGGGGGCTGCCGTGGTTGCTGCCGTAATGTGAGTATAGCAGGGTGCCATGGTCATCAATCAGCGCAAGTTTGGTCGTAGTTGAGCCCGCGTCGATCCCGAGATAAACATCGCCGGTATGCTGACTTAAGTCACCGCGCCGCACCCTGTTAGCAGCGTGCCTAAGCTGGAATTCCGCCAGTTCTGCGCAGTCCTTAAACAGTGGCCGGAGCCTTGGCGCCTCTTCGGTGGTGAGCCGCACCGCGGCTTCGGCAGCCTTGATCAGGTCAGCAAGCATAGAGGGCTCTTGATCATCGCTGGACAGTGCAGCGCCGATGGCGTTTATGAGCTGCGAGTGTGCCGGGAAGACAACTTGCTCTGGTGCCAGGTTAAGCGCTGAAATGAACCGCTGGCGCAGTTCGGATAAGAAGTACAGAGGACCGCCTAAGAAGGCAATGTTTCCCTTGAGAGGCCTACCACAGGCCAATCCGCTGATGGTCTGGATTACAACTGCTTGAAACACTGAGGCAGCGATGTCTTCTGGAGCTGCGCCCTCGTTCAGCAGTGGTTGGATATCGGTCTTGGCAAACACTCCACAGCGCGCCGCGATGGGGTAGATGGTTGAATGTCTCTTGGCCATTTCATTAAGGCCCTGGGCATCGGTATTGAGGAGAACGGCCATCTGATCGATAAACGCACCTGTACCCCCCGCACAGGTGCCGTTCATACGCTGCTCGAGCCCATCGCTGAGGTAAATGATCTTTGCATCCTCTCCCCCGAGTTCAATCGCGACATCGGTCTCTGGGCATATG
>JAAYMI010000140.1 GCA_012521465.1 Bacillota bacterium | reverse complement strand
GAGGGTATCTGCGGAACAGAGAGAGTATGCAGCTGCTGAACGGGCAGGTCCATTAGCCTCGGCAGAGTTGGGATCAAGCTCATCTGTGAGCCAGGTTTTTGGCAAGTCGATAAAGCCCATCCTGCATGAGATCTCGGGCCACGTTCTGATCCCCCACACGTGAGAGCAGAAAGCGGAACAACCCGGGGCTGATCTCAAAAGGAACTTGTCACTGCATATACCACCGTTATCCAAGCGGTCAGTCCCGGGATGAGGTTTAGGATTAGGCACTGCATAAAGATGCCGCAATCGGGCCATAACCCGGTGACAACTCCCACCAACAGCACTCCCGCTAGGACACCACCGAAATGGGGGATAAACACACCGCCTAGTGCGGCTGTTACTCGCGCCGCTGCGAGATGGCTGGTAAGTACTGGCCTTGCAGCGACTAGTTGTGCGAAATTGTGGCATCGGTCTCGGGCGGTCCACAGCCAGACTGCCGCTGTCACTGCCAGCAGCGGCAGCCCTGCTGCGGCAAATGATATCCGGTGAGCCCACTCCTGAGTGACGGCAGCTATACCTAAGGCCTCTGCTGCGTCAGTCACTCCACCGCGCCCTGCGTACTCCACACCTCCGGAAAACGTGAGCAAACTACTCAGGATCACCATAATGGGCGTCCACAAGCTGGACAGGTTGGATTTCAGCTCGTGCATAACTAAGGCCACAGATATCACCTCTCCTCCAGTAGGGCGAGGTACCCATCTTCTATGGAAGCTGTGATTCTGCCAGTATGCTCCTTCAGCTGCTCCGGGGTTCCAGAAAAGAGAACCTTGCCCTTGTTGATAACCGCAATAGCCGGCGTTAAGTGGGTCAGGTCTTCCACGATGTGCGTTGAGATGATCACAATTCTATCCCGCTGCGATTCGAAGAGCTCTCTGATGAGCCGACGGAAAGACACTCTCTCGTGGGGATCGAGGCCCGAGGTGGGTTCATCCACGATGATGATGCGGGGATCGTGCAGCAGGAGCTGTGCTATGCCCAGGCGCTGCTTCATACCCCCAGAAAATGTGCCCACCTTTTCTCCCTGCACGTCCCACAGATTGACGCGCTCTAGGACAAGCTGGATGCGCCTAGCCCGCTCTTTGGCAGATTGGATGTTTGAGAGGATTGCCAGATAATCGAGGCACTCTGCTGCAGTCAGCTGCGGGTAAAACCCAAACTCCTGCGGGAGATATCCCAGCAGAGCACGAATCGCCTGCTTATCTAGGACAAGGTCGTACCCAAAGACTTCGACGCTCCCGCTGGTGGGCGGTAAAAGTGTGGCTAGGATGCGCATCAGTGTGGTCTTTCCAGCGCCGTTTGGCCCGAGTAAGCCGTGGACGCCAGGAGCGATCGTGAGAGTAACGTCGTGGAGAGCGGTCTTGCCCTTGGCATAGACCTTAGTCAATCGCTGGATCTTAATCATGTCTATCACGCTCCTCGCTTATATGACGAAATCTGGGGCTGATTCGTTGAAGCGGGCATTAGGTGTGATAGGGAAAAGCGCTGCGCGGTGAGAAGTCTTTCCAGGAAGTCAGATTGGGGAGTGAGCCAATGTGGTGGAGAAAATTAAACAGGAACTGCAGTCCTACGCTGAACCTGAAAAGGCCGAGTTCTTGCCGAGATTTTTCAAGGCGGTTGAGGGCGACTATGGGGAAGGGGACAGGTTCATCGGGGTGAGGGTGCCTTGGCAGCGGAAGGTGGCGCGCAAGTACTACATGAGCGCGAGTATGGAAGATATCGCAGCTCTCCTTCATGACGAAGTGCACGAGTATCGCTCAGTGGCGTTGATCATGTTGGTCTACAAATATCAAAAAGCGGCCTCCGCCCCTGAAAGAGAGGGCATCGTCCGCTTTTATCTAGACAACCTGGATTACGTCAACAACTGGGATTTGGTGGACCTTTCTGCCGACAAGATTTTGGGAGCACACCTCTTTACCAAGGAGCGCACAACTTTGTACGACTTGGTGAGCTCTGGACATCTCTGGCGACAGCGCACCGCAATTATCGCCACTTTCTACTTCATCCGCCAAGGCGATTTCGGTGATACTCTCGCCATCGCGCAGCTCCTTCTCAACCACCAGCATCACCTCATCCATAAAGCCGTGGGCTGGATGCTGCGGGAGGTGGGCAAACGGGATCTGGAGCTGGAACTCAAATTTCTTAAGGAGCACTACCGGAGCATGCCCCGGACCATGCTGCGCTACGCAATAGAAGCCTTTGAACCAGACCTGCGCCAACAGTTCCTGCAGGGTCTAGTATAATGCCTGCGGCTCATCCTACCTCAGCTGTGCGAGCCTGCACGATGGGGTGGAAGCACATCACTTTGCGAGATGAGCCCATGTCCCGCAGTTCGGGGCGCTGAGCCCGGCATTCGTCCGTAGCATACGGGCAGCGCGGTGCGAACTTGCAGTGGGTAATAGAGTACTCTTTTTCCTCAGTATCGGGCATGACCATTTCTTCATCCCATTTCACCCCAACTACAGGCACGGCATTCACCAGCAGTTCCGTGTAGGGGTGGGCCGGCGCGTCCATGACCTCTTTCGCCGGGCCGTATTCGATCAGACAGCCGCGGTAGAGGGTGGCGATGTAGTCAGAGATGTAGTAAGCGGTGGAAAGATCATGGGTGACATAGATAAACGATACGTTGTATTTATCTTTCAACTCTTTGAAGAGGTTGACGATGTTCATCTTCACAGAGGCGTCAACGGCTGAAACGGGCTCATCGGCCACGATGAGCTTGGGCCGAGTGATTAGAGCTCGCGCAATGGACACCCGCTGCAGTTCTCCCCCGGAAAACTGGGTTGGATACTTGCCTTTTACCACTGCCAGGGACATGCCGACACTCTTTAAGCTTTCATCCATCAGTTCTTCCGCTTCGCGGCGGTTCTTCGCGATGCCCAGCCGTACGGCAGTGTTGTACAGGTAGGTGTCAACTGTTTTGCGAGCCGAGAATGACTCATATGGATTTTGGAAGATGGGCTGCACATCTAGGCGGAACTGGGTCGGATCATATTCCTGCTTGTTATAAATGGAGCGTCCAGACAGCAGGATGTCCCCCATTTCCGGTCGATACAAGCGTAGAATCATCCGGCAGAGAGTAGATTTTCCACAGCCAGACTCTCCCACAATCGATAGAATGACGGGCTTTTTGGCTTCGATGTCAAACGAAACATCGTCTACGGCCACCAGCCTTTTGCCCCTTAACATGCTTCCAATCCGGAAGACCTTTGTTGCGTTCTTTACTTCTAGCAGTTTCTCAGCCATCTTAGGACGCCTCCTCTTGGACGAGATGACAGGCCGCAAACCGGCCGGGCCGCACTTCCCTGAACTCAGGCACCTCTGCTCGGCAGCGGTCCGAAGCATACGGGCAGCGCGGTGCGAAACGACAGCCATCGGGGGGATTGGTCAGTGCCGGTGGCCTTCCGGGAATGCCAGCCCGCGGGGTCTTGTCTCCGATCCGGGGCAGTGCACCGATGAGCATCTGCGTATAAGGATGGATGGGATCCCTGAAGATATCGTCCGTTCTGCCCAGTTCAGCAAAGCTGCCTGAGTACATAATTCCCATCCGGTTTGTGATCTGATAGTGTACCCCGATGTCATGGCTGACAAGCACCAAAGTGTTCTTCAGCTTTCTCTGCAAGCGCATTAGCATCATTAGAATGCCCCGCTGGACCACCACGTCAAGTGCTGTCGTCGGCTCATCGGCCAGCACGAGGCTTGGTGACATAAATGTGGCCAGCGCAATGATGGCCCGCTGCCGCATGCCCCCTGAGAGCTGAAATGGATAGGCATCCAGAAGGTCAGGTGACAGGCTCAGCTCTTCCATGTACTGCGCGACTCGCTTTAGGGTCTCTTCTTTTGCTTCATTTTTCCGGTATTCCTCCGGGATTGAGTCCAGGAACTGGTTCTTCAAGCGGGTGATGGGATTCAGCACACTCTGGGCTGCCTGGGGAACATAGGAGATGTGTTTCCACCAGGCATTGCGGATCTTACCGGTTTCATAAGCGGTTGTGCCACCATTTTCCCGAACACTCAGCACCACTCGCCCGGAGTCCACCTGCAGGGGGAAATCAATGATGTCGTATAGGACTTTGAGGAGAGTGGTTTTACCGCAGCCTGACTCACCCGCAATGCCGAAGATCTCATTGTCATGGATCTCAAAGTTGATGTTGTTTAGGACACGCACATCGCCATCGATGGTTTTATATGAAGTGGACAGATTCTCGATTTTCAGCATCCTTATCTACCTCGCTTCATAGATAGATAGTCGTTGTAACCAGTGATTAGCAGGAACAGACCGATAAACAACAGCACTGTGGCGACAATCGGTGGTCCGATCCAGAACCACTGTTGAGCGAAGATGGCGTTGCGTTCCCGTGCCCACTGGATCATATTTCCCAGTGAAATCAGGTTGGCGGGGGATAGACCCAGCACGGCCAGGCTTGATTCAGAAGCAATAGCCGCTAAGGTGGCATTCATGAAGTTGGACAGCGACCATGTTAGGGCGTAGGGAAGGATTTCGGTTACCACAACCTCCATCGTCCCTTCACCTGAGAACCACGCTGTGTGGATGAAGTCCCGCTCTTTTAGACTGAGGGCCAGCGAACGGATCTGCCTGCTCGGCCAGGCCCAGGCAAATACGGCCAGCACTAGAGCCATAACCAGGATTGTGGTTGATCCTTTCATGAGCGACGTCATCAAGACCAAGATTGGCAGCGATGGGACCACGACAAAAGTGTCAGTCACCACCATCAACACCCGGTCCACTACTCCACCTGAAAAACCGGAAAGGAGCCCCACAAACACCCCTACGACGGTGCCAATGGTTGCTACAATGAGGCCGATGAGCAGAGAGTTGTGAATCGCTTCAATCAGCAGCCAGAACACATCCTGTCCCATACTGGTTGTACCCAGAGGATGCTCCCATGACGGAGGCAGTTTACCGCGATAGGTGTTGTACGTAAAGGGATCGACGTGAGGAATGTAGTACACCACAAACCCTAATAACAAGAAGAACGCTGTAATAATGATTCCGGCTTTGAGGCGGAAATTGGCATTTCTCCAGAACTTCCTCATGTGCGCCTGCTCCTTTCTAGCTGTAGCGAATCCGGGGATCAATCAGCGGATAGATCAGATCCACGATGAGTGTCGCAGTAGAAATGGCCACGATGGATATGGTAATGCAGCCGAGAATCATGTTGTAATCGGATCGCAGTACCGCTTTCTGAATCAGACCGCCCACCCCTGGGTAGCCGAAGATGATTTCCGTCATGATTGAGCCGTTGAACGCGCCGCCTAGACTCATGGCCAAGGCAGTGATCTGGGTAATAATGGAGTTGCGCATCACATAGCTTCTGCCGATTTTGCCAGACGGAATGCCTCTATACCGAGCAAAGAGCACGAAGTCTTCCTCTGCCACCGTGCTGGAAAGCGACTTCATGGAAATGATCCACCAACCTGTACTCACGAGCAGCAGTGAGAGGGCAGGCAGAATTGATGCCCGAATCAGCGAGCGGATGAACGGTCCAAAGCCGCCAAAGGTATAGATGGTGGATTGGAGCGGGAACCACCCTAAGATGTAGGCAAAGACAATTTGCAGAATCAGGGCAACAATGAAATAGGGAATCGGATAAATACAGATCGCTATACCTTCCATGATCTTGGAGGATCGCCTGTCCTTGCGAAAGCCCGCCTGCAAACCGATGAAGTTTCCCACAAGCCAGGCTAAGATAGTACTTGTCATCGTCAGGATCAGTGTGTAAGGGAGATATGTCCTAATGATGTCTCCCACCGGAGTCGGGTAGCTCATGAGTGATGGACCGAAATCCCACTGCAGAAGACCCTTCCATAGGAAAGAGAGATATTGTTCCAGCAGCGAGCCTTCTAAGCCGAACTGCACCCTAAGGGATCGGCGCAGCATCTCCATCTGGAGGGGGTCCATCTGCCCGGCACGAGCTTGAATCTGCCCAATCATTGTTTCCACTGGATCAGAGGGGAACATCCGGGGAACAAAAAAGATGAAGGTGACACCGATCCAAATGGTGAGGGCCCAGGTCAAAAGGCGCAGGCCCAGGTACTTCGTGAACTTCATGTGAACCACCTCTCTGCTGTCTTGTGCGGCATGTATTACGAAAAAGACACGTGCTCTCATGGCCAGGCGAAAGCACGTGTCTTCGTTCGCCTAATCTTCGTCAGACGTAGGCGCGTCAGTCACTACTTCTGAACAGGCTCCAGCTCAGTAGTGATGTACTTGAAGCAGCTCCACCACCACCACGGGCCGTTATATGGATTCTCGGCGTTCGGGTAGTTGGTCCAGTAGGTGCTGTTGGTAGGCACAAACTTGATACCGGAGTGGAATCCGATGAAGGGCAGGTCTTGAATGGCTACCTTCATGAACTCCATACCCAGTTCATAGGACCTGTCGCTGTCAGGATGCACCTTGGCGAGCTCGTGAATGATCCGAGTTGCCTCGAGGTTGTACCAGCGAGATCCTTGGCCAGAGCCGCGCTGTCCGAGAGGAACGATCAGGTCAGCATCCCAACCGTTGATCTGAGAGTACAGGTCTCTGGTGATACCGCCAGTCGGCCAGTAACCAGCAATCTCGAAGTTTCCGGTCGCGCCGTTGGTATCCCACACAGCGCTGCTGACGCTGGACAGAGTGCAGTTGAAGCCGAACTTCACCAATTGGTCATACGCAGCGATGGTGCCGCGTCCTGCTTGTGCTTCTGTTTCAGCCAGGTAGGTCATGTTGATTACGAAAGGCTCGCCTTTATAGTACCATCCATCGGCCCGCTTTTCCAACCCAGCTTTGATGAAGAGTTTCTCAGCGGCTTCAGGAGCATACTTCCAGCAGCCGATACCGAACATGTCGATCAGGGTTTCCTCGTCATCAGGAATGTCATAGCCCTGGGACCTGAGATACTCAGCAATCCGGAAAGCATAGTTGGGGTCGAAAGGCTTGATGGTGGTGCCATCGCCAAGGTCGAGTTCGAACTCGAGCAGCCAGGGCAGCAGAGGCTTGTAATACAGCTCCGACATTGCGCTGGTAGCGGTCAGGATTGGCAG
>JAAYMI010000139.1 GCA_012521465.1 Bacillota bacterium | reverse complement strand
GAGAAGGCCCTCGCCTTGGATCCAGACTATCCCAACGCCCTTCACAATCTTGGTGTATTATACCGCCGGGAAGGGAACATTGGCAAAAGTGTAGAGCTGATTAAGCGGGCCAGCCGCATGGAACGGACGCAGATGCAGAAAGAGCTGCGCAGTTCACCCCAGGGCAAGCGGGCTGCCGCCTTGGGCTGGGTATTGTTTATCGTCATCGTTCTCCTAATTCTGTATTTTACGCGAAGTTGAAACTCACAGGTTATCAACAGGCCCTGTGGATAATGTGAATAAACCCCACGCTATGGGGTTTATCTATTTCCGCCGAAAGGGACGCCAAATTAGGATCATGGTCTTTCCCCGAGCCTTCAGCAGCGGGTCAAGCAGCGTTTTCAGTAGACCCATGCTCTTCCCTCCCCCTATGTGCGCCTTCCTTCATATACTATCGGGAAACCGCAAAGGTGTGACAGAAGGATTCTCCTATCTGAACTAGAAGTATCAACCTGGATAGCAACCAAATTGTGGGATCAGAAAGGCGGAGATGGAACTTGAAACAGACTCCCCTGACCGCGGTGCACCGCGCGCTTGGTGCAAAAATGGTCGACTTTGCCGGATTTGAGATGCCAGTGCAGTATGCTGGTGTCATTGAAGAACACCTTACTGTCCGGCGGGCAGTAGGTCTCTTTGATCTTTGTCACATGGGTGAATTTGATCTGGAAGGGCCGGGTGCCCTGGCTGTGCTCTCGAAACTCACCACGAATGATCCTGCCGCGCTGCAGGAAGGCGATATCCAGTATACCATGCTGACTAAGCCGGATGGCGGCATTATCGATGACATCCTTGTCTACCGCACAGCAACCGGCTTTTTCCTCGTAGTTAACGCTGCCAACACCGCCAAAGACTTTGCCTGGATCAAAGAACACCTCACGCCTGATGCGACGCTGCAAGATCGCTCCTCCGAGTTAGCTCTGCTTGCTGTTCAAGGACCCAAATCTCTACCAGTCGTGGAGAAGGTCTTAGGACTTTCCCTGGCCGATCTGGGCAGCTACACCTTTCTCGATACAACATATAAGGATCTTCCCCTGCGCATCTCCCGTACCGGCTACACCGGCGAGGATGGGTTTGAACTGTACCTGCCCAACGCTGGTGCTGAACCTCTGTGGGAAGACCTGATGGCCGCGGGCGGGGACTACGGTATCGCCCCAATTGGATTGGGTGCCCGCGATACGCTGCGCTTGGAGATGCGCATGCCCCTCTACGGGAATGATATCGATGAAACAACCACTCCTTTGGAAGCGGGTCTGGGTAGGTTCGTAAAATTCGATAAAGGCGATTTCCTCGGCCGCGATGCTCTGCTCGCGCAGAAAGAGGCCGGAGTGCCGCGCCGCCTTGTGGCGTTTGTCATGGCCCAGCGGGGTATTCCTCGCCATGGGTACCCCCTCTTTGATGAGGCGGGAGACGAGATCGGCCACGTCACCAGCGGCACCCTATCGCCCTCACTTAATCAACCCATCGGCACTGGCTATGTTAAGGCGGAGCTAGCTGCTCCTGGCACCACCATCTTCGTGGGGATCAGGCAAAAGCGCCTTCAGGCGCAGATCATAAAAGGCAGATTCTTAAAATAGGGAGGAATCCAAATGAGCGAAAAGCGCTTGCTGTTCACTAAGGATCACGAATGGGTACTGGTTGAAGGAAATATCGCGCGTGTTGGCATTACGGATTACGCCCAAAACGAACTGGGCGATGTGGTATTCGTGGACCTTCCCGCTGAAGGCGATACAGTGGAAGAGGGAGAAGGCTTCGCGGTGGTGGAATCGGTGAAAGCAGTATCGGACGTCTATTCCCCTGTCAGCGGTACGGTAGTTAAGGTCAACGAAGAGCTGGAATCTAGCCCTGAGTTGATCAATGAATCTCCCTTAGATAAAGGCTGGATCGCAGAGATCGAGATCGCAGAAGGAACTCAATTGGATGATCTGATGAACGCGGAGGAATACCAAGCTTTCATAAAGGAGGCTTAGAATGCGCTACATTCCCATGACGGAACACGACCGTCAGGCAATGCTTGCCTCTATGGGCATATCGTCGGTGGATGAACTGTTCGCCGACATTCCCGAGCCTCTGCGCAGCGCCGGTGACCTGAACCTCCCACCGGCACTATCTGAGGCGGAGCTGGTCCGCCATATGAAGGCTCTCGCACGCAAGAATGTGAACCTCGAGGAATGCGTTTCGTTTATGGGCGGGGGGGCGTACGACCACCTGATCCCCGCTGTCATTAAACACCTCATCTCCCGAGGAGAGTTTCTCACGGCCTACACTCCATACCAGGCAGAAATAAGTCAGGGTGTACTCCAGAGCATCTTCGAGTATCAAACTCTAATCGCGGAACTGACTGGCATGGAAGCAGCCAACGCTTCGATGTACGATGGCGCTACGGCTTTGGCCGAAGCAGCGCTCATGGCCTGCGGGGCCACCCGCCGCAATGTGGTGGTGCTCCCAGAAAACCTGCATCCGGAATGGAGAGAAGTCTGCGAGCTTTACCTGAAAAACCAGGACGTGGAGATCCAGTATGTGCCCTACGATGAAGAAACTGGGACCATCGACCATGCTGCCCTACAGCGTTTGAACAGCGCCAGCCTTGCCTGTGTTGTTGTCCAGCAGCCCAACTTCTTTGGTCTGGTGGAAGACGTGGAGCCAATCAGCGACTTTATCCACCAGGCGGGCGGACTCCTAGTGATGGCTGTTGATCCCATCAGCTTGGCCATTTTGAAATCGCCGGGCGAATACGGTGCAGATATTGTAGTGGGGGATGGGCAGAGCCTCGGTAACAGCATGAGTTTTGGCGGGCCATCCCTGGGCTTTTTTGCCACTACCGCTAAGCTTGTGCGGCGCATGCCTGGCCGGATTGTGGGTGAAACAGTCGATGGCGATGGCCGGCGGGGATTTGTCCTCACCCTGCAGACACGTGAGCAGCATATTCGCCGGGAAAAGGCTACTTCAAACATCTGCTCTAACCAGGCCCTGAACGCTCTGGCAGCAGCGATTTATCTTTCACTCCTCGGCAAGCAGGGCTTCAAAGAGGTGGCTTATCACTGTCTGCAGAAGACAGCCTACCTCCGAAGCAGGCTTCTAGAGATGACTCCATTTCGACTGAAGTTTACAGCTCCAGCCTTCCGGGAGGTTGTGGTCGCCGGTGAGGTTGACTGGGAGAATATCAACCAGCGGCTGCTGAAGGAAGGTTTCTTGGGTGGACTCCCCCTAAAGCGCTATGGCATGCCTGATGCAGCGCTCTTTGCAGTCACCGAAGCCAGAACCAAAGCGGAAATTGACCGCTTGGTGGAGCTCTTAGGAGGGATGAGCTGATGATGAACAAGACCGGAGTGCCGCTGTTGTTCGAGATCTCTACTCCTGGGCGCCGCGGCTATCGTCTGCCAGACCTTGATGTTCCTGAGGTTCCCCTCGAGGAACTGCTCCCTGCGGAGTATCTGCGGCAGCAGGAGCCAGAACTTCCCGAAGTAAGCGAGATAGAGGTAGTGCGCCATTTCACTCAGCTTTCCCGCCTCAACCACGGCGTTGATGTGGACTTCTACCCCCTTGGGTCGTGTACCATGAAGTACAATCCGCGGGTGAATGAAGATGTGGCTGCGCTGCCTGGCTTTGCCGCAATTCATCCCTATCAGCCGGAAGAAACCGTACAGGGCGCCTTGGAGCTCATGTACAATCTCAGCCAGTACCTTGCGGAGCTGTCAGGGCTGCACAGCGCTACGCTTCAACCTGCAGCCGGTGCCCACGGCGAACTCACCGGCCTGTGGATCATGAAGGCCTTCCATGAGGCAAATGGGGAAGGGCACCGCAACGAGATCATCGTCCCTGATTCAGCTCACGGGACGAATCCAGCCAGTGCGATGATGGCTAACTACAAAGTGGTGGAAGTCCCGTCTGACGGGCGGGGCGGTGTAGATGTTGAGGCTCTTCGCAAACTGGTTGGCCCCAACACCGCAGGGCTGATGCTGACCAATCCCAATACGCTGGGTTTGTTTGACGAAAACATCTGCACCATTGCAGAATTGGTGCACGCAGCCGGTGGTTTGCTGTATTACGACGGAGCCAATGCCAATGCTCTCATGGGTATCGTCAAGCCCGGGGATACCGGCTTTGACATCGTGCACTACAATCTCCATAAGACCTTTTCCACTCCCCACGGCGGAGGTGGGCCGGGGGCTGGTCCGATTGTAGTATCAGAGAAACTAGCGCCCTTCTTACCCGGGCCCATCGTTGTGAAACAAGGCGATCGTTACGTGCTGAAGCAGCCGGAGAAGTCCATCGGGCGGGTCAAGGGATTCTACGGTAACTTCTCTGTGCTGGTGAAGGCCTATGCGTACATCCGTTCACACGGTGCGGAAGGCCTCCGGCAGGTTAGTGAGACAGCGGTGGTGAATGCCAATTATCTGATGCACCACCTTAAGGACCTCTATGATCTGCCTTACAACCGCCACTGCAAGCATGAATTTGTCCTTTCGGGCAGAAGGCAGAAGGAGCAATACGGGGTGCGGACATTGGACATCGCCAAACGCCTGCTCGATTATGGCGTACACGCTCCCACTGTCTACTTCCCGCTGAACGTGGAAGAAGCCATCATGATCGAGCCTACAGAAACAGAAACAAAAGAGACTCTCGACCGGTTTATCGCCGCCATGAGGCAGATTGCCGAAGAAGCAGAAACCGATCCTGAATCTCTGCGCAGCGCTCCTCACTATACGCCAGTGGGCCGCCTCGATGAAGCACGAGCCGCCCGTCAACCAATTCTCCGCTGGCGCAAAGCATGAAGAAATCCCCCCAAACCGGGGGGATTTCATTATTGGGCTTACTTGTATCTTTCCCTTACGATCTCGATTTCTGCCGCGCTTTTCAGCTGCTGCAGGTATTCCGTGAACGTGGGGGCCAAGGAGGCCTTATAGTCGCTTTCCACCTCGGAGTAGATCTCGTCCAGTACTGCTGCTTGAGCCGCACTGCGACCTGTTACAAGGATAACGTGCCAGCCGTACTGGCTCTCCACAATACCCATCTCTCCTACACCCAAGGAGAAGGCCATGTTTTCAAATGGTTCAACAGTGACGCCTCGGGTGATCTGCCCCAAATTCCCGCCTTGGGAAGCAGAACCTGGATCAAGGGAACGCTCTTGGGCGAGGGCTGCGAAGTCAGCTCCGCCTTCCAGTTCAGCAAGGATTGCCTCTGCTTCCTCCTGAGTTTGAACCAGGATATGGCTTGCAGTCACCGCTTCCTGTTTATCGTAGCGGGCGCGGTTTTCCTCAAACCAGGCTGCAACCTCTGCTTGATCAGCCTCAATCTCCGACAAGATCATCTCGTTGACTAACAGGGAGTACCTCAGCTCTTCTTGTAACTGCGCTTCGGTGATTCCATATTGAAAGAGCAGATACATCAGGTATTCTGGACCGCCGATCTGGTTGATGAACTCGGCGTATTTCTCGGTAAAGTATTCATCGCTGATGGTGATACCCAGAGCTGCCTGCTTTTGCGCGACCAACTCGTCCATAATGAGCTGTTCCAGCACAGCTGTGCCATACTGCTTTTCCAGCTCCTCAATAAACTGGCTCATGGTAATTTCCACACCGTTTACTCGGGCCACGATTTCGTCATTCTGGGCGAACATAGGCAGTGCGCTGCCCAGCACAGCGAGGCCAAGAATAATCACAAAGACTACTGCATTAAGTTTTTTCAACAACAACTCATCCTCTCTGAGATTTTCCTCTTGCTGTTCCATTACCCATCACTTTATTCGCTTCCTTGAGCCCATACCCTTCCAGAAAGTAAAACCGAACATGATATAATCTTGAATAAGAACATCTATCTGGAGGAGTTTCCATGTACGAAATCGGTCAAGTGCTGCGCCTCCGCAAGAAACATGCCTGCGGGGGGGATACTTGGAAGGTAATCAAACCGGGAGTAGATGTGAGGCTGCAGTGTGAAACATGCGGGCGGGTGGTGCTGATTGCCCGGGATAAACTAGTGCGGCAAGTGCGGGGCAAGTGATTAACCTAAAGCCTCGCCTCGCACATATACTGCAGAGGGAGGCGTTGATATGATTCGGAAAATGTTTGCTGGTGGAAACTCGGCGCGTGGATTCTACTCCTTGTTTGACCAGATGTTCAGCAGCCGAATTGAGCAGGTGTTTTTGCTGAAAGGGGGTCCGGGAACGGGTAAGTCCACCCTGATGCAGAACCTAGCGCAGTACGCTGTGGAGCACAACCAGCCGGTGGAGCTATTCTACTGCAGCTCCGACCCAAACTCCCTCGATGGAATTGTCCTGCCCCTTCAGCAAACTGGTATGGTGGATGCCACAGCACCCCATGTCCAGGATCCTACATTCCCGGGCTGCCGCGAAGAGATCATTAATTTAGGGGATAACTGGAACCGCACCGACCTGCTGGCGGCGAAAGGTGAAATCATTACCCTCACAAAAGCTAACAAAGCCGCTTACGCTAAGGCTTACCGCTATTTGCGGGCAGCGGAAGAGATGGAAGAACTGTGGGCTGAGATTAACCAAGCACACCTCCAGGCAGAAGGGGTGCGGGCGGTCGTCCGCATGCTGTTCGAAGCGCTGCAGCTTACCGAATCGAGGGGAGAACTTGGGGGAGGGCTGGAGCGCCATCTTTTTGCTTCGGCGATTACCCCCGATGGTTTGATAAGCCATATTGGCGAGCTGGTGCAGGATTACCCCCGGCGCTGGGTCTTAAGATGCGCACCTGGCACTGGGGTCCAAGCCGTCTTCACAGCCCTAGTGAGTGCGGCGCGGCTGGCGGGTGTGTATGCGGAAGTGTTTCACCGGCCCCTCATTCCTACCCAGATTGAGCATATGCTCTTTCCTGAGCTGGGAAACGCGGTGCTGTCTCACGATGAGTTAAGCCCATGGGATGCGGCCGGTGAAGTGATCGATCTCCGGGGCAATGTGGATCAAGACGAAGTCCCCCAACGGGTGAAAGATCTGTACAGGGAGCTTTTGGAATCGGGAATTGAGCAACTTGCCCAAGCGAAAAGCATTCACGACGAGCTGGAACGATTCTATATCGATGCCGTTGATTTTGCCCGTCTCGAAAAGGTACGTGCCCAGCTGCACGCTCGGATCTTTGCAGGTTAGAGCCAATCACCTTGGCGCTGCTGCAGGAACTTGATTAGTGGTCTGCCCACAAGGAGAATGACAGAAGCTTCGCTGATTCCAATCGTCAAGACAAGATACCAGTAGGAGGGTATGTCAAAGATAAACCGTAAGTATAGACTTATAAGGAAAGCATTGCAGATAATGGGCGAAGCATAAGCGATCCAGCTGCTGCGGTACTTGTATGTGATCAGTGCGGCAAGAAGGCTGACCAGGCTCCCGCCGAAGATATCCCAGGGACCGTGGGGACCTAAGAGATTTGCCACAAGGACGCCCACAAACACACCGCCGATTGCTTCGGGATAGAGGATGGGCAGTAGAGTAAGGGCTTCAGCAACACGGAACTGCAGAGGCCCGAAACTCGCGAACTGAAAAACGTAGACCAAAACAACATACATGGCCGCAATCAGGGCGGCCCGAGCAAGGCGCTGCACGTTAGGGTACTCCTTCCTGTCCTCATTTGCTCCCATTCTTTCTCCGCCCAGTCTAGTTTTACCTTTCCAGGGAGGGCCGATTATGGATTTACAAATTGGAATTGTTGGCTTACCCAATGTTGGAAAATCTACATTATTTAATGCCCTGACGAAGTTGGACGTGCCAGCAGCGAACTATCCGTTCTGCACCATCGAGCCAAACCGCGGTGCCATCCCCATTCCAGACCACCGCCTAGAGCAGATTGCCCAGGTGGTGCAGCCGGAGATTGTAACGGGGGCAACCATAGAGTTCGTGGACATCGCGGGGCTGGTCGCAGGCGCCCATCGCGGTGAAGGCCTCGGCAACCAGTTCCTTGCCCACATCCGCCAAGTGGATGCCATAGCACATGTTGTGCGGGTTTTTGCTGATTCCGATGTGGCCAGTGTTTCGGGGAAAATCGATCCGCTGGGAGATGTGGATGTGATTGAGCTGGAGCTGGCCCTGGCGGACCTGCAGGTTGTGGACAAGCGCATGGAAAAGACGACTCGGATGCTGAAGACCGGTGAGCGGATCTACAAGGAAGAGTTGGAGCTGCTGGAGGAATACAAGCAGGCCCTGGAACAGGGCATTCCCCTAAGGCGTACCAGGCTGCCCCAAATTGGGGAACTGCCTCTTTTGACGTTTAAGCCGGTGATGTACATAGCAAATGTGGCTGAGGGCCAGGAAGCTGCCGGTCAGATCCTGCAGGAGCGTGCTCAAGCGGATCAGGCAGAACTGATTCCTGTGTGTGCTGCCCTGGAGGCGGAACTGGCCCAACTGAGCGAGGAAGACCGAGCTGCCTTCCTTGCAGAACTGGGAATGGATGAACCCGCCCTACACAAGGTGATCAAAGCTGGGCTGCGGCTTTTGGACTTAATTACGTTCTATACGATTAAGGGCCGCGAAACTCGTGCTTGGCTGCTTCCCCGAAACACGCCGGCCCCCAGAGGAGCGGGGACCATTCACTCCGACATGGAACGGGGGTTTATCAAGGCAGAGGTGGTTCCTTGGGAAGTGTTAGTTGAGGCAGGTTCGTTTGCGGCATGCCGAGATAAGGGCCTTTTGCGGATCGAAGGGAAGGACTATCTGATCCAGGATGGAGACGTGATCCTTTTCCGCTTCAATGTTTGACTTCAGAAAATTGCAGTGATATAATGAACGTGCCCTGCTCTAGGTTCGTCCTAGGGCCTTACGTCCATAGGGAGGAGGTGAAGCTGCGGTGCGTGAGTATGAGATTATGCTCATTTATTCCTCACAGCTTGATGAAGAAGCCCTCGAGGCTGCGATTCAGCGTACAACCGACTTGATCGCTAACAATGGCGGTGAAGTGGAGAAGGTTGACAAGTGGGGACGACGCCGTTTCGCTTACGAGATCAACGACATGACCGAAGGCTTCTATGTGGTGATCGACTTTAAAGCCGAAACCGGCGCCACTGCTGAAGTGGAGCGAATTCTCAAGATCACAGAAGAAGTGGTTCGGTATCTGCTCGTTCGCAGGGATGAAGAATGAGCAAAGGAGTGAAGAACGGTGTTGAATAGAATCATTCTGATCGGGCGGTTAGTAGCAGATCCGCAGCTGCGCTATACGCAAACAGGTATCGCCGTAGCAAACTTCACCATCGCTGTCGACAGACCATTCTTATCCCAGAGCGGAGAACGAGAAACTGATTTTATCGATGTGGTCAGCTGGCGCAAACAGGCCGAGGTTGTTGCTAATCACCTCAGCAAAGGCCGACTGGTGGCCGTGGAAGGCCGTTTGCAGATTCGTTCGTACGATGACCAAAACGGTATCCGGCGAAAGGCTGCCGAAGTTGTGGCCGATCAAGTGCGCTTTCTCGATAGAGCTCGCGATGGTGGTTCGTTCGATGACGATGTATCTGCTGGTCCGCCTGAACCAGAATTTGATGATGTGCCGTTCTAAATCAATTCTTGGTTTGGAGGCGAGAAGATGGCCAGAGAAAGAGGCCGGAGAGGTCGGAGAAAGGTCTGCTCCTTCTGCGTCGACAAAATCGATCAGATAGATTACAAAGAAGTGGGCCGCCTGCGCCGGTACATTACGGAGCGTGGAAAGATCCTTCCTCGACGGATTTCCGGAAATTGCGCCCGTCACCAACGGCAGATGACTACTGCAATTAAACGGGCACGTTTTATGGCGCTGATGCCATATACCATTGACTAACAGCCAGGAGCAGCTCAGCTGCTCCTTTTTCGATACTACCTGAGATGGGTGGGAGAGGCTTGATGAAAACCCGTTCCATAACGGAAGGGGCCATGTTGGCGGCCATAACAGTCCTGCTGACAATTATTGGCGAATACCTCGGCTTGCCGGCACTGATTATCCCAGTTCCCTTGGCGCTGTTGTCTTTCCGCCATGGGTATAAGCTGGGGATCACCATGTCCTTCGCTTCCGCGGTCGTGGCCAGCCTGATTGCCGGTCATGTTTTTTCAGGAGTCACCATCGTGATTTGGGGCTTCTTAGGTATTGCTCTGGGCATGGCGCTGCGGGAGAATTTCTCGTTTGCCAAGACACTTGGGGTGGGGATTGCAGCGAACCTGGTCAGCCTCGGGCTGCAGGTGGTTTTCTATTCGCTGATCTTTGGGATCAACCTTTTTCAGGACTACGGCAACCTCATCACCGATGTGTTCGAGCAGACCGTTTCCCTCTACCAGTCCATGGGCGCTCCCAGTGAGATGTTGGGACAGCTGGAGGCTATGCGGACGACAGCAACCATGGTGGTAAAGTGGGGGCTGCCCAGCATCGTTTTGATTTCCTCTGTAACCGCGGCCTTTATCAATTTGGCGGTAGTACGCCTAGTTTTGCGGCGGATGGGTACGCAGGTTCCCTGGGTAAGGCCTTTCATCTACTGGCGCTTGCCCCGCTGGACAGGTATCGTTCTGATCGCGAGCCTCTTGCTTTTG
>JAAYMI010000138.1 GCA_012521465.1 Bacillota bacterium | reverse complement strand
CCGCAGCTTGTTCCTGGCCTGGCTGAACGCCCGCGGCCGCGGGGATCACTTTCGCGAAAAACTCTGCTGCCCGCTGCGCATGTTCCATATAGTTTGTATGGGCCCCAAACTCCAAGAGAATCATCCTGGGGCCAAGGTCTTGGTTATAGTTCCCCCGGGCATCAAATATCCCCTCGATGATCCCAGGGAACTCCTGGTCAGCCACTGACTTGAGGCGTTTGGCGTACTCCAGGTTGGCTTCCCGGTTTTGGTTCTGGCGCCCTACCACGATACGCACTTTGGTAACTGGTTCACCGTCAACCTGAGCCTCATACACTTCTGGGGGAGTGGCGTCTCGATGAACATCGATGAGGGTGACGGGATTTTTCTCTAGGAGCTCCACAGCGGTCCGCCGGGAGCGGTCATAAGCCTGCCCATCATGGGGCAGGTGGCTGTTATCTGACCAAATCACCGTAAAACCCAAGTTCTCCATGGCATCTGCAAGAGCTTTCCCCACCTGGAGGATGTCCCCATTCCCGTCATCCTTAGATTCCGTACCGCTGGTAGGCACATACGATTCTGCGTTGTGGGTGTGGTAAATCCCAACTACCCGCTCACCGTCCTGAGAAGTGCCTCCCACCTGGGTACGAAAAGCATCCAAATCCACTTCGGGCAGGGTAATGGTCTCAGTGTAACGCATCCGCACTTCATCGCCGGCGATTTCCACCACCTCGTAGCGCCGGTTATCCGCCGCGATGTACGCGTCCCCCACGTCCAAGTGGCGAGATGTCATGGTAAGGGTTTCACCGGCCTCGTCCACCAAGCGATAGTACCCTCCATCAGTGCGCTCTGCCAAGGCTACCCCTTGGGCGAAGAGGAGCAGTATCACGATCAAGGCCGCCATTCGGTTGCTCAGCATTAATCATCACCCTCCTTTTCCCCTTGGCTGGGCACCCCCGGCCCACCGGAGAGGCGCTCCCGGGTTTCCCCCACAATCTCCGCTAGGGCAACGGCAATGATCCCTGCGACGATCATTGCATCAAAAACTCCGGCTCCCCCTATTGCTGTGCGGGTGTTCATGTTAGCCAGCCAAGCCCGCACCGCGTGGACCAGATCTGTCAAGAGGATGCCCAGCACCCCAGCGATGAATGCTGCCCTGCGGGACCGGCCGGCTAGGTATCCCACAATCCCAGAAATGATGCTGAACAACCAGAGCGGATCGATGAAGGTGCCACTGCTGGGGTCAAAATCCGTGTATTGAGCAATCCCAAAAATGATGGCTGCACTGACCACCGAGGCAATCAGGGCCCGCACCCGTTCGTAGGCGGAGTCCGCGGTGGTTAAGAGGTAGATTACTATCCCCAGGGGAACCAAGGAACCACCAATATTCAGGCTGATGCTGGTTCTCCCGGACAACAGGGGAATTGTTATGAAGCTGCCCGCGACCATGAGCCCAATGAAGAGTAGGGCTTGAGTGTCAGTGAGGCGCATTTTGTCCAACATTCGCTGAGCCACCCCAAAGTAGATCAGGGCCGCCACCACAACCAGAATCGTCATCCCCGCTGGCATGGGCATCCCTCCAGTAACGTTTCTATTAGTTTTCCCGTGAAGGACGCCAATATGTAGCACGAAAAAACCCTGTCCAGGACGTTTCCCGGACAGGGCTCTGCTTAAGGTTATTACTTATTCTGTTTGAACAGGTCACCGAACATATCACCGAGGTTGGTGGTGAGATCTTCGTTTCCTTCATCAACTGGTTCTTGGACCTGCTTGGCCTTAGGAGCTGGCTTCGGCTCTGGTTTAGGCTCAAGTTCCTTGATGCTAAGGCCAATGCGGCGGGCATCAGGATCAACGCTGATCACCTTCACCTGGACGCTATCGCCAGGGTTGACCACGTCTTCGGTCTTGGCAACGTGTTTGTGGGACAGCTGGCTGATGTGCACCAAACCTTCAACGCCGTCCTCCAGCTTCACAAAGGCGCCGAAGTCTACGACCCGGGTGACTGTACCAGTCACCACATCGCCCACTGCGTACTTCTCGGTAATCGAATCCCATGGATCAGGCAGGGTTTGCTTGAGCCCTAAGGAGATGCGCTCGCTTTCCTTGTCGATGCCCAGGACCATTACGCGAATCTCATCACCCTCGGACAAAACATCCGATGGATGGCTAACCCGGCTGTAAGCCATCTCAGAGACGTGCAGGAGGCCTTCCACGCCGCTGCCGATATCTACAAAAGCGCCGAAGTCGGTGATGCGCCGCACTACGCCGTCAACGATGGCTCCCTCTTTCAGATTATTGAAAGCTTCTTCCTTCGCCCGCTGGAACTTCTCTTCCAGGACTTCTTTATGGGAAAACACCACGTTGTTCTTGGAGCGGTCCAGCTCAATGATTTTCAGCTCCAAGACTTGGCCAACGTACTTATCCAAGTTGTCTTCGAAGGTGCGGGAAACATGGCTAGCAGGAATAAAGCCCCGCACACCTACATCAACTAAGAGCCCGCCCTTTACGGTCTGCATGACCTTTGCTTTAAGGGTGCCACCGCTTTCCTGCAGTTCTTGGAGTTTCTGCCAGCTCTGGTCTGCATCGGCCCGCTTCTTCGAAAGGAGCACGGTGCCTTCTGAATCTTCTACTTTCAGAACCTTGACGGAGATCTCATCGCCTTCTGAGACAACATCTGCTGGCTGAACGTTCGGCAGGAAGCTCAGCTCATTCAAGGGTATACGCCCTTCAGATTTATAATCAATGTCGACCAAGACTTCATCTGGAGAGACCCTTACAACCCGGCCCTTGATAACATCGCCCTGGGTAGGCAACTTGACTTCGAAGTCCTCCATTTGAGGCTCTTCAGTCTGTGCAGTCTGAGCCGCCTCTGCTGTGGCCTCAGGCTGTTCCACTGACGCTTCAGGCGCTACCTGGTCCTGCTCTTCTTCAACTCCTTCTGTTACTTGTGCTACTTTCTCCTCTGTGAATTCCATCATTCTCTTTAGTACCCCCTCAATTAACCAATCTGGAGTAGAGGCTCCAGCCGTGACTCCGGCTTTCCGAACTCCCGTGAACCACTCTTTTCTTAATTGATCAGGTGTCTCAACGTGAATCGTGCGAGTCCCCTGCTCCTGACATACTTCCGCCAATCTCCTTGTGTTGGCGCTATTGTGGCCCCCGATTACTACCATAACGTCCACTTGGGCGGCTAACCGTCTTGCAGAAGCCTGCCGCTGTTCGGTCGCGGTACAGATGGTATCAAAGGCCTTAAGCTCCTCAACTTTCCCAATCAACGCACTAATACAAGCTCGGAAATTAGCCGTGGATTGAGTTGTCTGCGCTATAACACCTATGCGTTTTGCTGCCGGAAGTTCATCGATGGCTTGAGGTGAGTCCACAACGTAAGCAGTCCCATTGGTGTAGCCCTGGATAGCTTGGACTTCAGGATGGGATTCGTCCCCCACAATAACAACCTGATACCCTTCGTCATACAACTGTCTAGCCCAACGCATAGCTCGCTGCACAAACGGACATGTGGCGTCAAGAACCTGAACATCCCTCTGACTTAGAGCATCCATGACCGTTGGCGATACTCCGTGACAACGAACAATGACAACTCCTGAATTTATATCCTCAGGCGCCTGGCGGATTGCAACCCCTTTGGATTCAAGCTCCTGCACCACCTGAGGATTATGGATAAGTGGACCTAATGTGTGTATCGGAGTGCCGCTACCGCTTGCTTCCGCTTTGGAAACCGCATCTAAGGTCAGATCCAAAGCACGCTTTACGCCGAAACAAAAGCCAGCGGCATCTGCCAATACTATTTCCACCAGTTCCCCTCCCTTATTATGCCTGTAACAACTGCAGAACTATCCGCCCTGTTTGTATTTCTGCGCCTCAGTCAATATTCCTTCTAAGCAATTGAGCAAATTGCTTAGAAATCGCTAAACTGGCCTCTTCCATCTCAGGCTTAGTGATACGCCGCGGTCCTGCAAGATCCAGAGGCCTGCCAATCCGGACGACAATCTTCTGACGAGGCCTGAGGGGAGACACTCCAGAAACGGCCACAGGTATAATTGGCACGCCGGACTTGGCCGCAATAAACACCGCCCCACTTTGGAGAGGCAGAAGCTGTCCCACCTGGGCCCTCGTCCCCTCAGGAAAGATACCCAACAGATGGCCTTCGCCGACCACCCGAATGGCGGTCCGGACCGCTTCCCTGTCAGCCTCTCCCCTCCGTACTGGAAACGCGTACACTTTACGAAGCACTTTGGCCACAAGGGGTCTCCGAAACAGCTCGGCCTTGGCCATAAAATGGACGGGCCGGCGAAGAGCACACGCCACGGCTATGGGATCAAACCAAGTAGTGTGGTTGGCGGCTACCACTGCTCCCCCTGTTGAAGGGATGTTCTCCAGCCCTTCAACTTCGAGTCCGAATACAAGCTGCAAAATCCACCGGGCGACTGTCACACCCCACTTATACACGCGCTCCCCTCCCGCGGCAGTAATCCAGGATTAGGTCTACGGCCTCTCTCACGCTCAAGTTGGTGGTATCGATCACAATAGCATCTTCCGCCTGTCTGAGAGGGGAAACCTCCCTGGTCGAATCAAACTCATCCCGTTGACGCATTTTTGTCATTAATTCTTCCAGTGGCGTGTGAAAACCTTTCCTGGCCAGTTCCAGTCTGCGGCGCTCGGCCCGTGCTTCTACTGAGGCGTCGAGGTAGATCTTAAGATCCGCATCCGGCATAACCACGGTGCCAATGTCACGGCCGTCCATGACTACATTATCTTCCTTCGCCATCTTCTGCTGCATCTCCACCACCGCTGAGCGGACCTTCGCATGGCTGGAGACAAGAGAAACGTGTTCGCTCACTTCCGGGCTGCGGATTTTCGCCGTCACATCTCTGCCGAAGATAAATACTTGATTCCCCGCAGCACCAGGCCGAATCTCCAAGCCCATTGCGTGCAGAGTCTGTGCCAGTGCATCTGGATCCTGCAGATCGACCCCGCGCTCGAGCGCAGCGAGGGTGAGAGCCCGATACATGGCACCTGTATCAATATACGTATACCCCAGCTTCTCCGCTACAAGGCGTGCTACTGTGCTCTTACCGGCACCCGCAGGTCCGTCGATAGCAATCCTCAACAACATCACCCTTCAACTCTGAAAGCCTGGGCCGCCACATAGGCAGTAGAGAACGCTGCCTGCAGGTTGAACCCACCAGTTACACCATGCACGTCCAGCACTTCACCGGCAAAATACAGCCCGTCCACCAGCCGCGATTCCATCGTACGCGGGTCGACTTCCCGTACAGATATGCCCCCTGCAGTCACAATGGCAGCAGCCATGGGCAGGGTCCCAGAAACAGTCAAAGGGACCTTCTTCAGCAAGTCCCGGAGCTGAAGACGCTCCCCCTTTCCCACCTGATGTATGGGTTTGTCAGGTGGGATGCCGCTCAACTCTATAATAATGGGAATTAGGCTCTTGGGCAACAACTTATCAAGCCCGTGCTTGAGCTGTCGGCGCGAAAACTCCGCGAAGTCCCGCACCAACCGTCGGTCCAGCTGCTCCAGGCTGAGGGCTGGCTTGAGGTCCAGGAATGCCTGCACCTTGCTTGCTCCCTCCTGAAACCACTGCGCTGTCCTGTCGCTTGCCGTAAGAACTATCGGCCCTGTAATTCCGAAGTGCGCAAACAACATCTCCCCAAACTCACTAATGGAATCCTCCCCACAGGTAAGGGTAAGCCTCACGTTGCGGAGCGTCAAACCAGCGAGCCGCTTCGGCCACTCTTCAGCCACTTTCAGCGGCACCAAGGATGGGCGGGGTGGGACAATCGTATGCCCTGCTTGCGCAGCCAGTGTATAGCCGTCACCTGTTGAACCAGTTCCCGGATAGCTCATACCGCCTGTGGCGAGCAGTACAGCTGATGCAGCGTATTCTTCTGACCCCTGGGGACCCACAGCTTTTACACTGTGGACCCTACCGCCCTCCATAACGATCTGAGTGACACGCCGCCCTAGCCTCAGCACTGCTCCACTGTCTTTGGCAAAACCCTCCAGCGCATCGCCAATCTCGTCCGCGTTGTCAGAGACAGGAAAAACGCGCTGCCCCCTTTCCACCTTCAGTTCTACGCCGAGCTGACGGAAAAACTCCATCACATCGTGGTTAGAAAAGCGGTGCAGTGCGCTGTACAAGAAGCGACCGTTGCGCGGATAGTAGGCAGGGAAATCGCTGATTGGCTGTGCGTTGGTCACGTTGCAGCGACCCTTGCCGGAAATCCGAACTTTCTGAGCGGCGCGTCTCGTCTTTTCCAAGACAGTAACCTCTAGGCCGCGCCGCGCTGCCCAGCCCGCGGCCATCAGTCCAGCAGCACCAGCCCCCACAACTACGACCGGCGCTGCCACTTGTGGTTCACCGCCTGTTTGAGTTTGCTCACTTCCGCGGGTGTGAGTTCCCGCATTTCGCCCACTTTCAGTTTTCCCAGCTTAATGGGGCCGATAGCAATCCTCACAAGGCGCCGCACGGGAAAGCCTACGGCCTGACACATCCTGCGCACCTGCCGGTTCCGCCCTTCCTGGATCGCAATTCGCAGCATAGACTCGTCGTTATCCTGCATTAAAAGCTCCACCTGAGCGGGTTGGGTCATGCCGTCCTCCAACATCACCCCGCGGCGCAGCTGTTTGAGGGCACTGCCGGTGATGGCCCCAGCCACCGTAACCAAATAAACTTTCTCAAGCCCATAGCTGGGGTGCATGATCCCATTGGCCAGCCTTCCGTCATTAGTCAAGAGAACTAATCCTTCAGAATCGTAGTCCAGCCGTCCAACAGGATAGACCCTTTCTGAGACTCCTGTCACCAAATCCAGTACCGTTTTGCGGGCGAACTGATCCCGAGCGGTAGTAACGTACCCTTTTGGTTTATGGACAATCAAATACCGCTTTCGCTCAGGGCGCCCGATAGGTTTTCCATCGACTAGAATCCTGTCCTTGGTAGGATCTACCACTGTGCCTAATACAGCCCTGCGGCCGTTCACTGTAACCCGGCCTGCCCGGATCATCTCTTCGCAAACCCGCCGTGAAGCAAGCCCGGTATGGGCCATATACTTCTGTAAGCGCTCCTTCAAGAGAGGCCCCCCTCTCATCAACACAATCATACAAGAGTTCCCACAAGATGGCAAGAAAAAAGAGGTCCATCCCGTGTGGGGGATGACCCCTCAGTTCCCTTCTTTCTACACGTTGTACGGTGTTTTGAGCGGGCCGTCCACTCTGCCGCCATGTACCATACCTTGGATTTGATCCACCACCCTGGGGATGAGGTCTACCAAACGGTCGTAGATCGCTGTATTATCCACGGGAAGCAGGCGCACCGTTCCGTTTCCCACAACCAAGAAAGCCACCGGGTTCAAAGCCACGCCCGCGCCGCTGCCTCCCCCGAAGGGAAACTCTCCCTGACCATCGCCAGATTTTCCCTCTTGGGCTTGAAACTCACTGCCACCGGCCGCGAACCCAAAGCTGACGCGGCTGACAGGTACAATTACGCTGCCGTCTGGGGTTTCCACGGGATCGCCCAGAATGGTGTTCACGTCCACCATCATTTTCATGCTTTCCATGGCGGTCTGCATCAAACCCTGGATGGGATGACTGCCTTCCATTATCTAACCACTCCTTTATGGATTCGCTGAGCCATAGAGCTGGCAAAAGTGCGGACCATGTCTCTTATAATTTGACCCAAGCGAAACCTGAATATGCAGTGGAAGCGAATCTCAAGTGCCGCCCGCTGGTAACTAGGCGTAATCGAGATGCGCGGATAAGAAAGCAGCAGACTTTTGGCCTCCAGAGCGACGACCAGGGGTGCCAATGCTGCCCAGGCACATCCGCATGCGGCAGCGGTCAGGAAGGGATCCGCAAGGCCTAGAACCATCTGCAGATTCAGGCTGAGAATCTCCTGCACTGCCAAGCCCATCATGATACGCATACGCTTCCCTCTGTTAGTCACGTGAGCTGTCAGCTCACGCAGACGAGCGGCAGCCAGACGGGGGTCAGATACCACAGACTGGGGGAGCATCGCCCGAAACTGAGCCTCCACGGTGCGGCCTACCGCACGGATTATCGGGGTGAGGGATACGGCCAAACCCAAGACTCTCCAATGGACGGCGGCATAGGCTTGATCCTCCTCCCGCACCACCTCTATTTCGAACGTGAAGGGCACCCACAATAACAGTGCTGCGATGCAGAGGGTAAAGAAAAGCAAGAGACTGAGCAGCATGGCATCACCCCTACTCAGTCTTACTTTACCAATCTTTCCTTATGTTATGCTCAAGGGAGGGAGATCTTCGAGGCCTTTCAGGCCAAAATGCACCAGGAACTTCTCCGTCACACCGTACAAGATAGGCCGGCCGGGTCCATCCTTACGACCCAATTCGCAGATCAGCTCTCTTTCCAAGAGATTATTGATGGCACTGTCACAGCGCACACCCCGAATCTCCTCGATTTCGGCCTTGGTCACGGGCTGCCGGTAAGCGATAATAGCCAAGGTCTCTGTACTCGCCTGGCTCAAAGGAGCATGGACCACGGGCCTGCCTAGCTTTTCGATCCAGGGCGCATACTCCGGCTTGGTGACAAGTTGATACCCGCCCCCTACCTCACGGACCATAAGGGCACCATCCTGATGGCGGCGCTGAATTCGTTCCACGAGGGCCGGAATGCTCTTGGGGTCCATCCCCAAGATCTCAGCGAGACGCCCGGCACTTAGAGGCTCGTCAGCTGCAAAGATCAATGCTTCAATAGTTCGCTCTGCTTCGTGAAGAGTCATCGCTAGTCCTCCTACACGTAATCAGGTAGGATTTCAATATAGCCAAACGTGGATGTTTGACGAACTCTGATTTCCCGCAGACGAATCAGCTCCAGGATCGCTAAAAAGGTGACTACGACTTCTGCCCGAGTCCTCTCCTGGAGGAGTTCGGCGAAAGTGAGTCTACTCCGGCCCACGAGGCACACACGGATTTCAGCGAGGCGCTGCGCCACAGAAACCCGCTGGATAATTGTCTGATGGGGCGGCTCCGCATGCAGGTCTTTCATGAGCTGAGCAAAAACGGCTGCCAAGTCCTTCACAGTCAAATCCCCAACCACGTTCGTGAAAATGGGGATTCTGACCGCCTGCGACTGCCTTCCACCACGAGTATAATAGCCCAGCGCACCGTGGTAGCGCTCCGTCAGTCTGGCGGCGGCTTCCTTGTATGCCTTATACCGCAAGAGCTGCTCCACGAGCCTTTCGCGGGGATCTTCCTCCTCCGGTTCCTCCGCTTCTACCTCTTCTGGGGGAAGCAGCATTTTCGCCTTGATCCGGATCAAAGTGGCCGCCATCACCAAGAACTCCCCGCCTATGGCCAGGTCTTGTTCCTGGAGAGTATGAAGGTATTCCAAATACTGCTCGGTAATGACCGCAATAGGTATGTCGAGTATGTCCACTTCATTCTGCTCGATTAAGTCCAACAGCAGGTCAAACGGGCCTTCGTATGCCTCCAGCTTGACTACGTAATCCATGCGTTTCACCTAAAGGGAAAACCTGGCGATGAGCCACGTTAACGTGCTGAACACCGGATACAGCATCCGCTGAGCCATTCCAGTCCAAAGGAGGACCATCAAAACGAATGGTCCATAGATTGAGAATCTCAGAAAGGAGTACTCAAGCCTCGGTGGCAGGAGACTAGCCACCACTTTTGAACCGTCCAGGGGAGGAATGGGCAGCAGGTTAAAGGCGGCGAGCCCCAGGTTATACTGCACGTTAATGTATAGGAAAAGCTGAGCCGTCCTGGCCAAGGCCCGAGTTGGCAAGTAAAACGGCACCGTGCGCAGCAGGTTGTAAAACAGCCAGGCCATGACCACGTTTGCGGCGGGGCCGGCCAAGGCTACAATCAGCGTCCCGTGTTTGCGGTTCTTGAAATATGCCGGGTTAATCTGTACCGGTTTGGCCCACCCGAAGCGAAATACTAACAGCATGATGGCGCCGAGAGGGTCAAGGTGAGCGAGAGGATTGAGAGTCAACCGCCCCTGGTATTTAGCCGTAGGGTCACCGAGCAGGTAAGCAGCGTATCCGTGGGCGAATTCATGCACGGATATAGCCAGAAGCAGCGCGGGAATCCCCAGCAGCAGAGACTCTAGGTTCAGCATGGCAGGCACCTACCTTGTCAGCAAGGTCTCAATCAATCATACCACAAGCTGGTATCGGGGACAATAAGAAGCCCTGCCTTCGGCAGGGTACTACTCAGCAGTCCTCGGCATCGGATTTGCGCAGCGCGATCCCCAGCAAGCCAGCGGCCGACCGTCTCGATTGATCTGGACTATCTCGCAGTGATTAGGGCAGCCGCTGCATTCCCAGCTAGTACTGGACAACAAACTCTCCCCCACGGCAAAACCGGCAAAGCGAGTTCCCGAACCCGCCGAACTAAACCGCGATTCCTTCGCCAGGACGGCTGCGCCAACGGCGCCCATGGCGTCGAAGTATGGAGGAACTTCCACTTCCAGCCCCAGTGCTGCTTCCAGTGCATACCGGATGCCGCTGTTTGCGGCTACACCGCCCTGGAAAAGGACTGGGGGCTCGATGCGCTTGCCTTTGGCCACTCCGCTTAGATAGTTGCGGACCATGGCTTGGCACAGCCCGGCTAAGATGTCTGCTACAGAGTGTCCGAGCTGCTGCTTGTGGATCATGTCTGATTCGGCGAAGACGGTGCATCGGCCGGCAATCCGAACGGGATTCCTGCTCTGCAGCGCTATATCGCCAAAATCCTGGACAGAGATCCCAAGCCGAGCCGCCTGCTGGTCCAGGAAGGACCCGGTACCGGCTGCACAGATGGTGTTCATAGCGAAATCACTCACCACGCCGTTCCTGATCAGGATAATCTTCGAATCCTGTCCTCCGATCTCAATTACTGTGGCAGCCTGTGGGTTGTGCTTGAGGGCAGCGACCGCGTGAGCAGTAATCTCGTTCTTTACCACATCTGCCCCAATGATCGCGGCCGCCAGTTGGCGGCCGCTGCCCGTTGCTCCTACGCCAAACACGTCCCACTCTCCCGCTTCCCTCAGCTGGCGCATTCCTTGGGCAAGGGCGTGGATGGGAGCACCGTTGGTGCGCAGGTAAAGCTTCGCGAGGATGTCGTCGGTCTCATGGTCTAGGAGAACCAAGTTGGTGCTTACCGAGCCCACATCCACGCCGAGATACACGCCGCGCTTAGCCATGGGCACACGTCCCCTCTCGCCGCGAGATCAGATCCACAAAGGCTTCTAATCGGGTTTGAAAGCCGGCTTCACCCGTATGTTCATCTACCACCAGGCTGAGTATAGGAAGATCGAGGTCTTGGGATACTGCAGGCAGTATGGCCTGAGCTACCACCTCAGGCATACATGTGAAGGGAAGGATCTGCACCACACCGTCCACCCCTTGCTTGCCCAAATCGTTGGTCCGGGCAACGGTTTCGAGGCCGTGCCCACCGATACAGCCTCGCAAATATCCAGCGGCCGACCGCTCCAGCCTGGTTGTCTTGTACAGCCCGACACTGCCTTTGATCACATGGTCCTTTACCCATTGCACCACACTGATGGTACGAATCACTTCCACCCCCAATTGCCCGAGACGTTCCTCCAGCTGCAGATTGACAAACGGCTCCAAAACGGTGTAGATCTCTCCAACTACCGCGATGTGCAGCATCGCTTCTTTGTGAGGATCTGCCACCTCCCAGAGGGCCGCTTGCCCATCCTGTACAGCGCGCTGAATAGTGCGGATAGTATCCGCCTGTCTAAGGTTACCCAGCGCCTCAGCCAGAGCCAGCCGTGCCAGGCCGCGATGCCTCTCTCGAGGCCGCACCGCAAGGGCAGTCTCCTCCAGAGCTTCGCAGGCCTTGAGTTTTTCCCACGCCACGCGCAGAGCGCGGGGCAGGGCTTTGATCCCCTTTCGATTCAGCAGCCGGCGCACGTCCTGTGTTATCCGCCGGGGATTCTCGAAGGGCTGTTCGAGCACCAGTATATCAAGGCCGGTTCCCAGTTCTTCTAGGATCTGACGCTGCACCTCCGCATAGTAGCCCAGGCGGCAGGGACCAGTACCGCCAATCATGAGAACTGTATCGGCACCGAGGGCCAAGGCTTCCAGAAAGCCGCCGATCATTACCTTGAGGGGTAGACACGCTACCTCTGGAGCGTGTTTACATCCCAGCTCGAGGGTGCGCTGCGTGGCCAACGGGGGCACAACGACTTCGTGACCCAGTTCTTGCAGAAAAGCCTCCCCGGGTATATAGATGGAACCCATGTGGGGAAATGTGATCTTCACTTTGCTTTTCTCCTCACCAACATGTCCATGAAAGCTTCAATCCGGGTCCCGAAGCCTGCCTGGCCTGTGTGCTCATCCACATAGATCAGCAGACTGGGAACCCCTGCCTGACGCGCCCGGCGCTGAATCACGTCGCTGATCAGGGAATCGGGGCCGCAGGCAAAGGCTGCCAATGTAATCACTCCATCCACGTCCTCAAGGCAGCGCTCAAGCGCGCCTAGGGACTGGCGGCCAGATGTCCAAAACACCCGTTTTGGAAGTTTGCCTGCTGCGCGGCTTAGGATCGTGTCGGGAATCTGATCCGCGGTAATGACTTCAACCGCTGCCTCCTGCAGTTTATCCCGGATACCTTGGTTGAGAAAGCTGTCGCCAAGAAGATAGCGGTGCCCTAACAGCAGCACCTTCAGCTCAGCACTTCCGCGATTTTGATCCAGCCTAACTGTGGCCTTGGGAACTGCGGCGCGGGCTGTATGGTAGGCGTGGGCTGACTGCAGCCAGCTTCCGAATCTCGTCCCAAACGCGATGATCTTCTTCGCAGCCGCGAGTTCTCCCCGCCGTGCATCGACCACCGGGGAGAGAATGGACGTACCCGCCTTGGGCAGGTAGTGAGCCACAAAATCCGGCAGTCCGAGAAAATACGGGCAGATATATTCCCGGCGCACGATACTTATGATCTGGGGTACAAAGAATGTCTTGACACCCTGCTCGGCAAGGGTCAAGACATGCCCCAGATAAACCTTTAGCGGCAGGCAGCAACCGTCCACTGCGTGTGCGGCACCTAAGTCCACAATTCGCCTGTTCGTTGGTGGCGAAACAATGGTTGGTACTCCCAAGGCCGCGAGGAAGGACTGCCAGAACGGATAGTGGAGATAGAAATCCAACCCTCTGGGGATGCCAATGAAGTGATTCATCTTGGTGTCTCCCTTGCTAGCGGCGCTTGGAGCGGGGCGTTGCCCGAATATCGCGCGGTTTTGTCATGCGAGGCCTTATGGACACGTCAGGGATAGGATACCGAAAAACTACCCGCAGAAGGGCTGGCCAATCCAGGGGTATAAGAGGCCAGAGGTAAGGCACACCAAAGGACTTTGTCAATCCCATAATCAAAACAGTTGTCAAGAAGGCTCCTCCGAAACCCCACCACCCGAATAGGACACTGGCCAGGAATATGAAGTAGCGGAAAAGGCGGATTGCCAGAGACAACTCCAGGCTGGGCGTAGCAAAGGACCCCACTGCCACAAGCGCGGTGTAAAGAATTGCCTCCGCGGTAAAGAGGCCTGTCTCAATAGCAAGTTCCCCGAGCAGAATCGCTCCAACTAAACCCAGGGAAGTGGCCAGAGCATTGGGCGTGTGCACCAAAGCCATGCGCAGCAGATCGAGGCCGATTTCCAGAAGCAAGAACTGCACCCACAGCGGGACCCGCCCTGGCTCTTTCGGACCGATAAATGCGATCCATTCCGGCAGATCTGGCGTGGTAGCCAACAGATACCACACAGGAATTAGGACCAGGGATATGAGGATCCCGATAGTTCTCACCCAGCGGAGATATGTTCCGATCGGTGGATTCTGGAAGTACTCTTCCGCGTGCTGGGTAAAGTGCCAGATAGTGCTGGGCACTATTAGGGCGAAGGGAGTTGTGTCGACTATGATAATCACATGGCCTTCGAACAGATGAGCGGCAGCAACGTCAGGGCGCTCGGTGTAGCGCGTCACGGGCAGCGGGTTGAGTTTTGTACCGAAGATGTACTCTTCTAAGTTCTTCCCACCCATGGGGATGGCATCGCGGTCAATATGGCTGATGCGTGCCTTCACGTCCGCCACAATCTCCGGACTGGCAATGTCTGCGATGTATCCAATCATTATGTCAGTGTGGGATCGCTTGCCCACGGTATGTACTTCAAACCGCAGGTTGGGATCCCGTACTCTCCGCCGGATCAAGTTTACGTTAAAGAGCGCGGTCTCCACAAAACCTTCCCTGGCACCCCTGGTCACCCGTTCCAGGTCAGGTTCTTCCATACTCCGCACCTGATACTGCCGCACATCCACCACGAAGATTTTCGCCAACCCGTCAATGAGGAGCAGCATGGGCCCTGCCAAGACTTCGTCGCATGCCTCCACCAAATCTTCTACCCAACTGACCTCAAAAAACGGCAGGTAATCGTGGAGGACATGTTCGGCGGCGTTAACCGTCAGGCCACCCCTGGGAATCATCAGCAGACGTTTCATGATTTCGATGACCGCGTTGTCATTTACAAACCCGTCAAGGAAGACAAGCGCCGCCCGCTTGCCGCCCGCTGTGAATTCCCTGATCAACAGGTCAAACGTGACCCCGTACCCCAGCCGGGTCTTGATGAAATCAAGGTTTTCAACGAGCTTCTTGGCTGTCGGCTTTGTCTGCTTCATCCCCTTAGCTCCTGGTGGAATTACCGGATTGTGGTGGGCACAAACATGTCAATGACGCCAACGGCAAAAGCGGCAATCAGCGCTCCAATGAGGGACACAGACATCTCCGGAACGAAAAACTGGGCCGCCCAAATCACCGCGGCCGAGACCAGAAAACCCACTATTCCGCGTCCGTATGGAGAAATATTCTTGCCGAATACGCTTTCTACCACCCAGCCCAACGCAGCGATGACAACTGCCGCCAACAGCGCCTGCCAAAATCCTAGAGTTCCGAACCCGGGGACGATCAGCCCGACCAGCATGAGAACCAACGCTGAGACAACAAACCGTACTACCGTTCCAACCCAATCCATTCCTGACACCCCACTTCGTTAGTTTTCAGGGGTAGTATAGCCAAAAGGCGGCCCGGTTATCCGAGCCGCCCCATCCTTCTATGTGCCCTCAACGCGAAAGGCGATCTGCACATCTGCTTTATATTCTACAATTTCACCATTCTCGTCCACGTCGCCCGTCCAGTTCAGTACTTCCACTCCGCTGATATGCCGGATCGTCTTAGCAGCCTCCCGCACGGCTTCGGCCACTGCCTCTTCCCATCCTTCTTTGGATTGGCCTACCAGCTCCACTACCTTAACGACAGTCATGCACCAACCCCCTTCCACCATAATAGTGTGGTAGGGTTAGTTTAACCCAGAACACGCTGGGCAATGCGGAGGAAGTTCTGACCCATCACCTTATCGATGAGTTCCGATGAAAAGCCGCGCTGTGCAAGTCCTTGAGCGATCGCCGGCAGCACACTGCAGTTGTCCAACCCCGTGGGAGTTGCATCAATGCCGTCGAAGTCAGAGCCCAGTCCCACACAGTCCTCACCGCCAACCGCGATAAAGTGTTCAATGTGATCCAGGACATCGTCCAAATCGGCGACATCGCGATCAGTCAAGAAGCTTGGGCAGAAGTTGACTCCAATCACACCGCCTTTTTCTGCAAGGGCTCTAATCTGCTCATCAGTCAAATTGCGCGGATGGTCGCGTAAAGCGCGGGCACAGGAATGTGAGGCGATCACTGGCGCTTCGCTTAGCTCGAGCACCTCCCAGAATCCCGGTTCATTGAGGTGGGAAATATCGATAAGCATTCTCAGTCTATTCATCTCCCGCACAACATCCCGCCCGAAGGGGCTTAAGCCACCGCACGCACTTCCCTCCGCCTGCCCATTGGCTAACGCATTGCGGTAGTTCCAGGTCAAAGTTAGTACCCGTACCCCCAAGCGGTGGAGAGTGCGCAGGTGGGCGAGGCTGCCTTGAAGCACCTCACCACCTTCCACTCCTAGCAGGCAGGCGATTTTGCCTGCTTGGTGGATCTCCCTGATCTCACTCCCGCTCCCAGCATAGACCAGCACTTCGGGGTATTCCTCAAGCATTCTCCAGAAGAGGTCCACCATTTCCAGCCCCCTGTGAAGGGCCATACCTTGATAGAAGGCCGGCTCGACGAATACCGCAAAGATCTGCGCAGAAACCCGCCCCCGGCAGAGCTTGTCCAGGCTCACGTGCCCATCGGCGTCAGCAAGGCTCTTTCCGCTGTGCAGCATGTACATCAGTGTATCAATGTGACCGTCAAAGGTGAGCAAGCCATCCCCTCCATGATCTTGCAGCAGATGTACGAAAGCCTGCCCGGCATAGCCCGACAGGCTGTAGTGTTACCTCGGTTCTACGATCAGCTTGATGGCAGTACGTTCTTCGTTGTCGATTACGATATCAGTAAACGCGGGAATGCATACCAGATCAACTCCGCTGGGAGCCACGAATCCGCGTGCGATGGCCACCGCCTTGACTGCTTGATTAAGTGCGCCTGCACCAATCGCCTGGATCTCAGCTCGTCCCCGTTCCCTCAGTACCCCAGCTAAAGCCCCCGCAACTGCATTGGGAACAGACTTTGCCGAAACTTTTAATACATCCATGTTACAACCTCCTTTGGTAAAAGCACTACGCGGTTCGATTCAGCCATTGCTTGATATATATTTGGCGGTTTTCTGGTAAATTCCTCTTTTCAGATGTTAAAATTATACCTTTCGACACGATTTACCTTAACAGCTTGACCCCGTTCGTCCAGTTCGACCACAACGCCCCAGAGCTGAACAGGTCCTTTGGCTACATGGAAGCGGGTCGGCATCTGCGTAAGAAACTTCCCGATTATCTGCTCACGATCTACCCCCAAAACGCCGTTGAGAGGTCCGCACATCCCTAAATCTGTTACATAAGCCGTCCCCCCAGGCAAGATCCGCAGATCGGCTGTGGGTACATGAGTATGAGTGCCAACCACGGCGCTTACCTTCCCGTCGAGGTAGTACCCCAGCGCCAATTTTTCAGAAGTAGCCTCAGCGTGAAAGTCCACAATAGTATATTTCACATAGCCGGGAAGGTTGCCAAGAATCTGATCCATGGCGCGAAACGGACAGTCAAAGTCATCCATGTATACACGTCCACTAATATTAATTACCGCCAAGGCCTTTTCTCTGTGGATGAATACACCCTGGCCAGGGACACCTGGAGGATAGTTGGCGGGACGCAAAACGCGCGCTTCACTATCAATGTAGGTAAGCATCTCTTTCTGGTCCCATATGTGGTTCCCGCTAGTGAGAACGTGGATACCCAATGAAAAGAGCTCCTCCGCCGTAGCTTTCGTAAGTCCAAAGCCACCAGCCGCGTTCTCCCCATTGGCAATGACTAAGTCAGGCTGGTACTCTTCTCGCAGCTGTGGCAGGTACTCAGCCACAATCTTCCGCCCAGGCCGTCCATAGATGTCTCCTAGAAGCAAAACCCGCATAAGTTCACCTCAGCTGTTCATCGGTGTGCTGAACACCAATACTCTGCCTTTTTCCCGAAAGCCAGACAATTTTTCATTGCCAAATGCTCCGCCGGAAGAAAGCAGCGCAGCGATGGCCAGGTCTTCATCAAAGAATTCGTCATTGTTGTTTTCCACACTGTCACACACCACTGCTTCACCGAGGGAATCTGCCACCACTTCATTCACGAGATTGATCTCTTCGTAGGTTAAACTCGCCACATCACGCCTGATCTGCAGAACCCACAGGTCCTCAGCCTGTTCGTGCTGGATCGCCGCCACCTTAGGTGCCTGAACGGAACTTGGCGCGATACTGTGAAACGTCTGCAGATATAGCTTGGCTTTCTCTACAAAGCTGTGCAGCTGCTCCCTGTGTACATCCCGCAAAAGATAGACGAAGCGCAGGGAGCGATCAGCCGGGTCATAGTGCACCGCACTAACCTGTGGAAACCTGATGAGGAGAGAGATGAGTAAGTTGACCTGTTCAGAGCCCATATCTGGTGTATGATGCTCGCCCTCAGTGCGTTCCACCTGTCATTCCTCCTGACTTATGGGAAAACCAGGCATATAAGCCTGCTATATGCCTGGTTTACTTAGCGTATTCTACAGCTCTAGTTTCTCTGATCACTTTTACTTTGATTTGTCCAGGATACTCCAGCTCCGCTTCGATCTTCTTTACAATGTCCCTGCTGAGCTGTATTGATGCCGCGTCATCGATCTTGTCGGGTTTTACCATGATCCGTACTTCGCGGCCAGCCTGAATGGCGTAGGACTTCTCCACACCTTCAAAGGAAT
>JAAYMI010000137.1 GCA_012521465.1 Bacillota bacterium | reverse complement strand
CTGACACCGCTGTGGTTCTTCACGCTGGCGTACGGGCTGTAGGCGATGTCCAGAGTACCAAAGCGGGTTGTTGCCTCAGGACCGCCGTGCCAGTATGCACCGTCAGCCTCGATGAAAGCCTGCTTGAGAGCAATGTCACCGAGCGAAATGCCGGTGGGCATCAGCTGAGCATACTCATCAGACAAGCCGAACTGGATACCAGCTCTGAGCTTATCTTGAGCAGCGGTAAAGCCAAGATTGAGGCTCAGTTCAGAGGCGGGAGTAACATCTACTTCGCCCTCTACACTGCGGTTAACTTCAATGTGTGTCTCAATCGAACCGCCAAAGTCGATACCAGCGGCAGCGACTGGGCCGGCCATTACCAATGCGATTACTAGAGAAATAGCTGCGATTGTTCTTTTCATAGTTAGCATATCCCCTTTTTTTGCGTGTGAGTTTTGCAGAACGCAGGTCTTTTTGATAGTGGTGCGGTTAGGGATGTCATGCTCGAGTATCCATGTTTCCTCTGCGTGTCATCCCCGGCTGTGATCGGTACTGTTCTCCCTGCGCACTTTCAGCTCGCTGTCGTTCCAAGGGGACGCACCTCCTTTCTGGGAAGATTGACTGCGGCTGAAATCCACCACCTGTTATGATAACTAACATAAGTTATAGATGCGGCGAAAAAAAGAACGGTGCTGTGTTTGGTGCTGCATTGGTGATGGTTCGTGTATTACATTTCTGCTCAGCACACAGGATTCCTTCCCTTGCGGGCCATGTAGATTATTCCAGTCCTCAAAAGGCACCACAGCGCGCAAAAAGGAGGCTGCAGCCTTGCTGCCAGCCTCCCCGTGATTTCAGTCTTACCGGATTACCTCTTCGGTATCCTTGTCGAACAGGTGAATCTTCTGCATGTTGAAGCCAACCTTCAGGCGGCCGCCATCGGTGGCCTTCGTTGCCGCATCGAGGCGGGCAATAAAGCTGTTGTCCCCGGAGGAGAAGTAGACATAAACTTCGGCACCCATGGGCTCAGTAACGTCGATATCGGCCTCAAGGGTGGTTGCCGGGTCATGCTCGATGAGGGCAACGTCTTCAATATCCTCTGGGCGGATACCCATGATAACATGCTTGTCAATGTACTTGCCCAGATTTTGAATGCCAGCAGCTTTTTCTGCTGGAATAGGCAGCTTAAAGGTCTTGGCATCGATGAAGTAGGTTCCGTCTTCTCTGCGGAGCACTACATCGAGGAAGTTCATGGCAGGGCTGCCGATAAAGCCAGCAACGAAAATGTTGTTGGGATAGTTGTAGATCTCCAGAGGAGCACCTACTTGCTGGATGACGCCGTCCTTCATGACCACAATCCGGTCACCCATGGTCATGGCCTCGGTTTGGTCGTGGGTAACATAGATAATGGTGGTCTGGAGGCGATTGTGCAGCTTGCTGAGCTCAGCTCTCATCTGCACACGCAGCTTAGCGTCGAGGTTGGACAGCGGTTCGTCCATCAGGAACACCTTTGGTTCACGCACAATGGCACGGCCAACAGCAACACGCTGACGCTGACCACCGGAAAGCGCCTTCGGCTTGCGGTCGAGCAAATTCTCGATACCCAGCATCTTCGCGGCTTCCTTTACACGCTGGTCAATCTCATGCTTGGGGAATTTGCGCAGCTTCAAGCCGAACGCCATGTTGTTGTACACGTCCATGTGGGGATAGAGAGCGTAGTTCTGGAACACCATGGCGATGTCCCGATCTTTTGGAGGAACGTCGTTTACCACGGTATCACCGATGGTAATGGTACCTTCACTGATTTCCTCCAAGCCGGCTACCATCCGCAGGGTGGTGGATTTTCCACATCCCGACGGGCCGACCAGGACGATAAACTCCTTATCCTTGATGTCCAGACTGACGTTGTTCACGGCAACCACGTTGCCAAAGCGCTTTGTAACATTTTTCAGCAGTACTTGTGCCAACGGTAAATCTCCTCTCCAACGGATTTATATCTCAGGTATCCTGAGACTCGGGCTGTGGAGCCCGGAATCGTATTATATTACAGAGTAATAATAACACACATCTCTCATTTTGGCAAAAGAAACTTCACCTTCATTGTAAAAAAACCCGCAGTAATCTACTGGGATCTGTGAAAAACCCCTTCCGGCACCCTATACGAGCGCGTAGCGCCTTATGGCCTCGGCTACTCCGCCCTCACTATTGCTGGCGGCAATGTAGTCTGCAGCCGTCTTAGCAGCCGGAACTGCATTGGCTACAGCCACACCGATCCCTGCCCGGCGCAGCATCTCCACATCATTGTTGCTGTCTCCTATGGCCAAGACCTCGCCCATGGTGATACCCAGCTTCTGCACCACCCACTCTAAAGCACTTGCTTTATGTGCATCTGCACTTGTGATCTCCAGATAGCGGCGCTTGGACTGCACGATCTGTGTGTCCTGTCCGTACCTTTCCACCAGCAGATTCTGCCTAGTGCTGTTCAGTTCTTCCGGTGAGATGATAAGGATCTTCGGCGGCGCTTTGCGTTCCTCCTTCAAGAACTCTCCCAGATTACCCACAGGGTAAGTGGGCACTTCAGCAAAGGACAGATAGTACTCCACATCGGAATTGATCTCGCTCACATACAGCGCGTCATGGTAATAGACGTTGGTGGTCCACCCTTGGGAAGTACAATACTCCACGATGTCCAGAGCCAATTCATGGCGGATGGGATTCTCATAAACCACCTGCCCGCTGACGCTCTGCACTACCGCGCCGTTATAGCAGATAATCGGTCTCTCAGGTGGGAGCCCAAGCTGCTTGGCAAAAGGCAGTGTGGCTACAAACATCCGCCCCGTGGCAATCGTAAAGATCATCCCCTGTGCCTGTGCCTGGGCAATGGCGTCCATATCTGCCTGGGATATGGTGAGCTTATCCGTCAGCAGTGTATCGTCCAAGTCCGATACAATCAATTTGACCACGTAGTTCCCTCCACTTAAAAGAGGCGGTTGCTGTCCGCCTCTACTCTACTAATATTTCGACCTTTCGGTCTTCATTCGGTTCCTCAATTTCGACAAGCCTACCGCCCATTCCTGCTTGGATCTTGGACAGGACACTCGGCCATTCGATTCCAGCCTGACTGGCGCTTCGGGCCGCACTGAGCAGCCGCTCTACCAGCCCTAACGGTATTCGGATACTGGCCGCAACCTGATCCCGCTCGGTGATGCGAAGGCGCAAAAACCGCTCCTCGTCAGTACGTTCGCCGCCGGCGATGGCCTCCAGCAGACGTTCTGCTTCAGCCACACTGATTTTCCCCTCATGCAGCATGGTGAGGATTTGAATGCGCTCAGCGTTAATCGCGCTCACCTCCACCAAAGCCAACCCGTATGGAGCCTGAACCGGTGCGCACATTCAGGTGCAGGCGGCTTGAGCCCGCCTCGAAGTCGGGAGAGCGGCCCACCACATGCCAACCGCCAGATTGGCGGTCCACATGGGTCATCTCAAAGCCTTCCTCGGGCACAACGATTCTGCCCACAAAAGTGTGGAGGTCAAAGGCAGTCTTTGCCTCACTAGACCGGCTGAGGTCAACTCGGACAGAACCGTTAGTCGTGGTAAGGCTATAGTGCGCTGTACCCCGCACTACTGGCTCGATTCGGATGGAGCCATTCGACGTTTCGCATTCCACCTGCTCACTCTGGAGCCCTTCTAACCGAAACGATCCGTTGCCCGTACGGCCTACAAACACGTCTGTCGTGGTGTGATCCACCCTGCACGCGCCGTTTACAGTAGTGCAGTGGATCTGCTCCGACTGCAGCCCTTGGGCAGTAATGGAACCATTTGCAGTGCTGAGCTGCACAGTCCGGCCATAGAGGTCCGCCAAGGCTATGGCTCCGTTGTGTGTTGCTAGATCCAGCTGATAAATCAAGGACCGGGGCACCTCTAGCTCCAGGGATACAGTGGCATCTGGAAAACTGGGTATCTCGATCTGCAGCTCCTGGATCGGCTCATCACTGGGGATTTCCAGATGGTGCAGCTTGCTTAGGGCGGTCTCCCGATCCTTGGCGCGGATCCGCTGCACCACGGTCAACCGGAAGCCGGGATCGCTGCATCCCCGCACGCTGATCCGGCCATTGCCCGTCCTCAGCTTGCAGACAATGTCTCCGTCCTGCTTGAAACTGCCCTGGAACTCCTGGCGAAATTCATACGTATCTTCCTGGGATACAAAGGGAAAGCGGCTGATCATCTTCGACAACTTTGACAGCCTATCCGCGAGGCGGTACTCCACCTTGGTTTCCAACGTGCGGGCAAACCGCTCCGCCGCCGACTCTACCCGCTCCGCGAATTCTTCTCCCTGCTTTTCCACCTTCGACCAAAGATCGGAGCTGCGTTCTTCCTCTTCCAAAGGTTCTGCCTGCCCCAAGGCATTCAGCAGAGCCTCAGCCTCAGCAGCAGAGATCTTGCCTTCTTCCAGCATCTTCAAGATCAGCCTTTGCTCTTCGTTCATGGCCCGTACCTCCCCTAACTCCTCAGTAATCTGATGGCTTCCTCAGGCGTTATCTCGCCCTTGTCTAGTGCCTGCAAAACTTCCCGGCGCTGGCTGTTCTGATCCCGCTCGACCCGGTAGCCCAGGGCCTCAATCACGGCGTCCAGACGGCTGCGTACTGTGGGATAGGAGATCCCCAGCAGACGCTCTACCTCCTTGATATTCCCCCGGGCAGTAAGGAACACTTCGACAAAATCTCGCTGCTCCGCAGTGAGCTGACAGAATTTGCAGGTTTCAAACGTGCCCTCGATGGTGGTATCGCAGTGGTTGCACCGCAGACGGGTCACCCGCAGGGGTTTGCCGCACACTGGGCAAGCTGTGAGCATCTTCTTCGACATTGACTCCACCCCTTAATTTCTTCAAACCTCACACTTAAAAATCTCTATTCTATGTATAGATATTAAACCTTAACCTTAATGATGTCAAGGATAAACCTTGATTTTAGACAATAATCAAGGCTCCTACCATGAGGAGCCTAGAAGAATCGGTAAGGTTTAGACTAGAAGGTAAAGACGATACCGCCACCGTACACCAGATTTGTGTTTTCAGAGCCTCCAAGACCAGTCCGCACTACCGTTGCCTGCACGCTCAGCTGTTCCAAAACTTCATAGCTGAGGGAGATGCGGCCGGTGAGGAATGTCTTTTTGTCTTCGGCATCATCGCCGAACTTCAGCTGAGGAGCGTAGCCCACATCACCCACGAGGGCCAGCTTGTCAAGGGGCCGAAATGCGACTCCCAGTTTTCCAAACAAACCGGCTCCTGCCTCAGCTTCGGCTTCGCCGTCTGCCTTGGCATTGTATGTAAGGTATCCGCCGCCCACCAGAACTTCCAGTTCGCCTTCTTGGATCAACCGGTAGGAGACAGAACCGCTCAAGATCGTCTGGCTGCCGGATTTGCCTTCCTCTGACTCAGACAAGCTCAAGAAACGCCCTTCCACGAGAATGTTGGGATACACTTCCCCGTTTGCGCCCACCAAGAAACCGCTCACTTTGGTTTCAGTATCTCCAACCTTATTCTTGCCCAGCAGGTAGGACCCATCGGCGGAGAAAGAAACCGCGAGGGCCATACTGCTGAAGGCTAACAAGAAGACCATGCACAGAGTTAACACTAATCCACGCTTCACTACTACATCCTCCTTTGATGTCTCGATTATATGTTGATCTTCTCTGGGAAACTGTGCATTCCTGCCAAATTTCGGTGTACCCCTAGAAAAACCTGGGCAGAAGCTGTATATTATACATAAGAGTCTATCTATGGAAAGGAAGTGCGAGGTGTGGCAAGAACTTGGATTGCAGTCTTAACCGCAGCTCTGGTCTTGAGCTTGGCTGCTCCTGGCCTAGCCCAGTTCGATGTTAAGGCGCAGCTGACCTACGGCGGTACCAGTTACAGTAGTCTCTTAGATAAAGAAACCAAAGGTAGTGTTTCCGAATGGTCTGTGCTGGCGCTAGGTACATACAGCCACCAGGATCTGCTGTTCAACGTTCTCTACCAAAACGCCAATCGCCTCAACATGACAGTGAACGAGGTTGAGGAAAAATCGACGCACGGCCGTTCATTTGCTAACCTGGGTGCGAGCTACCGCTTCCTCCAAGAGACGGGAATGGAGGTGTACGGCGGACTTGGATACAGCTTGATGTGGCTGAACCTGAAACACTCCGCCGTCAGAGACAACGCTCAAGTGGGCTTAGCAGGCAGAGGCTTCAGCGGTCAGGCTGCCGTGCGCTTTACTCTAGCAGAGAACTTCTCCGCCGATGCCTATTTCACTGCAGCTCCTTGGCTGAAGTGGGAGTACACTCAAGGTAACAAGTCAATCAAGCAGATCGATGGCAGTGCGTATCACTACCAGCTTGGCCTCGAATACGATGTGACGGCTCAGTACTCCGTTCGCCTGGGAGTGCAGGGCGGTTCCTACAGTGTCGGAGAATTCAAGTATGATGTAGATGAACTTGGACCCACTAGTGCTGGATACTCTGGGGTAACAGTAGGCGTTACAGTGCACTTCTAAGCGAAAGCGCATCGAAAAGGAGCCGAGGGCGGAGGCTAAGCCTCTCCCTCGGCTCCGTGCATGTATTGATAGATCTCCTGTGCCACCTTGCGGTTGATCCCTTCCACCTGACAGAGTTCATCCACCGAAGCCTGGCGGATGGCCTTCACCGTGCCGAAGTGGCGCAAAAGGGCCTTTTTGCGCTTCGGGCCTATCCCGGGGATCTGGTCCAGCATCGAACTGCGGCTGGCCTTGCCCCGCAAGTTGCGGTGATACGTCAGGGCAAAACGATGGGCTTCGTCCCTGAGCCGCTGCAGCAGGAGCGAACCCTTTGTGGTGCGGGGCAGATTCACGGGTTCCGATCTGCCTTCCACGAAAACCTCCTCCAGCCTTTCCGCTAAGCTGATAAACGGGATATCCAGGCTCAGTTCATCCCGAACGTGAATGGCTGCGTTCAGCTGCCCCTTGCCGCCGTCAATCAGCACGAGGTCAGGAAAGGCACCAAACTTGCCTGCTCGCCCTTCTGCCTGTTCCTGCAGGCCCCGGCGAAACCGCCTCCCGATCACTTCCTGCATAGCAAGATAGTCGTTAGGGCCGTCCTGCACATCCCGAATCCGAAACCGGCGGTATTCATCTCCCGCGAGTTTCCCATCGATCATCACTACCATGGAGGCTACGATCTCTTTCCCCTGCGTATTGGAGATGTCATAGGCTTCGATGCGCGTCGGCGGAGCTGCCAGCCCCAAGACTTCCGCCAGCTGCTGTAGTGCCTCGGCAATATCCTTCTCGCGCCTCTCCTCCCGGGAACGGGCTACCTGCAGCACAGTGCTGGCGTTTTCCATCACCATCTGCACAAGTTCTCTCTTTGCCCCCCGTTTGGGCACGTGCAGGTAGGTGCGGCTTCCCCGCAGCTCAGTCAGCCAGCTTTCCAGATCTTCCATTTCCTCCAGTTCAAGGGGGAGAAAGATGGATCTGGGTATATATGCAGCCTGGGCGTAAAACTGCTTGATGAACGCAGCCATAAGTTCCCGTTCATCCTCTTCTTGAGAGCAGTCCAGCAGGAAGTGATCGCGCCCTACCACCTTGCCGCCCCGGACATAGAAGACCTGCACGCAGGCGAGGTCGCTTACCCGAGCGTAGCCAAGATAATCTTGATCCTCCGCGTGATCCGCCACGATCTTCTGCCGTTCCGCCATTTTGCGGATGGCCTGAATCTGGTCCCTGATCCGGGCCGCTTTCTCGTACTCAAGTTTATCCGCGGCTTCCTGCATCTTGGCTGTCAGTTTAGGGATAACGTGATCCACCTTTCCCTCCAGAAAGGCAACCACTTCATCAATCATAGCGCGGTATGCGTCCACCGAAACAAGCCCAGCACAGGGAGCTTCACACCGTCCCAAGTGATAATTCAGGCACGGCCGATCTGAGGCGCCGGGCTTGATCTCCTTGCGGCAGGTGCGCACCGGAAAAATAGCCCGCAAGAACGCGAGTGTTTCCCGAACGGCACCCACATCTGTGTAGGGGCCGAAGTATCTTGCCCCGTCGTTTACACGGCTCCGCACCAGCAGAACCCGGGGGAAGTGCTCATTTAAGGTTACCTTAATGTACGGGTAAGTCTTGTCATCTTTCAGCCGCACATTATACCAGGGGGTGTGCTCCTTAATCAGATTGTTCTCGAGAATCAGAGCTTCTACTTCCGAGTCGGTGACAATGTACTCGAAGTCCGCGATGTGGCTAACCAGTACCCGCACTTTTGGCGAATGGTCTTTGGATTGCTGAAAATAAGAGCGCACCCGACTGCGGAGGTTCTTGGCCTTCCCCACATAGATGATCTCGCCAGCCTCGTTCTTCATGAGATAAACCCCAGGTCGAGTAGGCAGAGTATTCAGCTTGTGCTCCAGATTCATCGCACATCCACCTTCAGTTCACTAGGCAGAGCCCGGGGATCCGCCAATACCCGCCTGAGAAAGCGGCCGGTATGTGACTCCGGCACCTGCGCAACTTCTTCGGGAGTGCCCACCGCCACTACCTTACCGCCCGCATCGCCGCCCTCTGGTCCTAGGTCGATGATGTAGTCCGCGGTTTTGATCACGTCCAAGTTGTGTTCAATCACGATCACGGTATCGCCGGCATCGACCAGACGGTTGAGGACCTGCAGCAGTTTGCGGATATCCTCGAAATGGAGTCCGGTAGTAGGCTCATCGAGAATGTATACCGTCCGCCCGTTACTGCGGCGGCTGAGTTCGGTAGCGAGCTTCACCCGCTGAGCTTCGCCTCCCGAAAGCTCTGTGGCTGGCTGCCCGAGCTTGATATACCCTAATCCGACATCGTAGAGCGTCTGAATCTTGCGCTGAATCTTTGGGATGTTCTTGAAGAACTCTAGGGCTTCTTCTACGCGCATGTCTAAGATATCAGCGATGGACTTGCCCTTATACTTCACCTGCAGAGTCTCCCGGGAGTATCGTCTGCCCTTGCAGACATCACAGGGAACGTACACGTCAGGCAGGAAGTGCATTTCAATGCGGATGATCCCGTCCCCTTTGCAGGCTTCACACCGCCCGCCCTTCACGTTGAAACTGAACCTCCCCTTCGTGTACCCCCGCAGGCGAGCTTCGTTGGTGAGGGCAAATACCTCTCGAATACTGTCAAACACTCCTGTGTACGTGGCAGGGTTCGACCTGGGGGTCCTCCCAATCGGCGATTGATCGATTTCGATCACCTTATCCACGTGCTCCAGGCCTTCGATACCCTCGTGACGGCCCGGTTTAGCATGGGATCTGTACAGCTCTTTGCTGAGGCGCTTAAAAAGAATCTCGTTCACAAGCGTACTCTTCCCCGAACCAGATACCCCTGTAACAGCCACCAGCACGCCCATGGGGAAGTCCACGTCGATGTTCTTGAGGTTGTTCTCTTGGGCACCCTTCACCCGCAGCCAACAGCCATTGGGCTTGCGGCGCGCCGGCGGTATTCTGATCGCCTTGACTCCTGAGAGATACTGCCCCGTGATGGACTGTGGTTCGGCACAGATATCAGCGATAGTCCCCTGGGCAACGACATAGCCACCCTGGCTGCCTGCTTCTGGACCCATATCGACGATCCAATCTGCCGCCCGGATCGTATCTTCATCGTGCTCCACCACGAGCAGAGTGTTGCCTAAGTCCCGCAAACGGCGGAGGGCATCGAGAAGCTTCTCATTGTCCCGCTGGTGGAGGCCGATGCTGGGTTCATCAAGAATATACAGTACACCCACGAGGCCAGAACCAATCTGGGTAGCCAAGCGAATCCGCTGTGCTTCTCCCCCAGAAAGGGTACCAGCAGTACGATCGAGGGTGAGGTAATCCAACCCCACATTTACCAAGAAACCCAGCCGTGCCTTGATCTCTTTCAGGATTTGGTGAGCAATATACAGCTCTCTGTCCGTGAGCTGCAGGTTCTGGAAGAAGGCTTGGCACTGCCGCACCGACATTTCCGTCACCTGAATGATGTTCAATCCGCCCACGGTCACTCCTAAGACCTCGGGGCGAAGGCGCTTGCCTGAACAAGCTGGGCAGACCTGCACGCTCATGTACTGCTCTATGTCTGCCCGCACCCAGTCCGAGGTACTCTCCCGGTAGCGCTGCTCCAACCAGGGGATGACGCCCGAGAAGGTGGACTCAAACTCCCGCTCCCGGCCAGCTTGGTTCACATAGAGGAAACTCACTTCCTCGCCGCCCAGCCCATACAGCAGGATGTGCTGCTGCTCCGGCGGGAGCTCCTGGAAGGGCACATCCCGCGGAATCTGGTACTTCCGGCATACGCTGTCAAAGATGGAGGACAGCCAGCGGCTCTTGCTCCCGCGCCAGGGAATCAAAGCTCCTTCATCCAAGGACAGGTGGGGATCTACCACCAGTTCCGGGTCGATGTCCTGCTTCTGACCTAAACCGTCACACACGGGGCAGGCGCCATAAGGACTGTTGAAGGAAAACATCCGCGGGGTCAGCTCTTCCATAGAAATCCCACAGTCTACGCAGGCAAACTTCTCGCTGAACACCAGCTCTTCTCCGTCAATTACATCGATTACCACAATACCCCCGGCCCGGCTGAGGGCAGTCTGAACGGAGTCACTGAGCCGTCCTTGGATATCGGGGCGGACGGCGATGCGGTCAACCACGATGGCAATATCGTGTTTCTTGTTCTTGTCCAGGTTGATCTCAGAGCTAAGTTCCATAATCGCCCCATCAACCTTCACCCGCACAAAACCGTCCTTACGGATCTCCTCAAAAAGCTTGCGGTGCTCCCCCTTCCGGCCCCGGACCACCGGTGAAAGCACCTGGATCCTGGTGCGCTCCGGCAGCGCCATGACTTGGTCCACAATCTGCTCCACCGTCTGCTGCGTAATAGGTTTACCGCACTTGGGACAGTGAGGCCTGCCGATCCGCGCGAACAGCAACCGGAGATAATCGTAGATCTCCGTCGCGGTTCCCACCGTCGAGCGGGGATTGCGGCTGGTAGTCTTCTGGTCAATGGCAATTGCCGGAGAAAGCCCCTCAATCATGTCCACATCCGGCTTGTCCATCTGACCTAAGAACTGACGGGCATACGCGGAAAGGGACTCTACATAGCGCCGCTGGCCTTCCGCATAGATTGTATCAAAAGCCAGGGAAGACTTACCCGAACCGGACAGCCCCGTAATCACCACCAGCTTATCCCGGGGAATTTCAAGATTTATACTCTTCAAATTGTGCTGGCGCGCACCTTGAATTCGCAGCACATTTTCTCTACTCAAACTGACAACCCCATTTCCACGCGCAGTTCCTGTATTTCGTCCCGGAGCTGAGCAGCCCTTTCAAAGTTGAGCTCCTTCGCGGCAGCAAACATCTCTTCCTCCAGTTCTCTGATGTATTCCACAACCTCTTTCAGAGAACGCACTGGACCTTTGGCAGTGTATTTCGCCTTTTCCTCTGCCACTTTGGCTTCTGCCAGATCCTGGGCGATATCGGTCACTGCCTTGCGGATTGTTTCAGGCGTGATACCCATTTTCTGGTTATACTCCAGTTGAATGCGGCGCCTGCGGTTGGTCTCGTCAATCGCGCGCTGCATCGAATCAGTGATCCGATCAGCATACATTACTACCCGCCCCGAGGCATTGCGGGCCGCCCGGCCAATGGTCTGGATCAGAGAGGTTTCGGATCGGAGAAAACCCTCCTGATCCGCGTCGAGGATGGCCACCAGGGACACCTCCGGCAGGTCCAGGCCTTCCCGGAGCAGATTAATACCTACCAGGACATCAAACGCTCCCAAACGCAGATCCCTCAATATGGCGATCCGATCCAGAGTCTCAATGTCTGAATGGAGGTAACGCACCTTGATACCAGCGTCCGTCAAATAACCTGTGAGGTCTTCTGCCATTTTCTTCGTGAGGGTTGTAATCAACACCCGCTCGTTGCGCTTAATCACAGTGTCAATTTCGTCCAGCAGGTCATCAATCTGACCCTTGGCAGGCCGCACAATCACTTCGGGATCCACCAATCCAGTGGGCCGAATCACCTGCTCCACAATTTGCTGGGAATGCTTACGCTCATACGGACCCGGCGTTGCCGACACGAAAATAACCTGATTCATATGCTGCTCAAACTCCTCAAACGTGAGGGGCCGGTTGTCTAGAGCCGAAGGGAGGCGAAAGCCAAATTCAACCAAGGTCTGTTTGCGGGAGCGGTCGCCATTGTACATGGCCCCTACCTGCGGGATCGTCTGGTGCGATTCATCGATCATCATCAGATAGTCCTTGGGGAAGTAATCCAGCAGGGTGGTAGGAGTCTCACCTGGACCCCGCCCGCTCAAATGGCGAGAATAGTTTTCAATTCCCTGGCAGTAGCCCAACTCCTGCAGCATCTCCAGATCGTAGCGCGTGCGCTGCTCCAGGCGCTGCGCTTCCAAGAGTTTGTTCTGGCTGCGCAGCTCTCGCAGGCGTTCTTCCAACTCCGCCTCGATAGCAGGAATTGCCCGGCGGAGTTTGTCTTCTGGCGTGATAAAGTGGGACGCGGGATAGATGGCCATCTCTTCAGGCTCGGCCAGAACTTCTCCTGTGATGGGATCCAGCTCTAGAATGCGGTCGATTTCATCACCGAACATCTCGATGCGGTAAACCGATTCGCTCCCCACCGGGATGATCTCAATCACATCGCCCCTAACTCGGAAAGTTCCCCGACGAAATCCGATATCATTGCGCTCATACTGCAGCCCGACTAAGCGCCTGAGAATGTGGTCCCGGTCACGGTATTCCCCACTGCGCAGGGAAAAAGTCATAGCTACATAGTCTTCCGGAGAACCTAACCCATATATACAGGACACACTGGCTACGATAATCACATCGCGCCTTTCGAACAAAGCACTAGTAGCTGCATGGCGCAGCCTGTCGATCTCGTCGTTGATCGAAGCGTCTTTCTCAATATACGTATCAGTCTGAGGTACATACGCCTCCGGCTGGTAATAGTCATAGTAACTCACGAAGTAGTGAACCGCATTGTGGGGAAAGAAGGCGCGAAACTCGTTGCACAGCTGCGCGGCCAAAGTCTTATTGTGAGCTATCACTAGTGTTGGTTTTTGCACTGCCTCGATGACCTTGGCCATAGTAAAAGTCTTGCCTGAACCGGTCACTCCCAGCAGAGTCTGAAAGGGCATGCCACGGCGCAAGCCCTCTACCAGCTGCTGGATGGCTTCTGGTTGATCTCCTGAGGGCTGAAAATCAGATTCAACTTGAAACGATCTCTGCACCATAACAACCCCCTTAACTTATCTCAATTCTTCCAGGATTTTTGCTGGCAGGTGCCGAATTTAGCCCCATGCAAGGCGGGCCTCAAAACGGAACATGCGTTCGCTTGCTTTATCATATCAGACTGCAGTCAGCGCGTCAACGGAGGAAAACTATGAGCATCTTGGTAATTGTTGAGATCCCTCGTGGCAGCCGCAACAAATACGAGTATGATCCCCGTACAGGGCGTTTCTACCTGGACCGCATGCTGTTTTCAGCAGTACACTACCCAGCCGACTACGGTTTCATCCCCGAGACCCTTGCAGAGGATGGGGATCCACTCGATGCCCTGGTGCTGGTGGGCGAAGCTACGTTTCCAGGCTGCTACATCCGAGTCGAGCCCGTAGGCATGTTCGAAATGTGGGATGAGAAGGGCCCCGACCAAAAGATCCTGTGCGTGCCCATCAGCGATCCCCAGTGGAATTGGGTAAAGGAGCTCTCTGACGTCCCTCCCCACCTACTGCGGGAAGTAACTCACTTCTTCCAGGTTTACAAAGATCTGGAGAAAAAGAAGACCCGCGTGGGAGATTGGCACCCCAAGCAGGCTGCTCTGGAGGTTATTCACGAGGCTCGGGAACGGCATATGCAGCAGCCGACCTCTACGGAGTCTTAAGCAGGGCTGACACCGGAACCAGCATAACACCAGATTCGATTATCTCCGGAAGCATCCGCCACAGTGCGGCGGCAGTGCGCGTCCTGACATGCCCGATTATCACTGCGCTGCCGCGGCGCTTAGCTAAAGCTATGCCCTGGCGAATCTGCTGTATGATGTACTCCTCATCGTTAATATTGTCGATAAACAGGTCATTTACGGCATAAGGTACGCCGCTGAGCTGCGCGGCTTCGCCAGCAACGCTGGTATTGATGGTGTAGCTGTCTAGGAAAAACAGGTCTGCTTCCCGCAGAACCCCAAAAATGTGCTCCATCACCCGCAGATCTGATGTAGCCCGGGAACCCATGTGGTTGTTAACCCCCACCACAGAGGGCAGGTGCTGCAGATTGGCCCGCAGCTGCTCCGCAATGGCTTCGCCTTCCATATCCAGATAAATCGCACCAGGACCCGGATTCTGGGTACTGTCCAGGGGCTCCATGGGCTGGTGCAGAATTACATCATAGCCGTTTCCCGCCGCGGTAAGCGCTATCTCTCTTGACGATGGCAGGTACGGCAGCACGGCAATGGTCAGGGGCAGCGGATAGCGCAAGAGCTGCCTGGCGGCAGGGGAATCATAGCCCCAGTCATCCACCACCACAGCCAAGCGAGGCGGCAGGGCTGCACCCGCGTTCTCCTCCTGGGCCATTTGTTCATACTGCGCCCGCACCTGAGCTGCGGTAACCTCGACAAACCGCCACGTCCGGGCCGGAATATACTGCTCCGCGCCTGGAACCTTCACCAAAGCCCCCAGCACATAACCAGAAGCATCTCGCTCAAGGAATAGGCACTGCCTGCCAATAGGGAAATCCGCGACAAGTTGGGCAAGCGCCCGGCCAAGGTTGAGTTCGGGCTCTCCTGGAACCAAGAGCCACTCCTCCAGAGTCTGCTCCCAAGTCAGCTCCTGGTCTCCCACCCGCTCTACACGCTTAGATACAGATTCCGCCCTCGCAGCCACGAGAAATCCTGCTTCTGCCCAGAACTGCTCCCAATCTACCCCTAAATCTGCTTGGGAAAGCTCCAGAACAAGGGAAAGGTTGGCCGGCGACTGCGTTACCTCAGCCTGCAGGGAATTCCACTGCACCACACAAGCCAGTCCAGTTATGATCACCAAAGCCAGCGCCAAGCTGTACATAATCCAGCCGGCAGGACGCGGTTCCTTTCTGCTCTCCAAACCGCTCACAAGCTCTCACTTCCTCTTCCGCCTCCACCTGTTCCACAAGCGCTGCACAGGGCTTTCACCAAAGCGCATATAAAAACGCTGGTGCGGGTGGGGAGCTGGGATGATGCCTAAGGGCGGCACTTTCCCACGAAAACTCACCGTACGGCTGCTGGGTGTCTGCAGGCTGTTCTCCACGGTAAAGATCGGGTCCACCACCCACGGTGAAAGCTCCTGGACCAAGGCAGGGAGATCATCCACAGTAATCCCATTCACGGAGCGGATCACATCGCCTGGCCCAAGCCCCATCTTCTCTGCCGGAGAACCGGGATGCACAGCCAAAACCATAACTCCAGAGTCGGTCTGGAAGACGGGCGGCCGCGAGCGTTCCGCCTTCTGCCCTAAGTATATCACAAGCTCGTGGCCGAAGGGAGAAAACAGCACTGCGACAATGGCCAGGCTCGGGTACCGGTCAGCTAAAAAGGCCAGCCCCAGCAGGATTAGGCTGAATATGGAAAGATACAAGGCACTACGGCGGGCCTTCG
>JAAYMI010000136.1 GCA_012521465.1 Bacillota bacterium | reverse complement strand
GGTTAGCCCGCAGAAGCTTGAGGAAGGCGATGCTCCCCGCCACAAAAAGCAGGTACGTACCGATCATCACGAAGATGACGGCGATGAAGAAGTACACCAAGGCATCTAGAGGATGAACGATGGTCAGCGCCATGTAGTAGCCGATTCCTAAACTGATCCCACCTAGCACAGCCAACAGCCAGCGGGATTTGGGCTCCCGCTCTCCCACCTGGCTGGCCCGCAACAGCTCAATGGGCAGCAATCGGTACACCTGGCGGAGGGTATTGAGATAGATGGCCAGAAAGATCCCTCCGAAAAGCTTCAGGGTGGTGGCCACCGCGTAACCGGGTACGACAAAACCGATGGGAGCCGGCACCCCTAGGAGCTTGAGCAGGAGCAGAAGCATCAGTTTGGAGAGCAGAACACCGGCTGCCAGTCCAAGAGCGACGCTCAACCCAGCGGTCAGGACCGTTTCCCAGGTCAGGATCCGGGCCAGATGGTGTTTCTCCATACCCAGGATGTGGTACAATCCCAATTCCTTCTTGCGCTGACGGATGAGGAAGTTGTGCGTGTAGAACAAAAAGATCACGGCAAAGAAGGCCACGACGATACATCCTAAATTGAGCAGCAGCTGGATAGTCCTACCGCCCGTCATCGGATCCAGGCCCGGATTGACCGCCAGGAACAGGATGAGGTAGAACATCATCACCATGGTCAGACAGGCCCCCAAGTAGGGCAGATAAGCCTGGGAGTTGCGCTTGATCCCTTGGACAGCCAGCTTCAAGTAGAGCATCCTAAACACGGGCCCCACCTCCTGCCGCCAGCAGAGTCAGAGTATCTGCAATCCGTTCATACATCTGCTCCACCGTCAGTTCACCCCGGTAGAGCTGATGGAAGATCTCCCCGTCCTTGATGAACAGCACCCTTTTGGCGTGACTGGCCGCCTTCACACTGTGGGTAACCATGAGGATGGTCTGGCCGGCCTCGTTGATCTCACTAAACAGGCGCAGGAGGCCGTCGCTGGCCCGGGAGTCCAGCGCCCCAGTCGGTTCATCAGCCAGAATTAGCTGAGGACTGGTGATCAAGGCCCGGGCGATGGCCGCCCGCTGTTTCTGCCCGCCGGAAACCTCGTAGGGGAACTTGCCCAGGATCTCTCCGATCCCTAGTTTCCGCACCAAAGGCTGAAGCCTTCTTTCCATTTCTTTGTAGGGAGCGCCCGCCAGGACCAAGGGCAGTAGAATGTTGTCCTTTAGGGAGAAGGTATCTAACAGGTTGAAATCCTGAAAGACGAAGCCCAGGTTGTCCCGGCGGAAAGCTGCCAGTTCTTTCTCGGGAATTGCGGCCAAGCTCCGCCCGTTGAGGAGCACCTCGCCGCTGGTGGGGCGATCCAAAGCAGCCAGAATATTGAGCAGAGTGGTCTTGCCCGAGCCCGATTCGCCCATGATGGCGGTAAACTCGCCTTTCTCCACATTAAAGGTCACATTGGCCAAAGCCTGGACCTGAGCACCGCCAAAACGGGTGGTGTAGACTTTGCGCAGGTTCTGTACTTCCAACAAGTGCATGTTCAAACCTCCCGATATCTGTCTGTTAACCACCCCGAGTATAACAAGACAGGGAAATGCTCTGCCATAAGTTTGACTTACATTTCCCTGCCTAAGCTTACAATACTGTAAGGTCAGCCTCAGCCAAGCCGATTTTCACTTTAGTACCGTGACCCACCGTAGATTCAACGGTGATAGTGTGGCCCAGACGATCCATAATCCGCTTGCACAGATACAGCCCGATGCCTGTGGAATGCCTCTCGCGGCGCCCGATGTGGCCGGTATAGCCCTTTTCAAAGATGCGGGGAAGATCCTCGGAGGCAATCCCCATGCCGGTGTCTGCGATCACTAAAGTCTTGGGTGCAGTGGGATCCAGATAAATGGAAATGGATCCCTGGTGGGTATATTTGAGGGCGTTCGAGAGAATCTGTTCGATGACAAAGGTGAGCCATTTGGCATCGGTGAGCACTTCCACCCCCAGCTCTGCATATTCTAGGCGGATCTGTTTCTGCACGAACCAGCGAGCATAGCGGCGCACGGCTTGGCGGACGATGTCATCCAGCAGGCTGCGGCGGATGAGCAGATCGGCGGACGGGCTTTCCACCCGCAGATACTGGAGGACCATCTCCACATAGCGCTCGATCTTAAACAGCTCCATTTCCAGGTCTGGAGTCTGCTCACCCCCTGCTCCCGTCTGCAACAGCAGGCGGGCTGCGGCAATGGGGGTCTTAACCTGATGCACCCACATGGTGTAGTACTCTTCCAGCTCCTGCCGAGCCCGGTGTACTTGGGCTCGAGTGCGGGCGGCTTCGTCAAAGAGCACCGCCAGCAGTTCCTGATACCCCTGCTCCAACAGGTCGGCAGGGGTAGGCAGGTGCTCCAGAGACCAAGTGATCTGGCTGCGAAGGCGAACCAGAGTACGCCAGCGCTGGACGAAGCGGTAGAAGTCCCAGCCGGCATAGAGCAGACCTATAACCGCACACAACAGGCTGGCATAACCAACCGGTTCCCCAGAAAGGCCGTACAAGTAAAAGACCCCGAAAAAAGTGAACATAAAACCGAGCAGCACCAGCAGGTCTCGCCAGCGCCATCTCAGATATGCAGTTAATAGCCGAAAACCTTGGATAATCTCCACCTTTTACTCCACCATATACCCTAGGGATTTCTTAGTCACAATGAAGTCCTTCAGTCCGATTGACTCCAGTTTCCGGCGCAGGCGGGTGATGTTCACCGTCAGGGTGTTGTCATCAACATAACTGTCGGTTTCCCACAAATGGGTCATGATGGCTTCCCGAGTGACCACCTGTCCCTTGTTCTCCAAAAGCAGCTGAAGAATTTTGTGTTCGTTGCGCGTCAAGTCCACCTTTTGGCCCTCGTAGGTCAAGGTGGCGTCGCTGATGTTGAGCACCGCCCCTCGGTGTTCCAGAAGGTTGGTTTGGCCGGCAAAATCATAGGTGCGCCGAAGCAGGGCCCGGATCTTAGCGGCCAGTACCGTGAGATCAAAGGGTTTGGTGATGAAGTCATCCCCACCCAGGTTCATGGCCATAACAATATTGAGGTTATCTGAGGCCGAAGAGAGAAACATGATGGGCACTTTGGAGAGGCGCCGGATCTCGCTACACCAGTGAAAACCGTTGTAGAAGGGCAGAGAAATATCCAGGAGAACCAGCTGGGGATCGAACTCCACAAACTTCCCCAACACGTTTTGAAAATCGGTGACACATTCGACCTGGTAGCCCCATTTCTCAATGGACTTCTGGATGGTGTGGGCGATCACCAAATCGTCTTCCACCACTAAGATCCGATACACCACAAGCCTCCCCAACGCAAAAGATATCCGTATAGCGTTAAGAACCGCTGATGTTCAACGCGTCCCGCACCGAGCAGAACACTGCCTCAGTAGCCTACAGCTTCGATTCTCCAAACCACGGAGCATCCCCTGCTCTGGTTCAAGAACCCTGTCCTCCGCGGAATCCGTCCCTCCACCAAAGCCTGCGCCAGCTTTGTCGGCTCGGCTGTAGATACCCTGAATCGTAGTGTGGGCAACATTCATCGGTTCGGCGCATTCTTCCTGGGTTACTCCCTTCAGGACATGCTGGCACTTGGCAGTATCAGCTGACGAATGTCTCCTAGGATCCCACGCTCGGCACCATATGAGAATTAACCCCAGGCTACCTGGGGTTAGACATAACCGAACTCTTCAGCGGACGACACCCATGACCAGTATTGCTCCAATAAGCACCAATACTATACTTACAATGGATAAAACCACGTATACAACCGGATCTCCGAGGTATTTCCTGAGTAATCGTGTGCTCATTGAGTCCCACAAGAAGCTAGATCGCCTGCATGTCACCACACCTAGGAACAAGCCAATCAGAGCCAGCATAATACCGCCAATGAGACTTTCCACAGTCATTATTCTCCTCCCCGCCAAGAGTACCTTGGGATACACTCTTTGGATCTCACAATTGCCTAACGGTCTTGCCAGGCTAACCTTACCAATAACGCTGCATCAATTACATTCAAGCCATGCTTGTTCGTGATTATTGAGTCGGGCACCACGCCACACCTGCTTCCCACGAACACACTGGCGACGGTTGTTCCATGATATAGATCAGCTTCATTAACTGACCCGATTGTCTCGTAATGGGCTAAACGGTCACCGAACTCCTCATGCTCCGCCCGAAGTGGGCCGTCGATCACTGCAACATTTACGACTTTACCAGTATACCCCTGCTCATGTAGGGCACTTAAACCCAACCCGGGTACCACTACAGACGTGTCCTTAACGATCATCACTTTCTGGCCAGCCTTGCTGATTTCTGAAATATTTCTATTCATCCACGCCAGCTAATCCGATAACCAGAAGCCCTGTGATCACACTGGCCTTACTTCGCCAGATATAAGGCCTCCACTAATGCGGCGCCAACAAGGAAAAGCAGTGTTAACAGAGCGAGTGCTTTCTCTGTCCGGGAAAACCTCAGGGAGCTCAGAGAATGCCTTTCAACCCACTCTCGCGCGGGGAAGCTGTCTGCCACAAGCAGGGATTTGGTGAGCGTCAGTGCGCAAAAGACGGCATAGGCACTTGTCTCCCATAGGCCGATGCGTAAATACTGCAGGTTGGCAGCGGCCACGCTAGGAAATGGAACTTCAAAGCCGTTGGTTCCAGCCAACCATCCGATGGCAGCTCCCTGCACGAGCAGGACCAGCAGGCCAGGCGTTACGGGACCAAAGCGGACCAGTAAGTTGCCTGCACCTATGAGTAATAGTACGATGGTGTTTCTGAAAATGATATATCCTACTGTAGTGGCCACCCCGCCAACTGCTGCGGTGGAAGGCGCAACTGTCGGCACGTTTTGCCACGCGCCAGGGTTTGTCACATACCCCACAGCAAAAAACACCCAGAGGACAGCTTGGAGAAGGAGCCAGATGATGATCGTTCTCTTCACCGCGCCAACCTGATACAGACCACTAAACAGCCTACCTATAAATTTCGACATGCCGACACTCCCTCAATTCTCTTTCGTACAGCATCAACTCGAGACCAATATCCATCCTCGGCGAATCATGCGCGATTCTGCGAGCTCAGTCTAAAAGGTGCTGACAATGCCTAGGCTAAAGCTGTGGGTATCTGCTAGAGTCAGGTTCTTACTGTACTGGGCCCGAAGCTTTAGTCCGATAGGTGTCTGGTAGCTTAGGCCCGCACCGACGCTGTGAAGCGAATGACTGTGAGCGCAATCACTTACGTCTTCCCAAATCTTCGCTACCTCATAGTTTACATGAGCCTCTAGGTCATGGGTGAAGTAGCGCCGCAGTTCCAGATTGGAATGCACGTTCATCTCCCCTACAAACATGGGAGAACCTGCTCCCAGCTCCCCGCCGCCACCCAAGCGCAGCCTGCGATCAAAGGGTGTCCCATGTTGGGTCCAGGCAGCACTGATTTCCAACCGCACAACGAAACCTGCACCAAGATAGGATAGATTCCTCGCGCGAATCTGCCAGCTGGCATAATTCTCAGCTAAGTCCTGCCTATCTACCAAGACGGCAGCAGTTGCCTGTAAGGAAGTCCCTTCCTGGGTCCAAGTAGTATTGCCAGGCAAACCCGTTTGCACCGTGGCGGCTAGGGTCACATAATCACCGTCAGGTACTACTAAGCCTGTGGTTGTACTGATGTCCTCAACCTGACTTTGGGAATATCCCAAGGTGAGACCCACAGCACTGTGTCCACCGATGGGCACGCTGATGCTGAAGGAAGCGTCCTTCCTCGCCTGGCTGTATTCGCTTCCCGCATGCGTACCCCAGCCGAGCTTAGTGTGGATAGCCTGCGACTGATACCTCAAGGCAGCCGGCCAAGAGCCCAAGGGAAATGTGAGGGAGGCTGCTTTACTGCGGCTCGGCCCAAAACTGTATCCCCCACCGATGGACGTTAGTGTTCCTGCCACATTGTAATACCGTAAAGCTACAGTCTTGTGAGAAAGGTTCAAGGCATTCTCTACCACAAATTGAACAGGGTCCAAGTACAGGCCAAAACCTTCACTGATCCGCACCACAATATCGACTGCATTTTCGCCAACGGGAACCAAATACATCTTAACCTGTTCGAGTGCTCCCAGGGCATCGAGGCGACGCTTTCCAGCTGCGAAGCGGGAATAATCAAAGGGCAAACCGGGTTCGAGCTGGAGAATCCTAGAGATGAGCCCTTGATCCGTCCTGTGGGCCCCAAGAATTCGAACATTGGCGATCTGCATACCGTCATACTGGCGGTACAAGTCGGCATAATTGCTCGGGATAGCCTGGGGGGCCTTAAAGAACCTGGCCAGGGCGCTGTCTCGTGTGGTGAAATGGTAGGAAGAGCCGGAAAACTCTAGATAGACAGGCCTGCGCAGGCCAACCTCAGCTAGCTGCCGGTAAAAGGGCGTGCTGCCAGCCAAATCGGCGACCTCCACTGCAAGCGCCGCTTGATAGTACTCTACCGCTGCAGACCGTTCCCCGGCGGTGTCATGCAAAGAGCCGAGAATGGCCAGGGCTTCTAGTAGATAGTACGGCTCCGAAACGTGTGGCCTATCCGCTAGGATCTGGAAGCACCTCTGCGCCTCCGCTTGGTTGCCCAGCCAAAGATACGTGTGAGCTCTGAGATTGACTGCCGCCTCAACATCGGAAAACTCGGGATCAAGCTGGTCAAGATAATCCAGCGCCTCGGCCAGCCTGTTCTGGGAATAAGCAATGGTTGCCTCCCGGACAAGCAGCCAGTTGGCTAGATTGCGATCCACTTTAGTTGGCGCGATGTTTCGAGAAAAAATTGCTGGTTCTTCACCCGCTAACGCTGCTGCCAGGCTGAAGGCATAGAACTCGTTATCTGGGGATCCTCTCCCTTCGCCAGGGATGGAGACCCACATCATCTGCTCCGCGGGGAAGAACACGCAGCTTAACATGGAACCGGTGTTGTTGACTCCGTCCAAGAGGCCGTCATATTCTGCGCTTCCAACCTCACCCCGATCTCGCAGCAGCTCTACCATGGATTCCACTCGGATCTCTCCGTAATGCTTGGCAAGGAACTGAGCGATCCTTTGGTCTCGCCGTTCAGACGCCAGCCAGCCGGGGGCTTGGAACTGCCGCATATACTCGCTGTGATATCGATTCGTCGCAGTGAGCAGCCCTTCCTCAGCTTTCCTGATAGCGAACCGGTTTGCATCAACCTCCAGCACTACTGCATCAGGGATCTTGCTGTCTGAAATCGCGATGTTCATGCCGAAAGTTCGCGGTGTACCAAGTACGATTTCCACCGCTTCGCCAAGACTTGATGCATACTGCACGATCTGGCGCATCAGAAACAGCATGGCCGTGCCGTCGAGGGAGTTAGCAAACCGATCCACCAGAGAGTAACTCATAGAAACAGTGATGCCTTGGTTGTTCATGGCCTGCATGACACCTGCGTGTGTGGGATATATACAGGTGATAAATGGATAACCCTGATCAGGTTCATAGACCACCACATAGCCGTACTGCGCCCGATCCATCATCGATATGTTGTCAAGATTGCGGGCATGATACAAGGTTCCGCTGGCTGTGGCCTCGCCAAAAGCCACGATGGAGGTACAGCCGAAGGTCATGCTGAGGTCCTGGGACACATTGCTCATGATCACGTCCATAGGATCGGTATCTTCGCCCCCGCTCACACCAGCGACTAGACCCTCAAGCTCTTGGAAAAAGGCGTCCGGTATATTTCTCCGAATCCAGGGAGCCATCTTGTACTGAAAATAGAACTTCTTAAACCCCTACACGAGCCGATCAAATCCTGAGACCTGAGCCTTAAGTGGATTGAGCTCATCCCTCATCTGCCGCAGATCCCCTTCGGGATATAGCTGGGCAAGCAGCGTTCCATGCTGGAGCCCCATCTCGTAGGGAGCACCCTTAAGGTGCATGAAAACCATGGGACCAATGGTCTCCATATAACCTTTTCCAGCCTGGAGCCTGTTTCCAATCTGCTCAACATGAAGTTCTGAGGAGCTCTGCGCCG
>JAAYMI010000135.1 GCA_012521465.1 Bacillota bacterium | reverse complement strand
TACCGTGTTTCAACTCATGGGGGGCCTGCGTTCTGGTATGGGGTACTGTGGAGCCAAGGATATCCCAACGCTGATGGCCACGGCGCGGTTTATCCGGATAACGTCGGCCGGAGTTACGGAAAGCCATCCCCATGACATTCAAATCACGAAGGAGGCTCCTAACTACAGGATATAACGGGGCGCAGCAGCGCTCCTTTTTTTGGAGGAATTGCGGTGGAAAGAAAAGGCAGGTATTGGGTGGTACTAGGCCTGGTAGGCTGGGTGGCGGTAGCTCTTTTCGGCCTCCTCTCTGACCAGTATAACGGCTGGTACATGGGCCTAATGGCCGCGCAGCAGCTGGTGTTCGTAATCTGTGGTGGATTAGGGACAGATTGGACCCGCTTCGCACGTCCTTCGGTAACAGCGGTTGCCCAAGGCGTGCTGCTCGGTGTTGGCTTGTACCTCATAAATACAGTCACCATGAGCATTGCGGTTGGGGCACTCGAGCTCCTTGGAGCCCAGCAGGCACTGCAGTGGGTCTTCGCGGAACGGTCGGCGATGGAAGCCCTAGTGACAAGTGGATCACCCAAAGCCGCCCTCACCGCATTTCTGCTTGTGGTGGTGGCCGCTCCTTTCGGTGAAGAGCTGTTCTTTCGCGGGGCGCTGTTGGGAGCGCTGGTCGAAAACCAAGGGAGGAAGAAGGGGCTAGTGCTGGCATCCCTAGTCTTTGCCGCGCTGCATCTGTATATCATCCGGTTTGTGCCGATCATGGTGGCAGGGCTTTACCTTGGCCTAATCGTCCTGCGTACCAGGAGCCTGGCTGCAGCAGTAACGGCGCATGGGGTGGCCAACTGCTTAACGTTCTTCGTACTGCTAGCGGCTCTATAGCCTGTGAAATGCGTCCACATTGATCACAAACACAACCGCGCCGCCAGCTTCAACTTCAATGGGGAGGTGAATTGCTGTGGGCAGCTCGGAAGCAGCTTGGGGAAGAAGCTTTTTCCGCCGCACGCAGGTGGTGCCGATAATCCCAATCACTTCCTCAACCCGGGAATCATCTACTCCAATAAGCAGCGTCGTGTTTCCGTGAAGCAAAAAGCCACCTGTACTGGCCAGCTTAGTAGCTTGAACACCTGCTTCTACGAGCTTTTCAATCAACGCCGGGGCATCTGTATCTTCAACGACCGCAATAACCAGCTTCATGTTATTCCTCCCTCCTACTTTTCTCTCTATTATTTGACATTTAGGCAGTTTTTCCTTTCCCCCCAGCTTCTCTGTAGATGGAGGCCATGGCGTCGGCCATCTTGTTTATGTCAAAGTGCTTTTTGGCATATGTGCGGCTGAACATCATTAGGTCTCCTAGGTTCCAGGACTGCAGCTTAGCCAGCTCGCTGCGGAAACGCTCAGGACTGGGTGTTTGCTTACCGGTGCGGCCGCTGAAGTTGGTGCGCCGCAGCGTCTCAACATTGGCTGGCGTGACTATGCCATCCATATAATCACCGACGACCAAGCCGACACATCCTGCTGCCATTCCCTCTCTGATTGCTCTCCCTGTACCCAATACTAATCGGGCGCGCTGTAGGAGCTTGTTGGGGTTGATGGTCCAACCCACTGCATGGGCTCCAGGGTGGCGCCAGCCGCCGGCGATACTTACCCGCCAACCGAGTTCCAGCAGCGCATCCACCGCTTGACCATAGGCAGTGCTGCGGGATTGGTCTACCCGCGCCAAAACCACCGCTTCTCTGGAACGGTTGTGCCATTCAACAGCAGCGGGTATGGGTACCCCATTCTCCACAATCCGGATCTGCTGAGTGGGGAGAGGGAGCTGGGCGGCCATCTCTTCACTGATGGCCACCACAGCGTGGGTTCTGCGCAGCAGGTTCACAGGTTCGAAATCGAGATAGTGGCAGGTGGCAATCACGGGTATTTCCAGCAGGCTGCCCAACTGGAGGGCGGCATCGAGGGTGTGGGCAGAATGATTGTGGATCACATCAAACCGCAGGCGGCGCAGGTAGTGCACCAAGTCGGTGGGACGGTCTGTCCGGTTGAATGGAATTCCCTTTTCTTGCAGCCAGCGCGCGTAAGCGGGATGATCCAAACGGCTGGCGATGAGAAATACTCGGTGCCCTCGTTTCTGCAGGGCATGGCAGAGGTCAAGGACGTGGGTGGTCTGTCCGTTAAGATAAAAGCGTGTCATCATGATGATGCGCAAAGCAAAACCCCCTACCAGATTGTCCCTCCCACGGAGTATACCAAATCCAGCAACTTGTGCTGGATCTGGGTATTCCGTCAGAGATTGTTGCGGGTGGGCTGTGGTGGGAATGGAGGCCAAAAGGCACCAGATTCAGCTAGCTCAAACCACTCCGGACAGCCAAGTGGAGATACTTGTTCGCACTCAGGCGGCTCGGGACAGAATCTTCCTAAGACTTCTAGTTGGACCAAGGCAATTGCTTTGACCACGAGATAGATGCCGACATCGCATTCGATTACTGTTCCGCCTTCAACAGCCCGGCAGTTGAGGCAGCGCAGGAGCGGCAGAATCACTACGGTCATGCCTGGGACGGCACCCTCAAGCTGGATACCGCGCCTGCGGAACTGGGCCGTCTGCTGAATGAACTGGGACATGCCGTTGCCATCATACTCTACGTTGAGAACAAACGTTACCGTAACATCTACCTCTCCGTTGGCGACAATGATCCCTTCGGCGGTAATATCCGAAATGGAGCAGTCCACAATGTTGACCGCGAGCGGAAATGTGGGCGGGATCGGAATGCGGTAGGTTGGGCAGTCAATGACGGCGCATTCGTTATAAACCTTATTGACATAGATGCATTCCCGCTGGAAATCCGGCTCATAGCGTTCCAAATTGGGCATCAGTACTCCTCCTTTCTCTAGAGACATAGTATGCTTGTGGGCAGTGTCGGTGCATTTGCACTAGGAAAAATGTCTATCACCCTCGGGGAGTGCATAGCTTGTTAACGGGGGTGTTCGGCATGCGGGTACAGGTCGGAACGGCACAGGTTAACTCTGTGGAGCTGGAGGGCGGACACTTAAGGGTTCATCTAGGCGATGAGCGCCAAATTCCATTACTCGAGAACGTGCAGGATTTTTCCGTGGTGCGCTGTGGTGATGAGCTCCACATAGTGGCCTTTGATCAAGATGGGGGTGCTTGGCATTTTCAGGGAAACGAAAGCTACGTCAGCCACAGGCTAGACCTAGAGCAGGGGTACGGAGGGGGCAGCCGCCTTGTCACAGATGATACAGGTCAACTCCATCTGGTCTACTTAACGCAGCCCATCAAAGGCCAAGGAGCCGCCCTACGCCACCAGATTTTCTCCGGCGAGTGGTCAAAGCCTATGGTAGTCACAACCCACGTTCGTCCAGACAGATGGGGCTTCAGCATCTGCTGGGAACCCACCGCGTTCCTACATCTAGTCTATGCAAGTCACGGCGACGGCCACTTGTTCTATCGGGTGTATGCCGCTCCGCAGAAGTCTTGGAGTGGAGCGGTGCCGCTAGTCCAGAAACCGTGTCACCATCCGCAGTTCTTTCCTATAGGGCAGTTGGCGCTGGCCTGGATCGTGGAAGAGATGTCGGGGCAGGTTCAGCTGATGCAGAAGGAGGAGACGTGGTCGAGCGCTCGGACCGTTTCTCGTCCGCCAGCGCCTTGTTCCGGGTTGGGCTGGGGCCTAATCGGCAGCGAACCGTACTTGTTTTGGCGCCAAGGCGAGAAGCTGTGGCAGCTGAGAACGTCCCAACCAGGAGAACCCTTTGAGGCGTTGAGTGCTGGGTACGACTTCACGATGCAGGTAATTGTCGATCAGCGCGGAGGGAGCCTTACAGTTCCCATATACACGCCTCGGCCGCGGCCAAGGAGTGAAGCGGAGCAGGCTGCGGCACCACCTTCCCCACCAGCCGTGGAGCAGCGAGATCCCGCGGCAGAGAAGCTTCAGGCGGCTTTGATCGAACAGGCTTTCAAGATGCAGATGGAGGGGGAGAAACTGCGGCAGGAATATGAGGGCGTGCGAAGGCTGCTGGCCTCCTTGGAGGAACAGGTCAGGGCCGAGATGAAGTCACTGTCTGAAAAGATCGCAAACATACCCAAGCCTAAGCTGGAACCCCTTACCCAGAGAGTAGAACGTCTGGAGATCCGCCTCACAAAACATGATCGCGAGCTTCATGCTTGGCAGGCAGCCATTGAGAACCGCTTGGGGAAGTTTGAGCAGGCGAGCCTCGCCATGAACCGCCGTATTGGAGCTCTGGAAAACCCTGAGTCTGAGCCACGGCCAAGTTTGTGGCAGCGGCTGTGGCGGTGGTAACCAGATATTGGTTTTTGAGAAACCAAATCTCCCCTGGTATAATAGCTAAGGATAATTACTTTGTCCTTAGCTAATTTTATATGAGGAGGTTTCTCGTTGAGACGCATCAGTGTGCCAATTGTTGTCCTAATACTGATCGGCACTGCCGCTGTGCAGGCAAGCGCTTGGGATTGGTGGAGCCAAACACCTGCTGTTCCGTCACAGCCTGCCGTTCCCAGCCAGCCAACGCAGCCTGCTCAGCCGTCACCGCCATCTACGCAGCCGCCCTACTACTGGTGGCAGCCTAGTCTACCTACGGTTCCCAGTCAGCCCACACAGCCCTGGCAGCCCAGCGAGCCATCGCAGCCAACCGAACCCAGTGAGCCGTCGCAGCCTGTGCAGCCCGTTGAGCCCAGTAAGCCGACTGAACCTGTTGGGAACAAGGTACCGTTCCCCAGCTTATCTCTATCCAGCGATGAACAGAGGTTGATCGATTTGGTGAACCAGGAGCGCACCAAGGCTGGATTGAAGCCGCTCCAGGTTGACATGGACCTAGTCCGGGTTGCGAAGACGAAGAGCCATGATATGGCGGAAAACAACTACTTCAGTCATGTTTCGCCTACCCTCGGCACAGTCTACAACATGCTCGACCGGGAAGGCATCTACTACACACGAGCTGGCGAGAACATCGCCCGAGCCGCGAGTGTGAATCGGGCACACGAGCTGTTTATGAACAGTTCTGGACACCGTGCCAACATTCTTCATTCGGGATACACTCATATTGGTGTTGGCATTGTCAACCATGGGACAAGCTATCGGGTTACTCAGGTCTTTATCAAGCGATAGGGCCCTAGACGAGATAGACGATGGCTGTCTGGATGAGGCCAATCATACCGCCTAAGATTGCTCCTAACAGCTCGATGTATCTCAGCTCGGTTCGAGCTACTTGGAGGATGAGCGATTCTAGGCCAGTGATATCATAGGATCTGATTTTTTCCTCCACGAGCCTAGCTAATAGGCCCGTAGATTGCAGTTCTGTCGCGAGATCGCTGCCCAAGTTGGCGATGAGATCTCCTATTTCTCTGGCTACCAAGTCTTTGAGGACATTGTCGAACAGGCCCTGAATCGAACGGAGGAGAAAAGCGGGCACGAAACGTTTGAGCTTAGACTCAATATTCGTGCAGATGAGATGCGCTAGATGCTGGCGCATCTCTTTTGTATTTACGGCGTCCACCAATGATTGAATGGGGAGCAGTTCATCGTTAATGATCTCCCCGATGCTCCGCGCGATATCGCTTTGACGCTTTGGCAGCAGGCCGCAGAACTCATATCCGATCAGAGGAATCCGTATCGGTTTTCGGGGCCAGAACAACATCCTGATAGCCAAAACATTGGTGCCCCAGCCGATGAAGGCTGCAATCACGGGCATAAGAACCAGTTTGATAGTCATTCGCCCACTCTCCTTATTGGCAGGCTTGGCGTTGCCAGTGAAGGAATCGCCTTGTCATGGGCAGAACATACAAGCAGGGGGGTTAAGGCGTGGCACTATGGCGTTTCTTCACTTGGTTTTTTGTGATTTTTGCGCTGCTGCTGGAAACGCGCGCTGCCTACGGGCTGGCGGCTGCAGCTGTGATCCTGTTCTATATCCTACCCCACTTGCTCAATTATGCCGTGCAGAATCTGGTGGTTGAATACCCCCGGGAACCGGTGCGCCTTTTCTCTGGCGAAGAGGCGGTTTTGCGGGTGACGGTAAAGAACTCCTGGTGGCTGCCGTTGGCCTGGGTATCAGGTGTTGAATACCTGCCTGTTGGCCTAGGGGCGCGCACCCACAGCTGGGTGCTCTCCCTGTCTCCCCAGGAAGAAGCACACGTGGACTGCCGCCTCATTGGGCGGAGTCGGGGGATTTACGAAGTCGGCCCGATTCGGGTATTAGGCGGCGATCTGTTTGGGATCAGCACTGCCGTTAAGGAAACAGAGCTGTACCATACCGTAGTTGTCTACCCTGAACGCCGCCCGTTTTCTGGTTTGGCTCTTCACTCACGCCTCTTCCCCGGCAGCATCCGCGCCCAAAGGCGGATCTATCCAGATCCATCACGCTTGGGCGGTGTGCGCCCCTATCGGCCTGGAGATCCCCTCAAGACGATCCACTGGAAGGCCACAGGGCGCACAGGGAATCTTCAGGTAAAGCAGTATGAGAACACGGTCACCCTCAACGTCATGCTCTTCCTCAACATGGATGAGCCGGATTACGACGTGCACTCGGTTTTCGTCCACAAGGAGCTCGCCGTAGAGACCGCCGCCGCAGTGGCTGCCCATGTAGTCCAGAGTGGCGAAGCGTGCGGTTTGGCTACGTTGGCGCATCACCAAAAGCGCCGCGCCGGAGAGGGAGGTCAGCCAGACACGTTCTCTCAGGAAACTGGCACACTTGTGATTCCGCCAGGCCAGGGTCAGCTGTTGGAGATTCTCACTGCCCTGGCCGGGGTTGAGTGTCAGCCAGAACGGGGATTTCTTGGGCTCGTCGATCAGGTTGGTCGCAGTCTGAGCTATGGCTCGGTGCTTGTGCTGATCGTGCCCAGAGATACCTCGGAACTTGTAGAACAGGCTTTCAACCTAGCCCGTCTGGGCCTCAGCGTTGTGCTGCTAGTGGTAGGCCCAAGCGTTGTACATCAGTCTCTCTTAGGCCGGGAAAGCCGAGGTGTGAGCGTTTTCCAGGTTCGCAGACTAGAAGAGAGGCTGGAGCTGTGGCCAGCCTCATGAAGGAGGGTAGCTGTGAGCAGAGAGATCCAGATAAGGCCGGCGGTGCTTCCGCTGGTCGGAGCCATATTTGCTGCAGCTGTGGGGAGCATCTTGGGCCAGTATATTGCCTTGTTTTACCGCGGGTGGGCTTTTCCTGGCTGGCTTTTCCCGATTCTGCTCGTATTTGCCCTGGAGAGCATGTATTACTCAGTATATGTCCTATCGCCTCGGACTCCCTTTACGTGGCGCCTATTTGAGCTTGGTGCGATGGTGGTGCTCATAGAATTGTGCCTGCGAGCGACGCGATCGGTAACCTATCCGTGGTGGGCCCTATGGCGCAGTGCCGCAGACCTTGATTTCATCATCCCGTTTGCACTTGCCGTCTTCGTGTGGGGAACAGCCGGTGGTTTCGGGTATAAGCTGGCCCGCATTACCAAGGTCCGTGATGAGCTGGGCGACCAAGCCGCTGCTACGCTCAGCTGGGAATATGATTCCATTGCGATGAAGGCTCCCAACACCACACTGCCGGTAGAATATTTCCTTTTCCGGCTGATGGGATTTGGATTCCTGGGCGCGTGCTTGGCGGTAGCGGCACGGCGCAGTGGCCACTACCAAAGCATGTCCCAGAGGGAACAATTCGTGCTCTTCGCTCTCCATGTCCTGGCCCTGACTTGCGGCCTGCTCTTGCAGGGCGGTGCCTATCTGCACCGCCTTACCGTCATTTGGCAGCATATCAACGTGCCGTATCCCCGGCAGCTGCTCAACGGTTGGCTGCGCAATCTCGTGATAGTGTGTCTAGGTGTAGCGGTGTTGGTGAGCATCATGCCTGTAGACTTTTCTCCCATCACCTATGATAATATCTCGGGCGGGATTGCCCGGCTCCTCATGCGGATGTTTGATGGCCCGCCGCAGCGGGCGCGAGAGCAGGCAGAGACGCCTGACCCCGGGACTCCGCCTGTCCCGTGGGTGCAGCCAGAAGAAGGCGAACCGCCGTTCTGGGCAGGCCTTTTGGCCGTGCTGTATATGCTGTTCATTTGGGGTTTTACGCTGCTGGCGCTTGTCATTGGCCTGGGGTTCTTGCTGATCACCCTGGTTCACGGTGAGCTGGAAAGGCTGCGCGGTCTGCCCCGTGCTGCCGCGCAGTTCTTCCTCGCGGTTCAAGAATCTGTTCGGCAGCTTGTCCAATTTGTCCTGCGGCACATGCAGCGGGTAAAAGAGCGAGTGCGGATTCCCAAGATCAGGCCGGCCGCACCCTGGGAGCTTGAGGCTCCGAGACCGGACCGGCGAGGCCGCCAAGAAACCGCTGCTGTGAGAGATATTCGGGGAGCATTTCGCCAGCTCCTGCAGGAAGCAGCCGGGGCAGGGATCCCGGCTCGGGCGGGGGAAACGCCCGGTGAATTTGGCAGCCGCCTGGGCGAAGCACTTCCAGAATGCGGCCGGGACATTCTCGAGTTCATGGCGTCCTATCATATGGCGCGTTATAGTCGGAGGGAGCTGGCCAGCAGCCTGAGCAAGGCTGCGCTGGCCCAGGCTGAACGGATCATCGCTGCTCTGCACATCGTGAGGAGGAAAGACAATGACAGAACTGACCATTAATTCCATTGCTGAGTTCGGCCAAACAGTTGCAGATAATATCGGTCGGGTGATTGTGGGCAAGCGCCGAGAAGTTTACCTTATTCTCACAGCGCTGCTCAGTGGGGGACACGTGCTGTTGGAGGATGTCCCTGGGGTGGGCAAGACGATGCTGGCGAGAGCCTTGGCGAAGTCCATTGGCGGACGGTTCAGCCGCATTCAGTGTACGCCCGACCTTCTGCCCTCGGATATTACTGGAGTGTCGGTGTTCAACCAAAAGCAGGGCGATTTTGTGTTTCACCCCGGCCCGATCATGGCCCAGGTGGTCCTAGCCGATGAGATCAACAGGGCAACGCCCCGTACCCAATCTAGTTTGCTCGAGGCCATGGGTGAAATGCAGGTCACTGTCGACGGAGTTACATATCCGCTGGCTGCACCGTTTCTGGTCATTGCCACCCAAAACCCCATCGAATACGAGGGAACCTTCCCGCTGCCCGAAGCCCAGCTTGATCGGTTCTTCATGCGGATTCATCTAGGCTATCCGAGCGTAAGTGAGGAAAAGGCGATCCTACAGCGCCTCCAGGTTGAGCACCCCATTGAGGATATCTCTGCCTGCACAAGCCTAGATGAAGTGGCCGTTATGCAGCGGTTGGTCTGCGATGTGTTCGTAGAAGAATCGGTGCGGGATTACATTGTGCGCTTAACTCATGCTTCCCGCTCTCATCCCCAGGTACAGCTCGGGGCAAGTCCCAGAGGGTCGCTCGCCCTCATGCGAGCAAGCCAAGCCAGCGCCGCACTCCAGGGTCGGGATTACGTCATCCCAGATGACGTCAAGGGAAGTGCCATGAGCGTGCTCGCTCACCGCCTGCTCCTCCGTCCCGAAAGTGTGATGCGGGGAGTGACAGCTGAGGCCATCGTGGGCGAGCTTCTCGAAAGGGTGGCAGTTGGGGCTGAACCTAGGAGCTGAGCTGAAGGGCAAAGGCAGGAATGGCGCCCCAAATATGGAATAAATAGGTGACACATTATGTCATTTTGTCAAAAAGGAGGCGGGCTGCTGTGAAAGAGTTTTTCCCCGAGGTAAAGAAGGTTCAATTCGAAGGCGCTAAGTCCAAGAACCCTCTGGCTTTTCGATACTACAACCCTGATGAGGTAGTGGGCGATAAGACCATGAGGGACCATCTGCGCTTTTCCATGGCTTATTGGCACACCATGACTGGCGGCGGACGGGACATGTTTGGCAGTGAGTCAATGGTTCGCCCGTGGGACGAACTGACAGATCCCATGGAAGTCGCAAGGATGAGAGCCTATGCCAGCTTCGAATTCATGGAAAAGATGCAGATTCCGTATTTCTGCTTCCACGATATCGATCTTGCTCCAGAAGGAAAGACTCTGCGGGAGACCTTTAAGAACGTCGATGAGATCGTGGCCATCATCAAGGACTTGATGGCTCAAACGGGCAAGAAACTGCTGTGGGGGACCGCTAACCTGTTTGGCCATCCCCGCTTCATGCACGGTGCAGCCACTTCGCCCAACGCAGATGTGTTTGCCTATGCTGCAGCGCGGGTGAAGCGCGCTCTGGATATCACCAAAGAGCTGGGTGGAGAGAACTATGTGTTCTGGGGCGGCCGGGAAGGCTACGAAACGCTCCTCAATACAGACATGAAGCTGGAGCTGGATAACCTGGCCCGCTTCTTCGAGATGGCGGTGGAGTATGCCCAAGAAATAGGGTTTACTGGCCAGTTCCTGATTGAGCCGAAGCCGAAGGAACCCACCAAGCATCAGTATGACTTTGATACGGCCTCAGTTCTAGCTTTTCTCCACACCTACGGGCTAGAAAAGCACTTCAAGATGAACATCGAAGCAAACCACGCCACTTTGGCAGGACACACCTTCCAGCATGAACTGCGTTACGCCCGCATAAATGGAGTGTTGGGCAGTGTTGATGCCAATCAAGGCGATGAGCTGCTGGGCTGGGATACAGATCAGTTCCCCACCAATATCTATACGACCACTTTGGCCATGTATGAAATCCTGCTCAACGGTGGGTTAGCGCCAGGTGGACTGAACTTCGACGCCAAAGTGAGAAGGGGCTCCTTTGAACCGGTAGATCTATTCCATGCGCACATCTCCGGGATGGATGCCTTTGCGTACGGCCTCAAGGTAGCACACCGCCTCCTGGAGTCGGGAGAGATTGAGAACTTCATTGCGGAGCGGTATGCGAGCTATCAAGAGGGCATTGGCAAGCAGATTGTCAGCGGTGAAGTGGGCTTTAAAGAGCTTACGGAGTATGTCCTGGAAAACGACCGCCCCATCGCCCTCACTTCCGGAAGACAAGAAATGCTGGAGAACATACTCAACCGCTACATTCTCGATTAACTGCCTCAATCGACGACGGGTCCAGCCCTTTGTGCTGGACCCTTTTTTGGCATGCCCGATGTGAATGTTAAGCCGACTATTATTGACATATTGTTGTGTCCGTTATAGAATGGTGAACGTAATAAGTTCTAGAAGGGGGGAACAGGGGAGGTATTGTGATCAGAATAGGCACAATGTTGCTGTAATCTGAGTGTGCCTCAATTTCACAATCAACGAGAAAAGCTATGTGTGAGACCACAACGAAGCGGTTTTACCTTGGAATTGCTGAAGATGATGGTGTTTCCATGGCTGTTCTTGGGGATGAGAAAGGAAATGTCATCGGAAAACAACAGGGCAGATCATTTGCCTATCACCGCCTTGGGATGGCAGCAGCGAGAGATAATCTCCACAGCCTAGTGCGCTCTATTCCCGGAATCAGTCGGGCAGATCGCCTGCATACCGTAACCCTTGCCATGCAGTCCTGCAGTGTCCACAGAGAAGATCAGCTTTGTGATCTGGTACATAGTGTGGTGTACACCCGGAATGTTAAGTTTCATAGTTTCGCTGATGCGGCTATGTTGGGCATGCCTGGCAGGAAGCCGGAAATAGTCGTCTTAACTGAGACAGTGGGCTGCATAGTGGGACGAAGTGGAGCAGGCACGATCTGCAGACCTGCCGGTGGCGGAGGTGCTGTGGATATGGTCAAGGCAGCGCTCCGCCGGATTGAACAAGAACCTCATGCCTTTGGCATGCACGAGGTGCGGCACTGTCTCTTGGATTGGCTGGAGCATCCATGCCACAGCCGGGCCCGCGTTACTGCCTGTGCCATTGACGCCTTGGCGGAAACGGGGAATCCCGTTGCGTTGGAGATAGTCCTGCATGGAGCTGGTGCTTTGATCAGAGGAGTGGCGGCTATGATTCGGCAGCTGGGCATCCTCAGTCCGCTGATAGGGTTGTGCGGCTGCGTGGCCCTGGACAGCCAGATTGTGCAGGAGCGCTTCTGCAGCGTAATGGGGCTGCTCTATCCTAACTGCCGTATCGAACCGGCTGAGCACGCTCCCGCGAGGGGAGCGTATATATCGAGTCTCGTGCCCTCCGTAGTTTCCACCTGAGATACGGCAGGTTTTTTGATGAGATTAGGAGAATGTTATTGCAAAAAGTGTGAAGAGATATGCATTGCAGAAGGAGGGTGATGGTCAAGTATTTGGTGTCCAAGCATGACAGGCTGCGTGCCTGCTGAGATGCACCGTGAATCTGTGAATGCCTTTGTTAACACAGTTGAAGGAGGTCTTAAAGTGAAGTGTAGATTTAGGCACAGTGTGGTTCTTTTGGTTGTCTTAGGTCTTATGCTGGGGATGGTGGGCAGCGCCGCTGCTCAGAAGATCAAGATCACTTGGTGGATTAATCCCTGGCGAATCGCCCCGCCTGGGATGGACCCCAGTCAGGCGCCGACAGCAGAGGATTTTCCAGAGTGGGTAAGTCAAGAGTTCATGCGCCTTAATCCTGATGTAGAAGTAGTCTATGAAGTGATAACCAATGCCGGCGCAAGCGAGAAGATTTCCGCGGCGATACTGGCCCGGCAAACCCCTGACTTGATGAAAGATGTAGTGTGGCGCAAGGAATGGGCAGAAAGAGGCTTGCTTGAGCCCATCGACGATTACGTTGATCCAGAAGATTGGGAAGACTGGTATGAGTTGACCTTGGCCAAGGGACGGGTCAACGGTAAGCACTATATCTTCCCCTGGAACAACTCCAGCAACGGCATGGGCAGCGCGATGCTGATCAACCCGGCCATCTTTGAGGCCAGAGGGGTAAAGATGCCTGAGCTGCCAACCCGGTCATGGACCTTTGATGAGTTCCTTGAGGCAGCTAAGCAGCTGTCATGGGACGAGGACGGCGATGGCGTAAACGACCACTACGCCTTCTCGCTGGCTGCTAGTGATCTTCACAACTGCATTGCCTGGCTGTACGTCTTCGGAGGGAGAATGTTTAACGAAGACGAGACCGAGGTCATCATTAACAGCCCCGAGGGCGTAGCTGGCCTGCAGTTCATGGTTGATGCCATTTACGAGTACCAGATTGCTCCCAAGGGCGCAGAAGGTATGGGTATCTACGATGTAATCGGCCTCTTCCATCAAGGCAAGACCGCTATCGGCTACGGCGGACCTTATGAGATCGGCCGCATCGACCGCTATGTGCGAGAAGGTCAGCTCGAAGAGGCTTTCCCAGTGCACATCGCGCCATTCCCACACTTCCCGGAATATGGCCCAGTGGCATATCACACCAGCGGTGGGTTCATTGTGTTCCGACAGCAAGACCCGGTGAAGCGGCAGAAGGTCATGGAGTTTGCCAAGTTCCTCACCAACTTTGAGAACACTGCTGCTCTGAAGACCCTACTGTACGTGACCGCTCGGAAGTCTGTGAATGAGGTCCTCTACGAAGACAGCCCGTTTGCAGATGAGATCAGTGTATACACTGCGGCGATCGAGAATGGCTACGAGTTCTTCGGCAGTGAAGACATTGAGTGGTCGTTAGTAAGTGCACATCTCCAGGCAGCATTTGAGGCCGCCTTTGCTAGGACCAAGACTCCGCAGCAGGCCCTGGACGATTTCGCACGGGAAGCCAATCGCATCTTGTTTGGTAAATAAGAGAAGTAGACTCAACTGACGGGAAGGCTCATCCGAGCCTTCCCCTCTGGAAAGGAGCTGGTGCGCCTTGACCGCACTACGTGCGCTCGGCAAGCGCCTATACAAGGGGCGTTGGGGGTATTTTTTTATCCTGCCGAATTTCGCCATTTTTGCCATATTCTTCTTAGTACCTGTGGTCTGGTCGATGGTGCTGTCCCTATTGGATTATCAGTGGTGGGGAACAGAGTTTGTGGGGCTGCGTAACTACCAGAGTTTGCTCGGTGACCGGATCTTTTGGAAATCAATCGTGAACACGGCGTACTATACTCTGGGAGTCGTACCGCTGTGGTTAGCCAAGGCCCTATTGGTTTCAGCACTGATCTTTCCGTTTCGGAAACCAATCCAAACGTTCTTTAAGGCCGCTTTCTATCTTCCCCACGTTACATCAGCAGTCATCATCTCCATGATTTGGCTTTGGATCTTTAACCCACCGTTTGGGCTCTTGAATTATCTACTGCGATATGTGGGGATCGAACCCATCGCGTGGCTGGGCAATACTCGTACCGCTATGCCAGCGCTGATTTTCATGCAGGTAGTCATGGGCGGAGGCTCGTCCATCGTTCTGCTGTCTGCAGCCATGAACGGCATTCCTGCCTATCTCTATGAAGCAGCTGAGCTCGATGGCGCCAAGCCGACACAGGTATTCTTCAGAGTAACACTGCCTCTGCTGCGGCCGACGCTCCTGTATCTGGTTGTCACTGGTACCATAAACTCGTTCCAGGTTTTTACTAATATCTATCTCATGACCTCGGGAGGCCCCCAGTTCTCGACTACGACCATCGTGTACATGATCTACGACAAGGCCTTCTCGCAGTTCCAGTTCGGACCGGCATCGGCCATGGCCATGGTGCTGTTTGCGATCACCGCAGTGTTGGCCATAGTCCAGTTCCGCTGGCTGGGTCAGGAAGTTGAGTACTAGGGGGGATAGGAATGTTACTCGAAGACAAACGCACGCGGCCGCGGCATTATATCGCTGTTTTGTTCCTCTTGGCGGCAGCACTGTCGGCAATTAACCCTTTGTACTGGATGATCATGACAGCGGTGCAGCAGCCTACTCTGGCGGTTACCTTTCCGCCTGAGTGGTTTCCGTCCAATCCCACCTGGATAAACTTCCAACGGTTTCTAGCCCGTCCAGGAGTGATGCGCTGGACAACCAACAGTTTGTTCGTAGCTTTGGCCGTCACGGGAATCCAGATTTTCACTTCCGCAATGGCAGGATATGCCTTTGCGAAAAAGACCTTTCCTGGAAGTAATGTGATATTCTATCTTTATATTGCTTCCATGATGGTACCTGTTCAGGTAACACTGGTCCCTCTATTTCTGATCATGACGTCTCTGGGTTTTCAAGACACGTATGCCGGCCTGATTCTGCCTGCTATCGCTGGTCCATTCGGTGTGTTCTTGATGAAGCAGTTCATCTCGACACTGCCCACAGAGCTCATCGAAGCGGCGATCATTGACGGCTGCGGCGAAGTGCAGACGTTTGGGCGGGTCATTCTGCCTTTGGCCAAGCCCGGTCTGGCGGTATTGGGGATCTTTACCTTTATGGGGCAGTGGAATCAGTTCCTGTGGCCTTTGATCATTACAAATTCAGCTAACATGCGGACACTGCCTGTTGGTCTGGCTCTGCTCCAGGAAGAGCTGCCGATGCAGTACGGCCTGCTCATGGCGGGGGCAACTTACGCAGCAATTCCCATGATTGTGATCTTCTTCATGTTCCAGCGCTATTTCCTCCGGGGAATCACTGTTGGAGCATTGAAGGGTTAGAAAGGTTGGCTATGCTGATAACCCTTGATCTAGATGGTGTATTGATGAAGAACCCCTTCTCCACAGCCGTTTTCCCGATCATTACAAAGCAGTTGGGGGAAAGGCACGGCCTATCGCACAAAGAGGTGATGACCCTAATCCGGAAAGAGGTAAGGGTCAGAGCGGCGAGAAGGGATTATGTGGCTGCCTATGACTGGGATGACATTGTGGCTACTGTAGGCCACAGCCTAGGGTTCGAGGGGGCGATCGATGTGGCGGAGCTGGTCCGGCAGAACTGCACCCCCGAACACATTCACAGCTATCCAGGAGTGCACGAAACACTTGCGCGGCTGAAGGAGGCGGGGCATGTGCTCGTGGCCCTGACCAATGGATTTGCCAAGTACCAGGTGCCAGTTCTGGAGGGCCTGGGATTGATGCAGTATCTCTCAGGTATCTATACCCCAGAGGTTACTGGCTTCGCAAAACCAGAGGCAGAGTTCTTTGCGGCGGCTCGCCGAGACTTCGGCTTCCCCCATGTGCACGTCGGAGATACGGTGGCGCATGATGTGTGGGGTGCAAAGCAAAGCGGTGCCGTGACAGTGTGGCTATACCACAATCTCCTGGAGGAGATTGCAGGCCTGCCCCTCATGGAACGCACCGGTCATCCTAAGCTTTTGGAAGTCATTGCTGAGGTCTTGGCGAGAGACCTAACTGCAGATGGGTATCCCGATTTGACCCCCCAGGACTGCATGCCTGACTATGTCATGGCGGAAATCAACGATCTGGTTGAGGTTGCTCAACATGTGCAAGAATCACACCAGCGCGGCCCAGCGGAGGATTAGGGGCAAGATTACTGGGACAAGCAGAGTAAGGGTGACCCCAGAATAGAACGCAATCAGGGTAACCTGTGCACTGGTATGTTTGCTGATTATGGGCAGCGTCACGTCCATGGTTGTGGCGCCGCCCGGTGCAACTGCCGGCAGGTGTCCGAGCCGGGCTGCCACAATGGGAATCAGCACGATCGCGATGATTTCTCGAAAGACGTTGGCAAGGAAAGCCAAAGCTCCCAGGGACACGTCGTAGGTTTCGGCGATGAGGACGCCAGAGAGAGAATACCAGCCAAAGCCGCTGGCCACCGCCGCTGCTTCCAGAGGATGGAGGCCCAGCAGCACATTGATAAGCAAGGCTCCGCCAATAGAGCCAACCGCGATCAAGAAGGGAATGGACAGGACCGCCTTGGGGAGGGCTTTGATCTGGCGAACCAGATTTCCGGTGCGGCCGAGATCCAGCCCTACTACAAACAGCATGATCGCCAGGAACCATTCTGCGCTGCCTTGGATGAAGGGGAGCAGTGCTGGGCTGATGATAAATCTCCCGCACAGGATCCCCAGAAGTACGGCAGCGATGATGCATACTGTCATGACCGGCCTCCTTCCCGGCGGAGTTTTCGAAATAACATGACGCCGGCATCGACTGCGAGTACGCTGCCGGCTACTGCTCCTAAGGCCAGCAGCAGCGCCTTAGAGCCCAAATCAGGGATGTTGGCCATGGTAACTGGATCGGCACCGATCCGAACACCCATGGCAAAGAGCATAAGCAGCAGTGCGGCGCTGGCCGCGCGGCCGGCCCAGGCGTGGAGCTGCTGGGGAAACTGAGGCCATCGTCCTACGCATAACCCGAGAACAAGTGCGGCAAAGAGTAGAACCAATCAAAATCGCTCCCTCGCTAAATTCGTCCCAAAGAACAGTATATTCGACACCAATGCAGCCTCTCCTTTGCTCAGATAGCATGGAATACGTCCAGTTGGAGACTATACTACCAGACGAATCTCAAAGGAGGGCGGCTATGTCAACGACTGTTCTCGGACATCCACTTACCAAGACTCAGCTCAAGGACGCTATCCTTACCTTTGCCCAGGGGCGGGATACAGGCTATTTGGGGACAGTGGGCCCTGACGGGGTGCGGGTTAGTCCGGTGCGGTATTTTATGGACAGCGACCTCAATGTCTACATCCATTCCAAAGGCGGCGGCAAGTTTACCAATTTAGCTCATGATCCCAACGCCTGTCTGCTGGTGACAACACCATTCCAGGATGACTTCCACAGAGTTCAGGGGGTACAGCTGTTTGGTAAAGCGCAGGTAGCTGAACCTGGTTCGCAGCTCTATGCGATTTCCGAAGAGCTGTGCCCGTGGCAGCATCCTGAAGATGTTCGCTTGATTTATCTCCATACCAACCGAGCTGTATACGTCGATCGGATAACAGGCGATGTCAAGCAGGAATGGATTCGGTGAGGGTAGGGCGCATCCCAGGCGTGGGGGCGCCCTGTTTCTTATAGACAAACCAAGGAGGAAGTCGAGGATGAGAACGGCGGCGTTGGTAATGTGCTTGCTGCTGGTGGGGACTGGATTTGTGGGCGCGGAGGGTCTCAATCCATATTGGGAGCGTATTGGTGCTGGCCTTCCCAACAGCGTGGTGGTTATGGAAAATGTCTATGAGCGGTATGATGGTCTTGTGAACATCGGGACGCGCACACCGGTACTGTGGGGATTAACCAGCCCAGAATTGCAGGAAGAGATCAATGCGGCAATTGCCAGTTCGGTGCAGGGATGGATTGAGGAAGTAACGACTGCGGCTGAAAGCTTCGCAGCAGACGACGATTTTGAGTTTGCGGTGCACTTCCTGCCCTTCCAGCTCTACATTGAGTATGAGACTAAGTACAATCGAGGAGGCCTCCTGAGTCTCGTTCTAACCGTCTACGAGTTCCTAGGCGGAGCACACGGCATGACGTATCTGATACCTCTCAACGTCGATTTAACGACAGGCCGCTATCTCACCTTTGCTGATCTCTTCCCCGATGGTGATTCCCGCAGAAGGATGGCCGAAGTGGTTGATGCCCGGATCAAGGCAGAGCCAGAGATCTTCTTTATCGATGCGTTTGACGAAGCGATGTTTCACCCAGAGCAGCACTTCTATTTTGCTGATGGAGAAATCGTGGTCTTCTTCGATTTGTACGATATCGCCCCGTATGCCTCGGGAATTCAGGAGTTTTCGCTGTCTGTGAACTGACCGACCATTTCAGGTCGGGTCTT
>JAAYMI010000020.1 GCA_012521465.1 Bacillota bacterium | reverse complement strand
GACGCCGAGGAGGGACAGTGCTTCCCGCTCAAACTCTATTGGGTCCGCTAGAAGGAGTGAACTGGCGTTGTACGCTCCCACGGCGCCGGCCAGCTTGCCCCGGAGATTGTCCCTAGCCCGCACGAGCTCTTGCAGGCGTCCACCGAGGCGGCTGATGTATTCCGCTACGGCAAAGCCAAAAGTGATCGGCACGCCGTGCTGACCGTGAGTCCGCCCCACGGCCGGTGTATGAGCTGTAGTTTCGGCAAGATTAATCAGCACTGCCATGAACTCCTTAAGGCGCGGCAGGATGCACTTGGTCACGGCTTCCCTCAGCTGCAGGGCCCGAGCGGTGTCCATAATGTCAGCAGAAGTGGCAGAAAGGTGAATAAACGGCCGCACGGACTCATCCACTTCCCGTTGAATGCAGTTCACCAGCGCCCGAATATTGTGCCGTGTCTTCTCCTCCTCTCGGCGCACATCTTCCGGGGTGATCCGGCCGCAGGCTGCCTTGACCTGCGCCGCAGCACCGGCAGGGCAGATGCCGCGATCTTCCAAGGCCTGGACGAGGGCCGATTCCACCTGCATCTGATAGCGGATGTAGCCTTCTTCTGAGAGAATGCTGGACAGCTCCCGCCAGAGCTCGGGGTCTGAAGCTTGATAGCGGTGGTCCAGCGGGCTGAGATTGGCAAATATGCTCATGGATCGTCACTTCCCTTCGTGATACCAGAATAAGACAACATATCCAGGTTATACTGATCATAAATATGAGTGAGTGCTAGGGGGGTAGATACTATGTCGACCGAGAAGGCGCCTATACGAAAAGAACGCACTGCCGCCCGGATTTGGACCGAGGAAGAAAAGGATATTGTTTGGGAGAAGGTTATGCAGGCCAAGGAAAACGAGCTGCCGCTCACCGAAGCCTTTCGGCAGGTAGCCAAGATCCTTCCTCACCGATCCGAGGCAGCTGTTGGTATGCTCTACTATAACGTCCTCCGCAAAGAGCGGGAAGAACCTGCAGCACCGGCAGCTGAAGCCAAACCCAAGCAGAGCTCCTCAGCAAAAAGCCGGGAACTCAAGCTCGATCCAGAACTAATCGCCGCTTTCCAAGGGCTGCCCGAATACATCCACCAGGTTGATCAGCGTATCAAGCGCCTCGAAGCTGCCGCAGCTCAACCCAGCGTGTCCAGCATCATTAAGGCGCTCGGCACGATGGTGAATGCCTACGAAACAGCTAATGACCAGCAGAGTGCGCTCGCGAAACTTGAGCAGACCGTGGCTGAGCTGCAGGAGGAAAACGAACGGCTGCGGGAAGCCCTAAGCAAACTCCAGCAGTCCTATGAAGATGCCTTGGCTGTGTACGAGATGTTCACCAACATGGCCAGCATATCCCAGATCATGAGCTTGGGAGATTTCAAGCAGCAGATGAAAACAACCCTGGACAAATGGGGCAACGTGCTGGAAATCACATTCGAACGGGTCAAATGAGGAGGCACGGCCAAATCACCACTGCGAGTGCAATCAGTGCCAAGAGCGGCGAATATAGGGCGCTCCAGCCGACAATGCCGGGACCAAGCAGCACTGTAAACAGCGCTGGGTAAACCTCCTGCGCAGTTCCAAACACCAACAGGCCGAGGGTGAGGAGAGCAGCCGCGGCCCCTCGCCAGTAAGGCTTGCGCCCGGGGCCTGCGCCAGTGTCGAGGACCGCCAGGAACTCCCCCATCTTCTGAAAACGGTGCTCAGGCGCTGCTGATGCAGCCAGAGAAAAACAAGATTTCAGCCTTCGGGGTAGGCCGATGCGGTTCGCCTTGGCCAGTACCAGGAGAGTTTTGCCCAGCCCGAAGACATCTAGCCGCGGGTGCGCGCAGGGCTCGCTTTTTACTTCCGGCGCCATGAATCGGGCAGTACCGCCCACAGCCTGTCCACCAACTACCGCACAAGTCCCGAAGTCAACCAGCTTGACGGTACCGGCATGCGAGAACGCCAGATGTGATGGTTTGATATCGCAGTGGACAAGCCCTTGTTGGTGCAGATAGTGCAGAGCTTCTCCGGCCTGCTGCCCAACTTCGATCAGTTCTGCCAGGGTAAGGCAGCGGTCGCGGGCAGTTCCCCCCAGTCCCAACTCCATCACAAGGTGGATTTTTCCGCCTTGGATGACTACATCATAGAACTCCACAATATGCGGATGCTTTAGACTCGCGAGGACCTGTACTTCCCAACGGGCTTGGGGCGTATCGGCCATGGTTTTTACTGCTACTTCGCGCTGCAGGACGTGGTCATACCCCCGCCTGACGACTCCACTCCTTCCCTGACCGATCACCTCAAACAGGTTGTAGCGCTGGTGCAGCACCTGAAACACCTCCCGGTGTGAAGTATGCACCAAATCGCCACAGCTATTCCAATTTCAGGAACCGCTCACAGCGTTGTGAAAGTCATCCTTGTACTGCAGCAGGAAGAGATTGTAGTACAGTCCCCGCTGCGCGAGCAGCTCTTGGTGGGTGCCCATTTCCCGGATCCGCCCTTTGTGCAGCACGATAATCTTATCTGCGTGCTGGATTGTGGACAGACGGTGAGCTACCACGAGGCTGGTACGTCCCTGAAGGAGCCTGGGCAGGGCATCCTGGATCAACTTCTCCGTTTCCGTATCTATGTTAGCCGTTGCTTCGTCCAGAATAAGCACTGCCGGATCGAAGGCTAGGGCGCGGGCAAACGCGAGGAGTTGGCGCTGCCCAGCTGACAGAGTGGCGCCTCTCTCCATCACAGGCTCATCATATTTCTGTGGGAGCCGCTCAATGAAGTGATGGGCATTCACATACTGCGCAATTTCGCGGATCCGGTCATCGGATATCTCGGTGTTGTTGAGGCGGATGTTGTCGCGGATCGTCCCGGAAAACAGAAAGACATCCTGCATTACTACCCCGATCCCACTGCGGAGCTCTGTCTTTGTCAGTTCGCGGATATCAACACCGTCCAGAAGAATCTGTCCTCGCTGCACATCGTAGAAGCGGGCAATTAGGTGCATGATGGTGCTCTTCCCTGCCCCGGTGGCACCTACGAAGGCCGCGGTTTCACCAGGTTCGATCACAAAGGAGACATCTTTCAGCACCCACTCTTCCCCAACGTAGGCAAACCATACATTCTTAAACTCAATTCGTCCCTGCAGGCTGGGCAGCTTTTTGGGCTGAGCGGGCTCAGGGATCCCAGGTTCAGTGTCCAGGATCTGCACGATCCGCTCGGCTGAAGCCATGGCAGACTGCATGATGTTGAACTTCTCCGTGAGGTCATTGATGGGGCGGAAGAACATCTCCAGGTAGTTGATCATGGCAAAAAGAGTCCCGAACTCCACGGCTCCCCGGAGCACATCACCGCCGCCGACCCAAATCAGGAAGGTCATGGCAAGCGAACCCAACAGCTCCATCGCCGGGCGGAAGACGGCGTATACCTTCAGCTCTTTCATACTGGCTTGGAGGTGATCCGTGTTCACTTCATCGAATTCCCGCAGTTTGCGCTTTTCCTGTCGGAAGATCTGCACAAGGCGCATGCCGGAGATATTCTCCGCCATGAACGCATTAATGCGGGCAAGCCTGGTGCGGACTTCCCTGTAGGCGGCTCTAGCTTTGACGCGGAAAACTACCGTTATGGCCACAATCACCGGCAGCGTGCTCATGGCCGTCCAGGCAAGGCGGGTGTCTAGGCGGAACATCACTACCACAATACCCGCTAAAATGAACACGTCTTTGAAAAGATTGACCAGCACGGCAGTGTACATTTCCAAGAGGTGCTCTGTGTCATTGGTGACACGGGTCACTAAGCGGCCCACGGGATTGCCGTCAAAAAAGGCCAGAGCTAGGCTCTGCATGTGTGCAAAGACATGCTGACGGATATCGTAGACGATCCGCTGGCCCGTGTACTGCAGGAGATATACCTGGCCGTAGTTGAGCACAAATCCAGCCGTGAGGATGGCAAACAGGATCCAGCCCAGCCGGATGATGGCCTGGATATCCCAGGATCTGAGGGCCCCCAGCTCATCACGGGTAAGCTCTTTAGCCTCGCCAGTGCTGCTGACGAGGAGCCAGATATCGCCCTGGCGTTCCACCGTATGGCTGATAGCACCTCGCGGCGGAAGGGTACTGTCTGAAAGGATCCCTTGGCGGATCAGGCGGAGACCGTCAATCTCCACCAGCGCGGGGTGAACAAGATCCGCAGGCGCTTCCAGGTAGGGCTGGCTCAGCCCCAAGATATGGTCATCTATGGCACGCTTGATCAGGTAAGGCCTTGCCAGGTCAATCACGCTGATCACCAAGAGGAGGATCACGGACAGCGCAATCAAGTGCTTGTAGGGAGCTGCATAACGCAGAAGGCGCTTCATCAGGCGCGCATCGTAGACTTTGCCCAAAGCTTGTTCTTCATGGAGGTATTCCAAAGCGCGTCACACCCCTCTTCAGCCGACGCTGGCGATTTCTTCTTCGAGCAGCTGTTTGTGATAGAGCTCTTGGTACAGGCCTGGCTGGCTGACCAGCTCGTCGTGGGTCCCCATCTGCACGATTCGGCCCTCGTCGAGCACCACGATCTTGTCTGCATTCCTCAGGGTCGAGATGCGGTGGGCTACCAGAATAACAGTGCGACCCTGAAATACACCTTTGAGGTTCTGGAGAATGGCTTCTTCCGTTTCGGTATCTACCGCAGAAAGGCTGTCGTCCAGAATGAGGATCCTCGGGTTCTTGATCAGCGCCCTAGCGATGGCCACCCGCTGCTTCTGGCCTCCCGAGAGAGTTACTCCGCGCTCGCCGACAACGGTGTCAAACTGAGCAGGAAAGCCCGTAATATCGCGGTAAACTTCCGCCAACTTCGTGTAGTGGGCAACAGTTTCCAGGGAAGCTCCAGTACCGGCGAAGTCCACATTCTCCCTGATACTGGTAGAGAACAGGAAGTTGTCCTGCGGCACATAACCGACGTTGGTGCGGAGCACTTCTAGTGGGATCCTGCGGATTTCCTCTCCGTCGATGGTGATGGTGCCATGAGGCGGGTTATAGAGGCGCAGGAGGAGGTTCAGGAGTGTAGTCTTGCCAGAGCCTGTCCTCCCTAAAATGCCCACTGTTTCCCCAGCGCCGATATGTAGAGTGATATCCTCCAAGGCGGGGCTGGGCGCTCCGGGATAGGTGAAAGTGAGGTTCCGAATGTGGATCTCTCCTGTGAGGCTGGTGAGAGGCGCAAGGGGCTGTTCGTCCTTCACTGCCGGCACTTCGCTGAGAATGTCGTTGATGCGATCCATGGACGCCCGCCCCCGCTGGATCATGTTCATCACCCAGCCAATCGCCATAACGGGCCATGTGAGCATGCCTAGGTAGGAGTTGAATGCGACGAAATCACCTAGGCTGATCGCCCTGTTGATGACCAGGATGCCTCCGTAGCCCAGCACAATTGTAAAGCTGAGCGACGCCAGGTAGCTCACGAGTGGCCAGAACAGCCCCCAGATCCTGACTAGGCGCATATTCATGGCTACGTTGTGTTCGTTCACTTCGGCAAAGCGTTCGATCTCCGCCTTTTCCTGGGCAAATCCCTTTACCACCCTGATGCCGGAGAAGTTCTCCTGGGTGCGGTCTGTGAGCGCGGCAAAGGCCTCCTGGACGGCACGAAACCGGGCGTGAATCACTCTGCCAAACCCAATCACGATCGCAACCATAGGCAGAAGAGGCAGGAGTGCCAGTACTGTCAGCTTCCAGCTGATGGTGCGCACCATCATGACGAGAATGGCCGTCGTGAGAAATACAGCATCCACCGACATGACGATGCCGTTGCCCAGGGCATGGCGCACCGCGTGGATATCGTTAGTGGCGTGGGCCATAAGGTCGCCCGTTTTCCGGCGCGTGAAAAACTCGGCCGACAGCGTCTGCAGATGAAAGAACAGCATCCGCCTGAGGCTCGATTCTAGCTTTCTGGCATTGCCCATCACCAGTATTCGCCAGAGGTAGCGGCAGCCTGCAATTACGAGCGATAATCCCACCAAAGCTGCTGCGAACGGCAGGAAGTCGCGGTGTTCGATGCCGCCCTCAGTGAGCTTATCGGTCATTATTCCAAACAGGCGGGGGATAAAGAGCTGGCCGATATTCACGGCCAGCAGTGCAGCAATTCCGCAGATGTACGTTAGGCGGTGTTCTCGCAGGAACGACCGCAGGCGGTAAAAAGAGCCGATCTGGAATCACTCCATTCCAAAATCCTACACTACCTGAGCGTCACCGGCTTACCCTGCTTCGCTGACTCGTAAGCGGCCAGAGCGACGGCCATGGCCTGCAGACCGTCGAAACCAGTTATGCTTGGGCTGCGCTTCGTTTCCACCATTTCCACAAAGTCTTTGATCAGTTCCAGATCCATATCTTCCGTAAAGGGATGGGTGACCATTTTCCCTTCCGCGTTGCTGTAGACTGTAAGCGATTGGGCCAGAGCGTCGACAGATATTGTACCTTTGGTGCCCACGAGCTGCAGAGTGACGTCGCCCCAGGTGTGGTAGGAAGACGGCCTCGACCAACTCGGATCTTGGGTAAAGGGCACTCCGCCCTCCAGCTCCATACAGAGCATGCCGCAGTCATCTATGTCTATATCGTGGATCATGCTGTCCACTTCTGCGTAGACCGAAACTACTTCCCGCCCAGTGAACCAGCGCACCACGTCCACGACATGCACGGTGTGGTCCATCACCGCACCGCCTCCTGCCAGCTCGCGATCGATAAACCATCCCCCGGGCATTCTTCCCCGGTTAGTGCCTCGGACGGCCAGGAGTTCCCCGAGCGCGCCCTGTTCCAGCATCGCTTTCACCCTGCGCATGGGGGTGGAAAATCTTACAGGAAAGGCGATCTGTAGGCGCACACCTGCAGCGTCGCAGGCTTTGATCATAGCTTCTGCATCCGCCACGGTAGTGGCGATCGGCTTTTCACAGAGGATATCCTTTCCGTGTTTGGCAGCAAGTTCCACCCACTTGCGGTGGAAGCTGTTTTCAGAGCAGATGATCACCGCATCAGCGTTCTTCAAGAGCTCTTCTGGGCACTTGTAGAACGTGGTGCTAAACAGCTTTGCCGCCTCCTCAGCTCTGGCGGCGTCATCATCGTAGAGCCCCACGAGCTCAGCATTGGGTAGTCTTTGCACTGCTGAGGCATACGAGTAGAAGTGCAGATGGGCAATACCCAGTAATCCTATGCGAACCATGACTTCCCCTCCTCACAGATTAACCACTTTGCCAGTTTCAGCCGACTCCAAGGCGGCCAAAGCCACGCGGGTCGTGGCCAATGCCTCGGCCAGCGTTACCTTGGGATCGCGGTTTTCACGTACAGCTGCCACCATGTCCGCGAGTTCTGCTTCATATGGACTGATGAGTGCTGGGCTCTCCGGCAGAGCGACGTTAACCTCTTGTTTGTCTGCATCGGCTTTAGCATACAGAATCGGGGCTGTAGTGCGGGTATCAAAGGTGAGCTGGCCCCTACTCCCGGAAATCTCGAGGGTTGTATAGAACTGGCCGGGATAGTTAGTCCAGCCCGCTTCGACGTGGGCAATCACGCCGTTCTTAAAACGCAGTACGATAAAGGCATGTTCCATGCGCTCTTCGGTGAGCCCTTGTGTAGTCTTGGCGTACACCCGGGCCACGTCCCCGAAGCACCAGCGGAGGTAATCGATATCATGGATAGCCAGGTCAAGGATTACTCCCCCGCTGCGGGCGTAGTCCGCGTACCAGTCCTGCCAACCTTTGGGAAACTGGGAACCGCCGCGGAAGGTGCGCGAGACCGCGGCTCGGCCGATATCCCCCGCGAGGACCTTGTCCCGAGCGGCCACGTATTCGGGTGCAAAGCGCACGACATGCCCAACGCCGATTCTTTTACCGGTCTGAATCGCGAGTTTTTCCAGCAGATCGCATTCGGCGTTGGTCCGCACTACGGGCTTTTCGCAGAAGACGTGCTTGTCCGCTTTGATGGCTTGGTCCAGGAGGCCGGCGTGGCCGTCAGTGGGCACCGCAATATCCACCAAGTCGATACTGGGATCGGCGATCAGTTCCTGCCCTTCCCGGTACGTTTTTACGCCGAGGGCATCTGCGGCCTCTTGGCGCCGCTGGTCATCCAAATCCGCCACGGCTGCCAGTTCTACGCCTGGCAGCTTCTTAAAGATGGCGCTGTGAAGCTGGCCCATGGTACCGCAGCCAATTACTCCGACTTTCAGCATAGCATTCACCCACCTAATCTCTTGGTCTGATTTAACATTCGGGAATTAGCAGCAGTTTCCTTCAATAATCTCTGCCCCGAACTACTCTTTCTTCTAGCTTCGAGACGAGGAAATACAAGATGATCGACACTACCGCGAGGAGCAGGACGCTCGCCATTACCAAGGACATGTTAAATACCTGGCCGCCGTAGATGATCAGGTAGCCGAGGCCTGCCTTAGAGGCGAGGAACTCCCCTACAATTGTACCGACCAGTGAGAGCCCTACACTTACCTTCAGGGCAGCGATCATGGTGGGGACACTGGCGGGAATGATCACTTTGGTGAGAATTTGGAATTTAGTGGCGCCAAAGGACTTGGCGAGCTTAACCTTGTTGGGGTCTACTTCCTTGAAACCAGCGTGCATCATCATGATTGTCACAATCACAGAGACAGATATGGCCATCGCGATCACGGCTTGGATAGTAGTACCGAGCCAGACCACAAAGATTGGACCAAGGGCGACCTTGGGGATGCTTTCCAGCACCACGATATACGGATCCAGCACGCGGGAGACAAAATCTGACCACCAAAGAATGATGGCGATCACTATACCCAGGAACGTGCCTGCGGTGAAGCCGAGCGCCGTCTCACCCACTGTCCAGCCCAGATGCTTCCACAGATCTCCTTGCGAGGCGAGGCGGACGGCGGCACTCCAGATCCGGGACGGATGGGAGAAAATGAAGGCGTTGATCCAACCTTGGCGGGCGGCGAGCTCCCATAGGGCGAAAAGACCGATTAAGAGCAGGACCTGGGTTCCCCGGATCACCAGATGTCGCATTTTGATGCGGCGCAGGTAGGCGCGGTGCTCAGGCGAATACTGGTCAAGCATACACGTTCAGCTCCTTCCAAATCGCAGTAAAGTACTTGCGGAAGGCAGGATGTTCTCTGGTCTGGAGCGGCGTAAGGCCCGCACTGCTCATCGCAATGCGGTGTTCACTCTGGATAGTTCCTGGCCTTGGGGTCATGACGATGACACGATTGGCCATACTGACCGCCTCGGGGATATCGTGGGTAACCATGATTACGGTTTTGCGTCTCTCGCGCAGGATGCGCACCACTTCTTCCCCTACCGCCAACCTGTTTTGGTAGTCGAGGGCAGAGAAGGGTTCATCAAGCAGGAGCACTTCCGGCTGGATCGCGAGAGTCCGGATCAGTGCCACCCGCTGCCGCATGCCTCCGCTCAGTTGGTGCGGATAGTACGACTCAAATCCGCCCAGGCCGTAGTCCTGCAGCATCTGTTTGACTTCTGCCACAGTCTCTGGGGTCTTGGTGCCGCGAATCTCCAGCCCCAGCAGGGCGTTGTCCAGAATAGTGCGCCACTCGTAGAGATAGTCCTGCTGAAGCATGTAGCCCACCTTGGCGCTTGGCCCTCTCACCGGTTCGCCGCCAATTAAGATCTCACCCGTGGTCGGCTGAAGAAGCCCTGCCACCAGGCTCAAGAGGGTGCTCTTCCCGCAGCCGCTTGGCCCGACGATGCTCACAAACTCTTCCGGCTCTACACTGAGATTGATACTCTCTAGGGCTGTAATCTCTCCCTCAAGAGTGTGGTATTTCAGGCTCACATTCTTAAGCTGAACTAAAGCCATGGTCTTCCCCCTCTATGCTGAAGCCCCGTTGACCGGGGCTTCATGACTACTCACTCACCACCTTATAGGCGATATCTGTATTCATGAGATTGCTAAAGGGCACGATCTGTTCCAATTCGCCAGCTTCCAGCATCACTTCCTGGAGGTGCATAAACTCGCTCTCTGACAGCACAGGCGTTGTGGGCCACGCATTGATCTCCTGGTAGCGCCGGATGCTCTTGACGAGGATATCGTGGTCGATCAGGGGGAAGTATGGGCTGACCACGGCTGCCACTTCTTCAGCGGTGTGCGCTGCTACCCACTGCTGGCCGCGGTGGATCGCTCGGGTGAACCGCTCGAACAGCTCTGGTTCCTGCTCCAGGCGGCTTTTTTTGGCGTGGTAGACGGTGTACGTGATGGGGCCGGCTTCGGCTCCGAGCGACGCCACAATCTTTCCCCTTCCCCGGGCTTCGATTTCGCTCAAGGCAGGTTCAAACTGAGCGATGTAATCGCCAAGTCCTGATTCAAAGGCTCCTACCGCAGCCTCAAAGGCGAGGCTGGTGATGATTTCCACATCCACAAACGGCTGAATGCCGTGCTGCTTTAGAACCCATTCCAGCACCATTTGGGGGACACCACCGATGCGTGCGCCAACGATGGTTTTGCCCCGAACGTTATCCCAGTCAAATTCTTCCTCGGGATCTCGGGCCATGAAGAATGAACCGTCTCTGGCGGTGAGCTGGGCAAAGCCTACGATGTGGTCCACTGCCCCCTGCTGGTAGATATAGATGGCTGCCTCTGGACCGAAGAAACCCACATCCACGGAACCAGAGATCAAGGCTGCCGCCCCTTTGTCGGCTCCCCACGCAGTGCTGAGGTCGATCTCCAAACCCTCGTCTTCGAAAAACCCTAACTCCAGGGCGGCGTACTGCGGTGAATAGAAGACCGAACGCACTACCTCAGACAGCCGCACGGTCCTCAGCCCTTGCCCAGATGCTGCTGCACTGCCCAGGAGCACTCCCACAACAACTACAGCAAAGATGAGAAACATCCATGATTTCCTAGTCAATAGGACTCCCCCTTCCTGTTACTCTGTATAGTATTCTGCTCCTGAAAAGGTGTGCATCGCGGGAAGGGTTAAGAGTTGCTAGCGAGGGGCAATTTCGATACCGAGCAGGTTTTGGACGTGTTCGATTTGATTGACGATCGTGGCGTAGGGTGAACCGGCAAATAGCAGCCCAACTGCAAGGTTGTCGAAGGTGACAACTAGTGAACCAGAGTCTCCACCGGCTGACATGGCTGTGGTGACAATTTGGTCCTGGAACCTGGCTATCAGTCCCGGGCCGTAGCCGACATCAACGGTAGCGTTAACCACTGTGACCCGGCCGATGGTGTAGCCGGTGGTGCGGCCGGTCTTACGGACCAGCATTCCCACGTTGACCTCATGCGCGAAAAGAAAGCCGCTCACCAAACCGATCTGGGCTATCTCTGGCGAGATGTCAGCAGGATGTGTTTCAGCCAGAGCTGCATCCACCAGGTTCCGGTGCTCGTCACGCTCGATAGGCGGCTCGATCTGAACAGGAATGAACTGAGCCAGCTGGGCGAGGGTGTCTTCTGGCTCTCGGCCACCATCGAGTCGCGCCGGCTGCAGGATGCGATCGCCGAGGTGGGCGCGGTTGCTATCTGCCAATACGTGATTGTTGCTCAGCACATAGAAGCGGTGGGGTACGCTCGTTCGGTCAGAGACGGGAATCCCTAGGGTTCCAGCCGTGATGTTCGGGTGGCCGAGGCTGACTCCCCCAACGGCAGGCCGCACCCGGCTGCGCAGATCCGGGTAGGCAAACGAGACTGCTTGGATTTCCGGGAAGCCGATCTGCAGGACATCGGTTTGGATATCGCCTAGTTTGGGCGGAATCAGCTCGTGCCCAGCGAGGTGTGCTCTAGGGACTTTCTTGCTCACTAACACGACTAGAGCCTCCTCGCCGGTGGGCTGTCCATCTTTCCATTTCACTCCGACACCCAATCCTTGTACGTTAGCCAACAGCCGCTTCTTGCGTAGAAAGTCCTCTGCAGCCGCGCTGCACACCCGGCGCGTGCGGGCGAGTGCCTCGGCTGAGAGGAACATCTTGCGGTGTGTATCTGCCATGCTTCTCCTCCTCTCCACAGGATTTACGCATGGTATGCGCGGAGCCGCGGAGAGGAAACGGGAGAGGTAGGCTGTTTGCTATACGGGCGGAAGTCAAGGAAAAAGGACAGGAATCCTGGATGAGCTAGACGGTGGAGAGAACTGATGCAAGCCTATGAAACAGTAAGGCTCCACAGGTAGACCGCGAAAGCGGCTGCGGCTAGAGCGGGTCCAAAGGGGATAGGTGTCTTGCGACCCTGCTTGGTAAGGTATAAGTAGATTAGTCCGCCCACACTCCCAAGGACGGAGGCCCAAAATAAGACCAGAAGGGTTTGCCATGGCCCAAGGAAGGCCCCAATCAGCGCAAGCAGTTTAACATCCCCCATCCCCATGCCGCCCCGTGAGATCAAAGCGATTGCCAGCATTACTCCCCCACCCACGGCTGTGCCCAGCAGGCTCTGGGTCCAGGGAACTCCCCAGCCCAAGCAAGAGAGCAATAGGCCAGCTATAATACCAGGGATAGATAGGATGTTGGGGATAAGTTTGTGCTCGAGGTCGATGAGTGCGATGATAACTAGCAGAGAAAAGAAGATCAAACCACCAAGCAGTGCCAAGACTCCTGAAGATACAAAGCCCACGGCGGCAAATCCCAGCCCCGTAGCCAGCTCAACCAAGGGATAGCGGATGGAAATAGGCGCACCGCATCCACGACACTTTCCCCTCTGCGCGATAAAGCTGTAGAGGGGCACAAGTTCGCCTGGAGTAAGGTGTCTTTGGCAGTTTGGGCAGCGGGAGCGCGGATGCACGATGGACTGCTGCCTGGGCAGACGGTAAATCACTACGTTGTAGAAGCTGCCGAAAATGGTGCCGTATAGGAAGAGGACTGCGCCCCAGATAACCTCCGACAAATGATCACAACCTTAGGGGTAAAAGGTGACTTTGATATATACCATCAAACCTACATATACGCAGAACGTTAACCAGATCAGAAACATCATGCGCCGCCGCACGAGGTGGCGAACCCGCCACAAGAACCACAGGCCTAGTGGTATCGCCACGAGTTTGTAGAGCGGAAAGAAAGGAGTGCCTTGCAGCCCTCTCATGAGCGGATTAAGCTCAATGTGTCCGCCCCGCACCACGAGCAGATCGGTGAAGAAATAGTCGGCGACATTGAGAACGCCGATCCCCATGAGGAGCAGCAAAAGGACTGTATCTCGCGCCTCGTTGTTCACAGCACATCACCCCATTGGCTATTCTTGCCAATAGGGTGCGCGGATTCTTTCTAAAGTTGCGCAGACGACACATCTTCGCTGCCGCGGGACAAGATAAGTAGGCGCCGGTTTAGTATGGGAGAGTGCAAGTCACCAGCGAATAGTCTCTTCTGTTAAGAACCGCTGCTTGCGGATTGACCACTTGAGTAATAGCCTTTGGTATACGCAGGTTGACCGCCGCCTCCAGTGAGCACGCCTGGAGGGAAATAATCCGTCCGAATGGTTTCATCGTACTCCACACGGGCGCTTCCCAAAATCGTTAACGACTTCGATACAACGGCGTGAGTAACGCCGCTTCCCAATACCTCAACCGCAGCATCTGGGGCGTATATGAGACCCATCAG
>JAAYMI010000134.1 GCA_012521465.1 Bacillota bacterium | reverse complement strand
CCCGGCAATACCAGGCTGTAGAAGACCCCCCGATGGGACATCAAATGCAGCTCGATCTGGGCGAAGTTAAGGCGAGAGCAGCTGGAGGGGGCAAAAAGAAGCTTTACGCAGTTGGCGCTGTCTTGTCGCACTCCAGGTACAAGTATGCCGAATGGTCTGACCGCCCCTAACTACCAGCGATTTGGTGTCAATACTTGCCAATTGCTTTGAGTTCTATGGCGGCGTGCCGCGTGAGATAGTAATCGATCAAGACAAGCTAATGGTCGTCAGCGAAAACTACGGGGACATCGTTTTTACTAAGCAGTTTGAACAATTCCGCAGAAGAATGGGCTTTCGAGTTTACCTATGCCGGGCCGGAGACCCCCCAAGCAAAGGGCGCATTGAAGCCGTTGTGAAGTACCTGAAACATGGTTTTGCGGCCCATCGCACATTTAAGGATTTGGAAAGCTGGAACCAGCGGTGTTTTGACTGGCTCGGCAGAACAGCCAATTGCAAGCCTCATGGTACAACAAAAGAGGTACCAGCGGAAGTATTCGCCCTGGAGAAGCAATACTTAAGACCGGTACCTGCTTTATGGGAAATTGCTACCTTCAGTGTAACAAGGATGGTCAGGAAAGACAATACCGTAATGTACAAGAGCAATCGCTATTCAGTCCCCATAGACACGTATAGGCCTGGCCTAGAGGTACAGGTCGAAGAGGAGGATAACAAGCTAATTATTCGTGACCTAGAGACCAAAGCGGTCATCGCAGAGCACGTCTTGAGCTCAGGCAAGGGCAAGCTAATTCAAAACCGCAATCATCTTCGAGATTACCAATCTGGAGTTGCTGAGCTCTGTGAGCGTGTTCAGACGGCACTCAATTATGTCCCGGGCATTGAGCAGTTTCTGGCTGTCATCAAGGAAGAAAAAGGCCGCTACATTCGTGACCAGTACAAGCTCATACTGCAACTGCAGGAGAAGCATTCTCAAGACACAATCCTACGGGCCTTCTCATTCTGCCATCAGAACGAGCTGTACAGCGCTACATCCCTCAGGGACGCTGTCGAGTACTTCGCCAAGAATGAAGATGTGGCTTTTGCCAACACAAGTCTAACTGCCCATACGCTGCCGGAACACCTTCGCATCAAGGCTAATGTGAGAGATATCCATGTTTACTCTAGCCTTGTTCAGGGTGGTGATTGTCCTTGAGTCTAGAGGCCACCAAAGCGCTGCTCACCCAGCTAAAGATGAAGCACACTCTAGAGAATATTGACCTCATGTTGGAAAGAGCAATGAAAGAAGACATGAGCTGCCTGCAGTTTCTAGAGATGGTGCTGCAGAAGGAAGTGGACTACCGTCAGGATAAGGCTCTCCAAACCCGAATGAAGCAAGCACAGTTCCCGTATCTAGCAACCCTGGATGAGTTTGATTTCAATTTTCAAAGGTCAATTACGAAGCGCCAAGTACAGCAGTTGCTGGACTTCCAGTGGATTGATAAAGCGTACAACGTGATATTCCTAGGCCCTCCAGGGGTTGGAAAGACGCATCTTGCAGTAGCTTTAGGGATGAAAGCCATAGAGAGTGGTTACAAGGTCGTATTCATCACGATGGACGAACTCATGAAAACTCTCAAAACCCAAGATATCCTAGCGAAGAGCCGCACTCGCCTAAAACATCTTCGCAGAGCAAACTTAGTGATAATTGACGAGGTTGGGTTTCTCCCCATCACGAAGCAAGAGGCAAACATGCTCTTTCAGATAGTCTCTCAGTGCTATGAAACCACGTCGATCATAATGACATCCAACAAGGGCTTCGACGAATGGCCAGACTTCATAGGCGATCCAGTAATTACAACTGCCATCCTCGACAGGCTAGTGCACAACAGTGAGCTCTTCAACATGAAAGGAGAAAGCTACCGACTGAGACATCGTAACACAATTCTGGAATAGAGAGACTAATTGCCGATAACTGTCCGCGACAGTCTGCCGATTTTTGTCCAAAAGTACTTGCCGGTTACAGGAGCCATTTGATCTTGCATAGCCCCATAATAGACTGTCAGTTCACCGGATGCTGCCAATGCATTCATGGACAAGACTGCCACTAACAGTACACCAATCAGAACTTTTGTCATTGCCTTCATTATTTTCGATCCTCCCTAGAATGTCGTGCTTGTGCGACTGCAGGAAACAGACCATGTTCTCCTTTTTCCTTCCACGTTCACCTCCAAAACACAGGAGTCCAGCTGAAACGCCTGGTACCGAGAATGCGCATCAATTGGCATGTTCTATTATCCTTATGTATTTATGTATTTACATTATACCCTACGCTTAACACACATGCAACATCATTTTTCCCACCGTTATGTGTCTATTTAAGCCTTTCCGGGGATTTGATAGATGTGGCCGATGTTTTGTTCCTTGCAAATTAACGTTTCTTGGTGTATCATAAAGGTAAGTTGTAAGGACATATTGGGTATATCCTTAGATTGGAGACACAGTTATGGTTGCACCGGATTACAATGATCTTCTCCTTGCTTGGAGTTCTGGCCTGAAGAGGGACACCCCGGTCCCCTATTATTATCAGCTGAAGCAAATGATAAAGAACGACATTGAATCAGGTGCTCTTAAACATGGAGATCAGATCCCAACGGAACACGAACTCAGCGCTGCCCTAGGCATCAGCCGTCCAACCATCAGGCAGTGCATGTCTGAACTAGTGAACGAAGGGTATCTTGTACGGGTGAAAGGCAAGGGGACCTTTGTCACTGGGCAGAAAATCGAAGCGAACTACATTCAAAGGCACCAGAGTTTTCACACCATGGTACGGGAGAGTGGCTTGACACCCTCAACAAAGGTGCTGTCCTTCAAGCTCATACCGGGCATTCCAGAGTACAATGAAAAACTGCAGATACCCATTACCGACGAGTTGTTTTACTTGTACCGCCTGTGCTTGGCCAATGATGAGCCCATGCTGCTTATCGAGTCATATATGCCTGCCAAGCGCTTTCCTGGTTTGCTTGAAGTAGACTTTTCTGACAATGAACTTTATGCCACCCTGCGCAGCAAATACGGCCTTAAGCCCTTGATGCTGATTCGGGAAATAGAATCACGGAATGCTAGGCCCGAAGAGGCACGGCTCTTGAGCATTCCCAGGAATAAGGCTATCAGCTATGTAACCAATGTGGCACTCGATGAAGATAACGTTCCCTTTGAGTATTCCGTTTCGCGCTATAGAAGCGACCGGCATAAGTTCACCGTGTACATGCGGTGTTAAGCTGTCCCTTCCTTGTTAACCCAGCTTCCCCCAAACGGTTGGCATATGCCAGCCGTTTTTCTTTGCAGTGCTTGGTGGGTGCGGACGGCGCCACCTAGGTTACTAAGGCTTCCTTGCCCCTTCAGCAGGTAAATGCTAACATACAAGGCAGGAGAGGAGGCTGGCCGTGAAGCGAGTTGTGGAAGTGTGCTGTTACACCGTTGAGGATGTACTGCTTGCCTATGAAGCGGGAGCAGGCCGGGTGGAGCTCTGTGCGGACTCTGCCGCGGGCGGGACTACCCCCAGCCTAGGGTTAGTTGAATATGTGGTTCAAAACGTCCCTATAGAGGTGTCCGTTATGATCCGGCCTAGAGGCGGGGATTTTACTTACAGCCAGGCGGAGCTGGACATTATGGAGCGGGATATTAACAGGGCTGCGGAGGCAGGCGCGCAATGTGTGGTGTTTGGGATTCTCACAGAGGATGGGTTCGCAGACGTTGATACAATGGCCAGGTTAACCCTAGCCGCGCAGAGGCTAGGGCTTAACGTAACATGCCACCGAGCCTTTGACCGGGCGCAAGACCCCTTAGGTTTCGCCCGCACTCTGGCCCGGCTCGGTGTCAACCGCCTCTTGACGTCCGGGCAAAAGCCCCATGTAACTGAAGGCCTCCCCCTTTTAAGGCAGCTAGTAGAAGAAGTGGGCGACGACCTTTCCATCATGCCCTGCGGCAAAATCTCCAGTAGCCTTGTGGAGCAGGTGCTGCAGCTTGGCGTGTCTGAAATCCACTGCCGGCGGGTGGAAACTGTGAAATCTCCCATGCTCTATACTCCTGCCCTGACTATGGGCGATCCAAACTACAACGAGAACCTTAGGGTGCGCATTGACAAGGTGGAAACAGCGCGCATCGTGGAGCTGGTGCGGAGCTGGGACAAATAGAAAGCCGCCGCGCTCTCCGCGGCGGCTGTTGGTGCCCAGTCTCTGCTCTTGAGAGTGGCCTGTTACAGTTCAAACTCAAAGATAACCTCTGTTTTCTTGTCTACGCCAACAGAAGCCTGTTGGGAAGCAAGCTCCCAGCCTTCCGCTGCGGCGCTGTAGAAGGCTACAGTGACAGTGTAGTCCCCAGGCTGCAGGGCGTGGAAGGTGTGGCTTCCGTCCATCCCCGTGGTTCCGTAGGCCTTCAGCACACCATCGCTGCTGAAGACTGTGATCACGCCGTAGGACTCATCATCTTCATCTTCCAACACGAGGTTCGTCTTCACCTTCAAAGCACCGTAGGCCATAGGACGCAGTTCCCCGAGGATAGCAGCGGCATCGATTACGCCGTAGCCCAGCTCTTCCGTGAATCCACTTCCTTGCGCGGTCTGCTCAATTTGGTTCTTCAGTTCCACCGTACTAAGCTCTGGATACTGGGAGAGGAGCAGTGCCGCGGCCCCGCACACGAAGGGCGATGCCATGGAGGTACCTTGCCAGGACTCATACCTGCCTCCAGTGACTGTGGAGTAGATGTTCACCCCTGGGGCAGCCACCGAGTTCCACCAGCCCATGGTGGAGAAGTCCGCCTTCTCATTCCACGGCGTGGATGCGGCCACAGTCACTACCCCATTGTAAGCGCCGGGGTAGGAAATGACCCGCATGTAGTCGTTCCCTGCGGAAGTCACGAGGAGCACGCCCCGCTCTGCCGCGTAGTCAATGGCATCTTTGAAGGCAAAGCTGTAACCTCGCCCGCCGATGCTCATGTTGGCCACGATGCGCTTCTCAGGGTGCGCTTCTGCGTAATCTCCCAGGTGGAGCATGGCATCTGTGAGGTACCAGGTCCAGATGCTGTGTTCAGAGTCCATCACCCGCACGGGCATGATGGGGCAGTCCCAAGCCACGCCTGCGATCTTGCCTGACCGGCCATCATCCGCGGCGATCCCCGCAACGTGGGTGCCGTGGCCGTGGAGGTCTAAGGTAGGCGTCCCTTCCCCAGTGGCATCAAAGCCCTCCACAAAGGCTTTCCCATCAAACTCAGGATGTGATGCATCTACTCCCGTGTCAATGATAGCCACAATTACATCCGGGCTTCCAGTGGTGATTTCCCAGGCTGCTTCCGCATTGATGTTCCTAAGGCCCCACTGCTTATCGTACTCCTCTGCTTCCGCCAGCGCGAGAAGCTCGATATCTCCCCAGCCATCTGGCTCAGGCAGTTCATAGCGCACGTTAGGCTCTGCGAGGAGCACTTCTTTATAGCTTCTGAGTTTGGCAATGAACGACCCTACAGACTCCCCTGGTGGAACGCTCGCCACCACCCAACCGATTTGCGGCCATTCGTGAAGAATAGCACTGCCTTCCTGGGCAAGCACTTGTTCCAAAGAACCGCTGGCATTAGCCTTGATCAAGACTTCCCCTTCCTTGAAGTCCAGGGCGGAGTAGTCGATAACGTCCCGGGCGGAGCTGGGCTTAAACTTACTGCCGCCCTTTCCGAAGGGCTGCAGCAGACACCCAGACAACAGGGATAAGATTAGCAATCCAACCAGCAAGCTTAAGAATCTCTTCATTTCCACAGCCCCCTTTCTATTCCTCAATCTCCGCAATGGTGGTAAAGATGAACTCGCCGTTCCTGGATCCAGTCTGCGTATCTCCTAGGGCCAGGCCGCCGTAGGAATAAGCTTCCGAGAAGGCGCTGGGGCCCTCTGTCTGGACATGCTCGGCGTAGCTGTCAGCAATATCCCAAGTGTAGACGTGGCCAGGATTTAGAGAGAAGCCCAGCTGCGCTTCTTCGTCCATGGAGATCCAATCATCCACGATCAGCCACGAGGTAGCGTCGTACACAGTCAGAAGGTACTCTATATACGCATCCGCAGGGAACTCAGCTTTCGTCCGCAATTCCCAAGTAAATGTGGGGTCAAGCTCCACGTCCTTTGCCCCGTTGCCAGGAGAGACGAGATAGATGTCCATAGGCGGCAGCGGTGTTACGTCCACCACTGTGGCTGGCCCATACCCCACGCTGTTGTAAGGCACCACTTTGTAGAAGGCACGCTTCCCAGGGGCTAGCTGGGGACTGTAGTCTGTCACTTGGAACACGCCGCCGCTGGCATGCTTTGTCCCGATGGTTGCAATTTCCCGGTAGTTAACTGCGTCAAAGCTGCGGTAGACCTTGTATCCATCAGCATTGCTTTCCGGCAGCCATAAGATGTACACGATCAGCATTGAGTCTCCAGGCACAGCCTCTATGTCCGCGAGCTTGGGAGCGGCCAGGCGGTTCTGCCGCTGCTGCTTTTCCAGGATAGCTTCCTTGGAGTAGTAGCCGATGTTTTCCGCATATGTTTCCGAGATAACCCCGACCAGTGGAATGGCAGCTGGCGCCGAAGATTGCCACGGTGCTTGGTTAAAGATGATGATGGGCACCATGTAGATTACAGTGTTTTCGTTGTTGTCATACGCCAGGATGCGAATGTATGTCTCCCCGTTAGGCAGGGCGGTGGTATCGATTAGTACTTCAAGCTCATCTTCCTCGATGACCATCCCTTCCCGGGGCGAGCGCTGCTCGCCGCCCACGTAGACGTAAAGCACATAAGTGGAGTTTTCCCCACTGACTTTGACCTGGAGGTTGTAAGTCCCAGAGAGTATATCCCCTGGTGCCACGTTCAGTTCAACTGTGGGCGGTATAGGTGAGAGGTTGGGATCAAAGCTCGGGCGGGTGGGAATGTCAAACACCCGTTCCTTCCCTTCCTCAACCTGGACCGCCTGCACCCTTGTGGCTCCCCCATCGGGCCGTTCAACGATGATATCCCCCACCTGGCCTGCGGGGATGAGCAGGGTGAACTCCCCTTGGGCATCAGTGGTGGTTTGGTAAGCGCCGTTCCAGGAGACTAGAGCACCCTCCACCGCCGGGCCTCCCTGCCCATCAGAGACAAAGCCCCGGAGCGTTCCTGTGCTCTCAGGTACCTTCCCCGACTTCGCGAAGACGGCCGTGACGGTAAGGTGATCTGTCATCACTACTTGCACCTCTGGGTCGTTGCCAACTAAGTCACCTTCCCACCTCACAAAACTCCAGCCTTCCTCAGGCTGTGCCGTGAGGTTTACCACTGAATTCTGGCGATACGAGGTGTAATTAGGATCTCTTAGTACCCTCCCTTCTCCTTCGATCTTGATGGTGAGCCGCAAACCTGAGGAGCCGCCCAGGCAGCCTGCGATAGTGAGGGCCACCACCAGCAATCCGATTAACCACAAAGACCTGCGCATCAACTATCCTCCCCTTCCTAGTCTCATACTTGAACGGATAGTTGTACAGGATCTCTTCCAAATCCTGCAGGAGAGCAAATATTTAACACTTATATGGACTTGTCCATCTTCTTTCCCGTAGCTAGAGTGGGAGAATGACAAAAAGCCCGAATTTGCGAATTTACACAAACTTAAAGAGCCACCCGACTGAGGTGGCTCTGAAAGCACTATATAGGCCCGCTTTATGAATGCAGGTGCTCAAACAGCTATAGAGATACGGGGCGGCACGAAACGTGCTGTCCACGCTAAACAGCTTCGTTCATTGAGGATCCTTGAGCCAACGAAACAGCCAGTTCAGGAACAGTAACATCTCAAAGCACTCCTCCGGAGTTCTCTGTTCTTCATTCCCGTGGCTAAAGATGTTCCTGATCGCAACCATGGCACCCATAGCCAAATGCTTGTAACCATCTACGAAGTTTTGCTGGTTTTCTGGCTCAACCAAGTCTGTCCTAAGCCAATTTCCTGACCCAAAAGCATTTCCCATCAAGTCTTTTCCGAACCGTTGAGTCCCCGCGAGATCGCGAACATGATCCTCTAGTATTTCGCTAGCCTTCCGAACGGCTTCGTTGTAATGACCGTCACTGAACAACTGTACTGGCTTCTCACTGATCTTAGGGTGAAGGTCATGTTGCCGCAGGCGTGCCTCAAGTTCCTTCGGTGGAACGGTGGTGCGCGGCAAGGCCTCGTCAAGCACCACAGAAGCTAGCTCTTGCCGCATATCGATTCCCAGACTGTAAAGAATCTCGGATAGTTCGTCTAGCTCGGCTCTAGTCAGCGGATTTCGCTTATATCGGCGGTGATTTATCGCAGCCGGGACAATTTTCCTGATTAGGATCCAAGGCAGTCTTTCGTGATAGCGATACACGCGTTCTACAGCGTCCTCTAGGGCATTTTGCTTTGGAATTCCTCTTCGTTCTGGTAGGTAGCTACTCACGTGGCTTTCAGCGAGGATAGTCTTGAACGTAACGGCATCTTCTGAGTACGACGATAAGGGCAGGAAACTATAAAGTAGCCGCGCCAGCCGGTGGAGTCTTTCACGCTTATCAGCTGTAACTCTTCGGACTGCCTTCCTTCTTTTTCCCATATTGTCTTCCACTCCTCTATCATAGACTGCCGGGACGGCCAAACAACCGACTGACGTCAAGCGCGGTCTAGCACACCGGCTCTGGCAACAATAAATGAGGGAGCTCTGTGTCATGAACGCTCGTTCTGCCTCTTTGAACCATTCGGCCATGTTGTCTCCGAAACCCTCTTGTGTAGAGATAGAGGGACGATAGCAGTCTGGACGAACCGCACACCGCTTACGCAGTCAAAAAGCCGCCGCGACTTTGCGCGGCGGCCAGGAATAGGCGTGCTTTATACTGGAGGGCCTTCACCTTCCAGGTCAAACTCAAATGTCACCCCGGCGGTAGCCCCGATCCCAACAGAGGTGGTTTGGGAGGCAATATCCCAGTCCTCTGAAACAGGGTTAAAGAAGGTCACCGTTACCGTATACTCTCCCGGCTGGATGGCTTGCTTGTCGGGGCCAGCCCTACAGCGGCCT
>JAAYMI010000133.1 GCA_012521465.1 Bacillota bacterium | reverse complement strand
GATACCGCTTACGCTCCATTCATTGGTCGTACAAGACTCTCGATAAAGCCGATTTCTTCCGGTGTAAGTCGATACTTCTTGTAGAGCTTTTCATCTGTCCATGGTTCGGAAAAGTCTTGGACAGGTAAGCATCATAGAAAGCCCGGCTCAACTTCATTACACAGACCTTGGTGTTGTCCTCTAGTAGTTCGATCCCATACAGCGTCGATAGGGCAAGAAGTGAGTAGTTCTCATAGCGCTCTAGACTATCACCAAAGCACCTCTCCACCATACGCAGCTTGCGTTTTAAGACCTCAACAAGAAAGGCCCCCTCGCCAGCGCCTGGCTCAAGAAAGGTCGCGGTTAAGCTCTCACAAGCCTCTTTAATCGATTTCAAGGAGAGCATTCGCTTGACGATATGAGAAGGCGTGAATACCTCGCCGTGATTACGGACTCTCTTTCTATTGTTGATTATTTTCTCTGTCGATGAATCTGAGGCGATATTCCGTCCCTTACCCATCTGCTGCATCACCTCGACTAATCAACATGGTACAGCTCACCGATAAGTGCAATCAACCAGGCTCCTACCACCAGCGCCTGTTAATAGTCACGTATCCTCTGGCTTGCCGGCAAACACACTGTATTTAACGCGGCCACTACAACGAGGCCGGCTGCCCGCGATGCATCTGGGGCAACATAGCGATAGTGATCGCCCCTTCGGAGTCGTCATCGGCTCTTCCCAGTGCTTGTGTTACTTATTAGACACTGAACCCTGAAACCCTCTAGATCCCCTCTGTAAGCTATTCCTACACGGTATGGTTGATAAAGCCGAGGCCCCGGTAGAATGCGTGAGACGGCGCGCGAGCAGTATCGGTCCAGTCACATCGCGAGCGTTAACATGCAAGGCGTCCTTGCCACAGCCATTATCACGTCTCGAACGCGACCTATATGTTCGGTTGCACTAGCACGTCATGGTTCTGGCCATCGATCGTAATCGCAGACTGTCGAGCGGTGAAGACCATGATACACCACAGAACCACTTGCTTCCTGCGGGGATGAGCCCGCCGTAATTGTCAGGCGCACCGGGTTAGACGGTCTGCCTCCCCCCATCCTCACCTACAGCTCATACTCCTGCTTTTCCTGCTCGATCCGTTTCAGTTTCTCCACGCAGTTGCGTACGCTTTTCTCTCTTTCCTCAGAAATCTTCTTCCGATGCCACTCCTGCCGGAGCTGCGTGAACTCTTCCGGCATCTCCCGCTTGATGCACTAAAACTCCACAGGATCCCTCCCCTTCAGCCCGTGGAAAACCATGGCTTCCGCCATGCCGTGCGGTCCCTGCCGCTCAATGATCCGTTCCAGCGTCACGAGATCGGCAATCTGCTGCCTGTCCTCCCACTCTGTTTCCTTCACCCTGTCCTTAACACACTGCGTCTTGATGCTCCCCAAGAACTTCACGCTGTCCCCTCCTTGAGAAAACAAAATGGCCTTCCCAGATAACCAGCATCAAGGAAGGCCAAAACCTTACACTCATCTCTCAGGCTCCTCCATCGGTTGCCTGCAGGACTGAGCACCTTACCAAAACGGTAGGTTGCCGGGGTTCATAGGGCCAGTCCCTCCCCCACTCTAGATAAGCTTCATGTTCACTTGACGGAAAACTACATTTACATCGTATCCCAGTAGGACTACCGTGTTAATTACCGGTGTGATCCTTCCTACGCGGGAATCACGTGCACTACCTCGGGTGAGAAGTACACACTCACCTGATCCCCAACGGTGTGGATCCCTTTCTCAATCGGAGAAGATACCACGGCATGGAGATTGGTTTCTTCCACGATCAAGTCGTATTCAACCACCGACCCCAGATAGACGGCACGGTTAACTACGCCGGTGGCAAAAGCCTGCTGTTCATCTAGGTGCACCGCTTCTGGGCGCAGCACCAGCTTCACGAGAGTTCCCACTGGCAGCGGCTCTGCGTGCTTGATGGCAATCACCTGACCCCAGACCTTTACGTCCAGTTTCTGATGGGCGGATCCCACTACCTCCGCCTCTACGAAGTTCACCTGGCCGATGAAATCCGCCACGAAGCTTGTGCGGGGCCGGTTGTAGATCTCCCAGGGTGTACCCATCTGCTCAATCCGGCCTTGATTCATCACCACAATCCGGTCAGAGATGGCCATGGCTTCGCTTTGATCGTGCGTGACATATACCGCAGTGATGCCCAAATGCTGCTGAATCCTGCGGATCTCCAGGCGCATCTGTTCCCTCAGCTTGGCATCGAGGTTAGAAAGGGGCTCGTCGAAGAGCAGCACCTTCGGTTCTGTGATGATTGCCCGGGCCAGAGCCACCCGCTGCTGCTGACCGCCACTGAGCTGATCCGGCATGCGCTTGCCCATTCCCGCAAGGCCCACCAGCTCCAGGATGGCATCTACCCGCTGAGCAGTCTCCGCCTTGGGGATCTTTCGCAGCGAAAGGCCGAACCCTACGTTATCCGCCACCGTCATATGGGGAAAGATGGCGTAGTTTTGGAACACCATTGCCGTATCCCGCTGGTCCGGGGTAAGGTTAGTGATATCTTTCCCACCCAAGAAGATCCGTCCCGCAGTGGGAACCTCAAACCCAGCGATCATCCGCAGCGTCGTGGTTTTGCCGCATCCCGAAGGCCCCAAGAGGGTAACCATCTCGCCTTCCTTGATGTCCAAGTTTATATTGTCCACCGCCACAACCTTCTTCTGGCGGTCATCGGGACTGTCAAACTCCTTCCGCAAATCTCGCAGTATAACTCCCATGGTTTACCCCCCTAAAATCGCGTTTCGAAGCGGACGCCAAACAGACGGTCCACAATCAGGCGAATGAGTATGATAGCCACCACAATGATTCCCACCAACAGCAAACTGAACGCAGCAGCGGCACCCAAGCGGCCAGAACCAACTTGGTTCAAGATCTGCACTGTCATCAGGTTCCAGTCCGCCGACACCAGGAAGATCGCCGCACTGATCGCCGTCATCGCCCGCACAAAGGCAAACACCAAACCGCTGAAGAAGGCTGGGGAAATGAGCGGCAGAGTAACGCGCCGGAATACAGTCTGGGAATTAGCACCTAAGTTCGTAGCCGCTTCCTCAATGCTCGGATCGATCTGGTGCAGGGCAGCAATGCCGTTTTGAATCCCCACTGGCACATAGCGGAACACAAAGTTGGCCACCAGGATCGTAAGCGTTCCCGTGAGCAGCAGCGGCCTCTGGTTGAACGCCAGGATATAGCCAATACCAATCACTGTACCAGGAAGGGCAAAGCTCAGCATCGAGGTAAACTCCATCACCGAGCGGCCCAAGAAGCGCTTCCGCACAACCAGGAAGGCAATGAACATCCCAATGAGGCCGCTGATCGGTGTGGAAGTGACTGCGACGGTCAGGGTATCAAGAATGGTTTCAAAGCCCACGTCCAGCACATAGCTGAAGTTGCGCCACGTAAAGGTGTAGTCAAATCCCCACGCTCTGGAGAAGGCTCCCACCACGATTACGGCGTAGAATCCGAGCACCACTAGACAGACAAGCATCGCGAAGCCGAACAGCACCCAGCGCATGACCGGCCCCACTGCCTTCACCGTGGACCGGGTCGGCTTCCCCGATACTGTTACGTAGCTCTTCCTGCTCACCCAGTACTTCTGCAGGACAAACGCAGTAATTGAGGGAATGAGGAGCGTCACCGCCAAAGCCGCACCGCCAGGCAGATCATACATACCGGTGATCTGCAGGTATGCCTGCACAGCCAGAGTTGGGAATTGGCTGCCCGCCAAAACCAGCGGGTTGCCGAAGTCCGCCAGGGATTCAATGAACACCACAAGCATCGCACTGGCAATACCCGGCACTGCTAGAGGTAGGGTAACCCGGCGGAACACAGCCCACCGGCTGGCACCAAGGTCAAAGGCAGCATCCTCCAGTGCAGGGTTGATAGCCTCCAGCACACCTTTCAAAGAAAGGTAGGCCACTGGAAAGAACGTCACCGTCTGCGCGAGCAAAAGGCCCCGAATCCCGTAGATGGGGAAGTTGCGGATTCCAAAGAGATTATAGGTGATAAGGCCGTTGTTGCCAAAAAGAAGCAGGATACTTAACGAGCTCACAAAGGGCGGCGAGATAATGGGAATGATGGCGATCATGTCGATCAGCCGCTTGAATGGAATATTTACCCTTGTGACCGTATAGGCCAACACAAACCCCACAACCACGGAAGTAAGTGCCGAAAGTGCGCCCAGCAGCAGACTGTTGGTGAATGCCCGCCGCATGTACCAGCTCTTAAACAGCTCGGTATAGATCTGCAACGGAGTCCCATCTGTGGAAATACTCATCTGCACTACCTTCACCAAAGGCAGGGCAATAAAGATGCCCAGCATAGCAAAGATGAGCAGGATAGAGATGAGCAGCCACGGCTCCCTAAGAAGCCGCCCCAGGTCGTGTAATACTGGACGGAGCCTGCGCCCCGCTGCCGGTGTGGAAAGCAAACTAACCCCTCCAATCTGGAAGAAAGGGGCCCGCAG
>JAAYMI010000132.1 GCA_012521465.1 Bacillota bacterium | reverse complement strand
TTCAGCTCCGAAAGGAGCTTGCGATCGGCGCACGCTCTGTCGAGAAGGTCGTCGATGCCCGCCACTACAGCCCGGCGCTCATCGCCTGTGCCAAGGTAACGCACGTAATGCTCCGGAATCGTGCCTATGTACCGGGAAGAATCGTATGCACCATTGATGGCCACCACAAAACTGCGGGAGTTCGCCAACGTTGAATAGGGTCTCTCCACCTCGCCCTGGTGAACCAGCGCAGAAATGCGCATCACTTCTACCCACGGGTTAACCCCTTCGCTGGTGAATGTCTCCCTAGTTCCGTTCTTGTACACTATTTCCGTCGCTTCCGAGTAGTACCAGTAGGCGGTCCCGTTTGTCCCCACAATTTCCATGACCGGATCGAGCTGCCGCTCTGGGCAGTGGGTTACGTAGAAGTAGATCTTCACACCGGAAGTGGTTTCCGCCTCTAGACAAGATGTATCGTCAGACTCGATGAAGGGCCGAGCGCGGTACAGCTCTGCCCGCACAAACCGCAGCTCCGCACTGCTGTCCATATTGGGACCGGCGATGTAGAGCATGTTGTTCAGGTAGTGGGCTAGAGCGTTGTGCATGGGCCCATCCAAGACTAAAGATCCGTCCACGATCAGCTTGCCCGCCCAGTTATTGCGCCGGTAGTAGCCGTCAGTGCGCGGCCAGTAACCCCGGCAGGTGATAGCTGTGAGCTGGCCGAGTCGCCCTTCCAAGATGATGCTTTTCAACCGGCGCAGGGAACGAGAGTGGATCATCTGAAATCCCACTGTGACAAATCTGCCCGATTCCTGTTCCACCTTGATGAGTTCGTCCAGCTGCTGTACTGTGGGCACAGGCGGTTTTTCCAAGACCAGATTGTACCCTGCCTCCAGCCCGTCCTTGGCCAGCTGGTAGTGGGTGTGGATGGCCACCGGTAGGGTAATGATGTCAACGAACCCCTTCCCCGCCTGAAGAAGCTGATCATAGCTGGAAAACAGCGTCACCCCCCGCGCGGCGAGGCTGCGCACAGTGTCCGAACTGCTCTCTTGATCCCGCACCACGACTGCACGGAGCTCAGCAAGGCCCTCTTGCTCCAGCTGGGTAATATATTCGATGTGGTTTTGGGCGAAGTTCCGCACTCCAATCACAGCAAATCCAACTTTTCCCATCAACGTCCCCCTCTCATGCTGTTATTAATTAAATAACTTCGGCTTAATCCCTGCTCTCCCTGCTGCGCATTCGCAGGGAAAAACCCACCGCAAGCCGAAACTTAAGAAGAGCAATTAACACATGAAGGAGACGAGCCCATGACACCGCGGGAGCGAGCTGCAGCAGCCCTGAATTTGAGGATACCTGACCAAGTACCTACTTTTGAGTTAGAGTTCCAGCTCGAAGAAGAGATGTTCGGAAGACCTTTTCTCCGCCAACACCAGCTGGAGAACCTCACCCCCAGTGAACAGGAGCGCCTGGTCAAGGAGAACGCCGAATACATGCTGGAGGTCTATTCCAGCCTCGAATGGTCCATCATTCCCATCCACTATCTCCCGGAAAAATGGATCGGGGTCACGGCTCGGCACATCCGGGCGCTTACCGGGGACACGTACATGCTCACAACCCACGGCGATGGCACCTTTGCCATCCCCAATGGGCAGGAGTTTACTGAATTCGTCTACTCCATTGCAGATCACCCGGAAGAAGTAGAGGCCGAGGCGGCAGCCATGGCGCAGGCGGCCATTGAGCGGAATAAGCGCCTGATTGACACGGGCATCGACTGCTTCATCCTCTGCTCAGACTACTGCTTTAACAGCGGTCCCTTCCTCTCGCCCCAGATGTTCCGCCGGTTTGTCCAGCCCTACCTCGCTCGGATCATTCGGGCAACCAAGGAGGCAGGTGCCTACACCATCAAGCATACAGACGGGAACATCATGCCCATCCTGGATCAGCTGGTGGAATGTGAACCATACGCCCTCCACTCCCTCGACCCCATGGCAGGGGTGGACATTAAGGTCGTGAAAGAACTAGTGGGCGACAAGGTTTGTCTGTGCGGCAATGTCCACTGCGCAGCACTCCAGACCGGAACCGATGAAGAGGTCGCCGCGAGCGCCCTCTACGCCCTGGAACACGGCAAGCCTGGGGGCGGGTACATCTTCTCCACCAGCAACATCCCGTTTAAAGGGATGGATCCCCGCCGTTATCGCATGATTCTGGATATCTGGAAGGAACATAGAGACTACTGAAGAGAAAAAAACGCCGCCTAGGAGAGCAGGCGGCAGGATATTCTCGCAGAACAGCGAATATCTCTTGTGCATTCAGGTGGGGATGTAGCTCAGCTGGGAGAGCGCCACGTTCGCAACGTGGAAGTCGAGGGTTCGAGTCCCTTCATCTCCACCATTTTTTCATGTCTAATAGATGGTGCGTCCTCGTTCATCCGGGATCCCTGATTTTCTGTAAAAATAGCTGTTCACCACATCACGCCATTCGATGGCGTTTTTTAGTTGGTCCTGGAGCCTTTCGGCCACGTGTATGAAGATCTCAGGATCAACCAGCCCTGCAAGTGAATTCCAGCGGTCAATCATCTCTTCCACCTGCTCCACCCCGGCAAAGTGGCTGTCGTAAATGTGCTGGATTAAGGTTTTTCCCGACCGCAGCCGCTCCTTATACCCGGCCCGGTGAAAAAACAGCAGGAGCTCCTCGGGGCATGTTTCCCGGGATTCGTACATCTGGGCATTGGGAGGATGGTACTGCCCTGCAAAACCGGTTCCTCCCTTTGCCGTTCGATCAACACCAATCGCCCAGCAGTCCGCCCGGTGATACGTCCCCCAGCGGTCATATTCATAGCCGTCCACATTCGGACCGTAGTGGTGTCCCGGATTTACCATCCAGCCGATCCCCAAAGGCACTGTGTAATTCTCGTAGATCTCCCGGGAGCGCAGGAGCATCTCGAGAATGACTTCCCTTACCTTAGCGTTAGGACCGAAGGTGAGCTGGATCCACTCCTCCGCAATGGCCGCCGCACTGAGGTTCGGGTCCCAGCACAGCCGGGCAAATCCGTAGAGGTTGGCTTGGGCAAGCGTATGGCCCGTCCAGTTTGGATCAGACCCCACATTGGCCACACCGGCAATCCCGCTGTAAGTTTGGGAAAAGACCTTCCCCGCGACGATGTCCTTCACCGCCGATCCCTGCCCCCGGGCAAAGGTATCAAAGTCGAGCACTTCTTTCCACATCGGCACCAAGTAGCACAGGTCACGCTGCTGCCCAGTATACTCCTGGGTAATCTGCAGTTCCAGCATTTGGTTCGTGTGGGAAAGGCCTCCAAACAGCGGCGAGACGGGCTCGCGGATCTGAAAGTCCATGGGGCCGTTCTTGATCTGCAGCACCACATTGCTGTCGAACTTGCCATCGAGCGGCATGAATGTATCGTAGGCAGCCTTGGCTCGATCCGTCTTATAGTCCCGCCAGTCCTGCGTGCAGTTGTACACAAAACAGCGCCAGACCACAATCCCACCGTAGGGCCCTAGTGCCCGAGCAAGCATGTTTGCTCCCTGGGCATGGTCCCGCCCGTAAGTAAAGGGCCCAGGACGGTGCTCCGAATCAGCTTTTACTACGAAGCCGCCGAAGTCAGGAATGCGCGAGTAAATCGCCCGTGCCCGCTCCGCCCACCAGTTCTGCACTTGTGGATCCAAGGGATCGGCCGTGGGTAATCCTCCCAGCTCCACCGGGCTGGCATAACTCACACTCAGAAAGATGCGGATCCCCCACGGGCGAAAGATGTCTGCCAGGCGGGCCACAAGGGGAAGTTTAGGACCGATCAGCGCTGTTTCGTCCGCATGGACATTCACGTTATTGACGGAAATGCCGTTGATCCCGACAGAAGCCAACAGGCGGGCATAGTCCGCCACGCGGCTCAAGTCCGATGCCAGGCCGCCTCCGTCCCAGAAGATGGACGTGCCCGCGTATCCCCGTTCGACGCTCCCGTCCAGGTTGTCCCAGTGATTGAGCATGCGCAGGGGAACAGCTGGATTCTCCTTCCCTAAGAGGAATCTACCCAAGCGCAGCTCACGCAGGAAAGCAAATACGCCGTAAAGCAGGCCCCGATCGGTCTTGGCCGCGATCTGCAGGGACCCGGACGGGGTTAGCTCCTGTACGAGGAATCCCTCCTCATCGAGTTCCTGGTCACCTGCAAGACCAACTCCCACCACTAGACTAGCTTCGCTGGGTCTGCTCACCATCTCGGGCTCAAGGTCAAACAGCCCCTGCGCTGCCCGCTTCAGCTCTGCTGCAATACACTCTCCGGTGGCTCCATCCGCCTGCAGGCAGATTTTGCGCAGCGCCACCTGACCAAGCTCTCGGGCAGCTGCATCTTCTACTGGATCGTAGCCCAACCAGCAGGAGTAACTTCTCCCTTTCTGTGCATTTGTCATGGATTGAAGCCTCCTTTACGGCTTCCCAGCTTTTAGTCAATCAAAAAAGCCGAGGTGAGACGGTGCCGTCCCAAGTTCTCCTGCACCGCTCTAGCACTGGTGTTGGCGTAGCAGTATGTACATTGGTGGAGGCAGGTATTGTAAGCCCCGATATCGATGCTGGCTGCGCAGCTGCACCCACTCCTTTGATGGCGGTCGCGGGGTATCTGCAGGGCCGCCCCAGTTATCTCAGCAACGAGGTTGGCATCGATGCAGCTGGCGCGGGTGATACCGTACTGCTGCAGATCGACTGCTTCACAGCAGGCAGTCACCTCCAACCCGCAAGAGCGCGCCGTCCCGCCCATTCCCCGCCCGAGAGCGTGCATATCCTCGACAGAAATCAGGCGCATGCCTAGGTGTTTGGTGTTGTGCCGCGTTTTCTGGTAGGTATCTACAAAGCTGATGACACAGCGCCGCGTGTAATCCTTCAGTTCTCGGGCAAGCTCAGCAAACTGGGCGAGGTGCCAGGCGATGGTTAAGCTGTCGGTCAAGATTATCGGGTCGTAGCGCCACACGACCCGGTTCGGCCCTACGTGGTCTGCCAGCACCTGAAAAGCACTAATCCGGTCCCGCTGCGCGGGCAGTCCTCCCTCGATCTGCTTGGGATAAGGGTTGAGGGTATATTGAAAATAATACGTATAACCCATAGCATCAAGCTCAGGCAGATAACGCAGGAACGGCGTAGGGTTCTTTGTCCAAAAAACGATGCAGTCCACTTGGTCCGGTGTCAGCTCTACCCGCCTCACGTGGCTGCGGTTCAGCGGATTGCGTACCATGACATAGCCTTCCTGGAGGCGCTTCATGAACCATCCCCCGAAAAAGGCCGGGACATCGGTGCGGCGGCTGGCACTTACGATCACTGCAACCACCATGCTTTCCTAAACTAGTTACCTTCTGCCAAACGCATATCCCGCCCAGCTTTCAGCTGGCCGTCACGTTCCTCCCCCTTCCCACCTCCGAGGCCTAAGTAAAGCTGGAGAGACTTTTCCACCAGCGCCGACAGGCTGATATCCTCCCGTACAGCTTGAATCTTAGCCTCCTTATAGACCTCCCGGTCTATATACCCACTCAATCTTGCTTTCTCCACTGTGTCTTCCTCCCAGAACCTTTTCAACACATTTCCTATTATAGCATAATAATACCATAACGCAAAGGTGTTTTTGTCCCTTTGCACATTAACGTTATTGTGTTATACTATGGGTACCTATTGATAATGAGGTGGATACCATGACGGACAGGACACTCACACCAATTGCCTTGATCCGCGCTGAGGAATGGAAGGCCATCGTATATTACTGCCTAACAGAGGACACTGAACATAACTACGAGTGTCCTGACGATCATGCCATTGTCGTTTGGACAACCCATGACGGTGAAACAGACGGCCCTTCTATGCACGGTGCGTTTAGCTGCGAAAGCTCCCTGCAGACGCCGGGATTTGTGAACGTGTTTTGGCTGAGCGGTAACTGCCCCTCACCTGAAGGTTTTACCTGGGAGGGCAACTGGAGCCCCCACATGGCCCGCACTCACTTTATGGAGCTGTATGAAAGGGCTTTAGGCAAGAAATACGCCGCCAGCCGGTCAGAAAACCGAGGATAGAAAAAGAACTCCACCACCGGAGTTCTTTTTTGCGTCCTTAGGTTTGATAGACTAAATCAGCCTGTTCCTTGATGCGGAACGCCTCGAAGTAGCTGTTCTCTAGGGGAATCCACTCCTGTTCAAACCGCCTGAGGAGTGCGTCCCCACTGCGCCTCAAAATCCGCTCACGCTGCTTGGCTTCATCTACCTGCAGAAAGACTCTAAGGTGATACGGAGCTCCAAAAGCGGGATGCATACTGTAAGACCCTTCGATGATATTCACCCGCTTAGGAACCACGTTGACCTCCCGGGTAATGCGCTGTGTACGGCAGTCAAACACCCCATACGCAAAGGGGCGCTGCGCCGCGAGCCCCTGCAGAACTTCGGCCGCAAACCGCTCATAGTGCACATTTCCGCCCGGCTCGCTCAGTCGAGTGGCGGTTTTTAGACCGCCGGGGAGGAAGAAGTCATCCATGTGAAAGACGTTGCAGTCGTAGACCTCGGCCAACAGCTCTGCCAGGCGGCTCTTCCCCGCCCCGCTGTTGCCGTCGATCGCCACTAAAACCTGAGATTCCCTGCCCGCCAAAGTGTCAATGGCGGCAAACACCCGGGCAAACGCCACAAAGTCGCGCCTGACAACCCGATAGGCCGGCCGGTACAATTCGCGGTAAACCGCACTGTGGTGCTGGGCTGGAAAACCCGCTTTCTTATACTCGGCAATAAACTGCGCCAGCTCAGCGAGGGGCAGGTGAATCTGACCGGTGCGGCTCAGGTGGAGCAGCAGGTCCAGCTTCCTTTCCATTCCCGTTTCATCGGCAGGGCGCGAGCGGGACGACTGGGCAAACCAGCGGGCAACAGTGTTCAGGCTGATGCCAGACCGAGGAAGCGGCTGGAGATTGACGCGGCAGTATTCCCCGCCAATCTCCTCAACTAGCGGTGGAGTCCGCCGCGGGACCCCAGCCCGCTGACATGCCACATACTCCTGTTTCAGCCTGTCCCAAGCAGCTTCAGGGGAAGGCAGGTAGTGGCCAGTCCCATATTCACTTTGGAAGACCAGCTTCACGAAATCGGCCGGGGCCATGCGCGGATAGCGCCGCCAGTGATCCAAAAGGATACTGCAAAACTCACTCATGGTGGCCTCCATCACCCATTTCCCCGCCGGTCTCTGTGGACCCGCAGCCAGTTTTCGGCAGCATTGCGGCAGTGCTCAGCTAGAGCATGGGCGGCAAGGTCGGGATCGTTCTCTTTCAGGGCGGCTACAATTGCTCCGTGCTCCTCGCCGGCCTGGCGCATGCGGCCTGGACTCGCGAGCGAATCCAGGCGGGCACGGCGCACATAGTCATGAAATGCCGAGAGGACGAGTTCCAAGGGGATACTGTGCGATGCTTCATACAGGACTTCGTGAAACCGCGTGTCCAGTTCCCGCCATGTGCGGAAGTCACCAGCTTGAGCAGCCCGGTCCATCTTGGTTAGGAGTTCTTCTAACTCCTGGAGCTGCGCGGGGGTAATATGCACTGCGGCCCACTTGGCTGCCAGGCCTTCCACAACGGCCCTCACCGCATAGATGTCCTTAATATCCTGCTCAGTAACCCCAGCCACCACCGCGCCCTTGTTGCGAATGATGGTGACAAGTCCTTCCTGTTCCAGTTTGCGAAAAGCCTCCCGCACAGGCGTGCGGCTGACTCCCAGCTCTGCCGCGATGCGGGACTCATGAATCACCGTGCCAGGCTCATAAGTCCCGTCGAGAATACTTTGGCGCAGCTGCGCAAAGACGCGCTCATGCAGCGAAGAGTGGGATGGATCGCTAGAAGCAAATTTCTGCAAGGCTCTCAATCCAATCTCAAGGTTTACAAAAAGTGTACTACAGGGTTTTCTTGTCCTGCAACCGGAAAATAAGCCCGCATTAAGAGCGGGCACTTTTGGCTGCGGCAGCAAACTTCGCGGCCAGTTCGCTTAGGGCATCCCAATTCTGCTCCGCCACAAGTTTCTTGTCCACTAGGGCGCTGCCTACACCTACAAACGCGGCGCCCGCTTTGATGAACTCGGCGGTGTTCTCCAGGGTTACACCACCCGTGGGAGTAACCTCGATTTGGGGCATGGGACCCTTCAGGTCTTTGATAAATCCTGGTCCGAGCTTCGTTGCAGGGAAGATCTTGATCACATCCGCCCCTGCTTCCCACGCTGTCAGGATCTCTGTAGGTGTGAAGGCACCGGGGATGCAGACCTTGCTGTAGCGCTTGCACATCGCCACCAGCTCCGGCTTAAAGACAGGGCTCACCACAAACTGCGCACCGGCAAGGATGGCCATGCGAGCTGTTTCCGCGTCCAGCACACTGCCAACCCCGATGATCGCCTCATCACCCAGCTCTTCCACAGCTGTCTTGATAGTTTCAATGGCTCCGGGCGAAGTCATTGTGATCTCCAGCGCCCGCACCCCGCCTTTGTTCAAAGCCCGCGTGATCTGCAGGAGCTCATCTGGGCCTCCCGCCCGAATGACTGCTACCACACCACTTTCCTTTACTGCCTGCAGGCATTCTGCCTTCTTCATGGTCCTTCCTCCTCGCCTGACTCCTAGCGCTGAACTCTGCCTGACTGGTCTCCCGCCGCTAAAGTCTGCACTTCACTGGCGGAGACGAGATTGAAGTCGCCGAGAATCGTATGTTTTAAGCAAGATGCAGCCGCAGCGAATTCCAGCGCATCCTTGTCTGACATGCCGGAAATCAGCCCGTAAATCAGCCCAGCCGCAAAGGAGTCTCCGCCCCCGACGCGGTCCACGATGTGGATCGTGTAGATGCGGGACCGGAAAAACTCCTCTGTATTGTACAGCAGCCCAGACCAGTTATTGATAGAAGCAGAGAGGCTTTCCCTCAGGGTAATAGCAACCTTCTTAAAGCCAAACCGCTCCACAAGCTGCTGGGCGACCTCGCGATAGCCGGCTTCACTCAGCTTACCCTGAGTTATGTTGGACTCGCCGGCCTTGATGCCAAACACTTTTTCTGCATCTTCTTCATTCGCGATCACGACGTCCACATAGGGCATCAGGCCGCTCATCACTTTGTTGGCCTGGGCTGGGGTCCAAAGCTTCTTGCGGTAGTTTAAGTCCACGCTCACCGTCACACCCAGCTTTTTGGCGGCCTGCACCGCTTCCAGGACTACTGCGGCCGGCCCTTCGCCCAGCGCGGGCGTGATTCCAGTAAAGTGGAACCACCGGGCACCCTCCAAAATGGTGTGCCAATCGAACTCTCCCGGTTTCACCTGGGAAATGGCGGAATTAGCGCGGTCGTAGATCACCTTGGACGGCCGCTGGGAGGCGCCGTGCTCCAAGAAGTAAATCCCCAGCCGCTCCCCGCCTCGCGCAATGTAACTGGTACCCACCCCATACCGGCGCAGGCTGTTGATCGCGCACTGCCCGATTTCATGGGCCGGAACCTTAGTGACGAAATGAGCATCGAGTCCGTAGTTGGCCAGCGATACAGCTACATTGGCTTCGCCGCCACCGTACACTACATCAAACGAGTCGGCCTGCACAAATCTCCCGTGTCCTGGAGGAGACAAGCGCAGCATGATTTCCCCAAACGTAACAACCTTGTTCAACTTCGCAGTTCCTCCTTTCTGCCCCTTACTTCTCTACTGCAGAAATTAATCCTTTCATTTCCAGCTTAACCAGGACTAGTTGTTCCGGGATTGGGCGCTGCTGGGATTAGCCCTATACTCCGTTGGCGTGACCCCCACCTCCCGCTTGAACCATGAACTGAAGTAATATGCATTTTGGAAACCGAGGAAATCAGCAATCTCATACATGCGCTGGTCGGTGGTCTTGAGAAGCTCCATGGCCTTGCGGACCTTGAGCCCATTGATGTAATCACTGAAGTGCTGCCCTACCTGCTCGAGGAACAGCTTGCTGAGATACCCGGTGCTGACATTGAACTCCTCCGCTAGTTTCCCCAGGCTGATCCCGCGGTGGTAGTTCTCGTCCACATACTGCTTAATTTGATGCAGCATGCGGGTCCGCCGCCGCTGTGGACCTGATTTGATCAGGCGGTTTGTATCCAACAGCACCGCCTCCAGCCAGGTTTTCAGCACAGCTAGGCTGCCATTTTCTGCAGGCTGGGGGGAGATGTGGCGCACCATGATAGAGACACCCTCATCGTAAGCAAAGCCCACTTCCTTAAGGGTGGTGAGGATCGCAATCATGATGCTGTTCATGAGGGTATACACGCTGCGGGTATCTGCTTGAAACTGATCCATCAAGCGGCAGTACGACTCAAGCTC
>JAAYMI010000131.1 GCA_012521465.1 Bacillota bacterium | reverse complement strand
GGGCCGCTTGTTCGGCTCCACTGCTACCGCGTAGAACTCAAAAGACTCACCCGGCATCACGATGGGTGACTCGTACAGCTGGTAATCCCCTGGATAATCAGGGCTCGTTGTGCTGTACCAAATTTGCGCCGCGGGGCTTGCGGAGAGAGCTATTTCTGCGCCTTGTTCAACGTGAAACCCCTCGACTGACGACTCCACCGGTGCCGAAGTTTCTGCCTCCAACGCTGCAAAAGTGGAGAAGCTGGTGGCTGTGGCCACTGCCAATCCGCCCTCTACTGTAGTGGGCAGGTAGTGCCATTCAGTTCCGTTTTGGTGAAACACACCAATTCGATCGGGGTCCGCCCCCAGATCAACGGGCAGCGTTAAGACTACCCCATCGGAGAAGTCGAGCTCACCTGCCGACCCGAAATCAATCTCAACTGCGGATCCCGCCAGCTGCAGTTCTTCGGGCAGCTCAATCTCCTCCGCAACATCCGTGACGGTAACAGTGGTTCCCGCTGGCACATCGACGTTTTGCAGGTCCACAACAACACCGTGCTTGAATCGGATAGCATCTCCTGTTTTAACTGGGATCTCTGCCCCCAGCAAAGCTACAAAAACCGCTACGACTTCCTTATCACTGTCTACCACAACTTCCGTTTCCGACGCGTCGGAGCTTGAAACATCGCCGATCCAGCGCTCAAACTCGAAGTTCTCATCAGGCTTCGCTGTTAGGGTCACTATTGTAGGACTGCTATACTCTCTTGGGCCAACAAAAGGCTCAACAGTGCCGTTGCCTTGAACCGAGACTGTCAATTTGTAACTGACCTTAGAGCCTCCACCCATACAACCACTCAGCGCTAGAACGACTGTGAGAAGCAAAACGACCAACTATGCCAGTTTCCGACTTACCATCAATTCATCTCCCCTCTAGTAAATTGGTTCACCAAGACCGAACCTTAACGCAAGCATAGCATAAGCTGGCAGAAATGGATAGGGGTTCCAGTTCCCTTTTTCACAGCTGCCCTTGAGGTGCAATCTCTGAAGAATTTGGATGCGTCAGCTTAAGAACGGAAAGGCGCCCGTGTCTTCTAGTGCTGCGGAAGATCTCTGTGACAACCACATGACGGCACTGATCTCTGCCAAAGAACTTATTGTTAGCCATACTGTCTTGTGGTAAAGTTTTACCATGGTTAGTAAACGAAAGCGGGGAAGTGCAATATGTGGAGCTGTCCAAAATGTGGACGGGTGTTCTCTAAGATCAATCAGCGCCATACGTGCGGTGAGCTGCCAAAAACGGTTGCCGAGTATATTGCAGCCCAGCCGGAAGAAATCCAGCCCCTTTTGGAACAGGTGCGGCATGCGATCCGGGCAGCGCTTCCGGGAGCGGAAGAACGGATTTCTTGGCGCATGCCGACTTATTGGCAGAGACACAACATAATCCACTTTGCCGCTGCTCAGAAGCACATTGGGCTGTACCCAGGCGACAAAGCGATCGAACATTTCCAGGAGAAGCTGGCGGGGTATAAGACGAGCAAGGGTGCTATTCAGTTTCGCTATGATAAGCCTCTGCCGCTTCAGCTCATCGCGGAGATAGCCCAATGGTGCTATGATACGGGGAATCATCCATAAAGCCGTGTAGGGACGAAAGCTGCGGAGAGGAGCTCAAGGCATCGCTGAATTACCAGAAATCCATAAACTGGCGGGTCAGATGAGAGACACATTACGTGGGAGGACCATCCGCTCTGTGACTCTGCTGCAGGAGAAGTGCGCCAATGTTCCGCCCGGTGAATTTGAGCAGCGGGTCACCGGTGCAGAGATCACAGTGGATAATCGTGCTTTTTCACTTGTTCAGATCCCCAGTAGGTGGACTGGGGGTTGATAGGCAAAACGATGGGGACTTTGAAATAGTTGCTGGATCCCACAAGGCAACCCGATCGTTTCCAGGGTATGCCGTTTACGCCCTGGCCAATCCCTTCATTTGTGGTTATCGAGAATCTCACTATCTGTTCCGAGATGCCTTGCAATAGCACGGAAGAATTCCACGCTCTCCAGTTCCATCTCTACTCCATCAACGGGATAGCCCTTGTATGCCGCGGTTCTGGCAATCACAACATTGTACCGCGGATTGACATACACCGCCTGTCCATAGATACCCATTGCCAGGAAGTCTCGATCCTCACCTCCAGGAACCCACCATTGATAACCATACCCTAGCACCGAATCGGAGCGAGGATTGGCCCCGGGCAGGAGATGCGGAGCATCTGGTGTCACAGAAGCGCGGATCCATTCCTTAGAAATGATCTGCCTCCCATTCCAATAACCATCATTCAGGTATAGGTTGCCGAAGCGGGCCAAGTCCGGGAGGCAGGCATTAAGGCCGCCAAAGGCCGACTCAACCCCCGTACTGTCTAGCAGCCAATAGGCTGCTCCCTCCATGCCAGCAGGCCCCCACAGCCTCTCTTCCATGTAGCTAGCTAGATCCATTCCCACAGCTTCCCGAACAACCATACCCAGTACCTGTGCATCGCTGCTGACATACTTTCTGCGCGTCCCTGGCTCGTGCTCTCTATCCAGCTCTAGAAGGAAACTTTCCAGGGAGGGGCCCAGGCCTACGGACAGCGGGCCCAAGCGGCTTATGTCGGACTTGGGATCGGCGTAGTCTTCGGTAAACCGAATCCCGGAAGACATCTGGAGGACATCCTTGATGCTCACCCCGTCATACCCGCTAGCAGCTAAGTTAGGTACATAGGCCGTGACAGGTTCATGGATATCCCTGATGAAGCCCTCGTCGACCGCTATACCTACGAGCGCCGATACCACGGACTTAGAAACGGACCAAAGGATGCATCGCGACGCATCATTGTTGCCTCGGAAGTACTCCTCATAGACAATGGAGCCGTTTCGGGTAACCACAAGGCCAGTGGTGTGGGTCTCATCTATAAACTGGCCCACATCCTTGGTGTGGCCCTTATAGACATAGCTAGAAGGTAAGTCCTGTAGGTCATAATCAAAACTTGATACTGCTGAACCAGCAGCCACCTTCCGTGAGTCAAACCACTGGTCCAAGCTGCGGAAATTCTCAGTGAGCTTTTCTGGTTTGAACAGAGTGATGCCGTGGTAGATCTTCACCAACGTTTTGTAATTTAGTGCTCCAAAGACAGCAACGACAGCCAACAGCGCCAGCAGTACCCTCCACAACGCTGGCCAAAGGCGTTTCTTCCTTCTTGAGTCCATGTTTCCCCACTGCGAACTTAGCGGTCTTCGCAGTAGGACTCCCCCTCCCTGAATGGCGACTATATGCGCCTAGTTTCACAAACAAACTCGCAGCTCTAGCCCTTTAGCGCCGGGCGTTCACCCAAGTATATTCCTCCAGTTCCCACCTGTCAATGTCTTTCTCCGCTCAACATGGGCGATCCGTGGGTTGGTGAATCGAACCGCATGAGTGCAAAAGTTTCTGTGGGCTGTTG
>JAAYMI010000019.1 GCA_012521465.1 Bacillota bacterium | reverse complement strand
GTAGGCATTTCCTTTTATCCGGAGGTCTCTTTATGCGACAGAAACTGTTCAAGCCTTACCTTGTGGGATGTGCGGCAGCGGCCGTAGCCTTTCAAGTGATCACATTTCTCAGCAGCGGCTTCGCCCTTGATTTCCGGCTCGCCATTTTTCTAATTCTGCTGCTTGTCAACGCTCACTACCAAGTGATCAGCGTGGAGAATAAAAGCAGCTTCTCCATCACCTTCCCGCTTGTTTTTCCAGCTATCGTATTCTTCGGCCCAGCCTGGGCTAGTGTGATAGCCACTTTCGGGCCGATCTCCCTAGATGAGTTGGAACTTGAATGGCCGATTATTGCTTTTAACCGCGGTTCCCTAGGCCTTGCGGCAGGCGTGAGCGCTCTAGCCTTTCAGTGGGCAGGTGGAGAAGCCTTTTTGGTCAGATCGCTTCCCGCAGCCGTGTTTGCCTACTCCCTCATCAACCACGGACTGTTCATGGTGGGAGATTTCCTCAGGTCCGATCAGCCCTCTCCCGATTGGTCCTTCCTCGGGAACACGCTGAAAACCATTGTTCCGTCTATTGCCCTTTCAGCCCTGTTCTTGGCCGCCTATGCCCGCTATGATGTCTTAGGTCTAATCGGGGCGTTCTTCATCTACGTCGTGGTGAGGTCTGGAGCCCTCTTGGGACATCTGGAATCCAATTACAGGATTGCCCTGATCCGCGTGCTGCTCCGGGCTGCCTATGCTAAGGATCCCACATTGATGGCTCATCTAGAAAACGTAGCCTATTACTCTAAGCGCTTAGCTAAAGCCTGCAACTATCCAATTTGGAGACTGCACATTCTCGATGAGGCCGCTTACTTCCATGACATCGGCAAACTGGAGATTGACGATGCCATCCTCAAGAAGATAGGTAAATTGACTCCTGATGAGTACTCGGAGATGAAATCCCACCCCACCCGGGGCGTGGAGTTTCTCCAAGAAGTACCCCTTCCCCGTTCCTACAAGGGGATTGTGGAGAATATTACTGGCTGCCACCATGAGCGCTACGATGGAACTGGCTACCCTCATGGGCTGAAAGGCATAGAAATTCCTTTAGAGGCCAGGATTGTGGCAGTCGCAGATACCTGGGACGCGATGGTGGGTAAGCGCTGCTACCGCAAGGCAATGTCCGTGCCTGAAGCCATTGCCGAGCTGCGGCGTGTCAAAGGCACTCAACTCGACCCAGAGCTGGTAGAACGCTTCATCGAGATCGTTGAAAACGACAATCAGCACAAGCAGCCGCTGCACGCTCTCAACCAATCGCCTCTACACGTCTTGTAGGGCCTCAGATCGCTGCGCAGGGCGCGGGGCATGGGCAGTCTCAGTCCCCGACGCCCCATCATTCTCGCAGTTGCGGGATTAGAAGTTCCGGAAGAACACTGCAGCCAGAATCAGGCTGGCAACTAGGTTGAATGCCTGCCCCAAGAGATACAGCTTTACAGGTGCGTTGCCTCGAAAAGTGGCTTTGAGTTCCGAGAACTTCGTATCAAGCCCGATGGTGACAAAGGCTAAGGCGAACAGCCAACCTCTAAGGGCCGTGGTGACCTTGAGGATGCTGTCAACTTTATCCTGACCAAGCCCAGGTAGGAAAAGGAAAGACATCACCAAAGATGCTCCCATGAACCCAAGCACGAACTTGGGAAACCGCTTCCAGATCTCCGCCGCGGAAGGCCTCTCACTGCCTTCACCCCGCTGCACCACTGTCACCCAATACAAAGCCCAGGCAAACGAGATTACACCAATCAGGGCATTCTGCAGCATTTTCACGATCGCGGCCACTTCCATGGCTTCTTGACCAACCATACTGCCTGCCACTACAACTGCGCCGGTGCTGTCCACTGTGCCGCCAATCCAAGCCCCCGCCACACCGGGACTCAGCCCGATGGCGTCTATGACAAACGGCATGACCACCATCATGATTACGGTGAAGATTACAGAGATGGAAATGGCCGCGCTGATTTCCTCCTTCTTCGCCCGCACCGAAGCGCCTGTGGCAATTGCCGCGGATACGCCGCAGACCGAAGTGGCGGTGGCCACTGTTGCGACCAATTCCTTGCTTTGGATCTTCATCACTTTGGTACCAAGCCAATAAATGAAGATCACGGCCAGGGGCGCGCCAATCCACGCCACGCCCAATCCTCGTACGCCCAGCGTCAGCACTCGGTTGAACAGGATCTCCGCCCCCAACAGCACCAAACCAGTCTTGATAAACAGCTCCGTTCGCAAAGCGGGCCTGAGCCAGTTTGGCTTGCCGAAGACATTGCTGAAGACCATCCCTAGAATGAGCGCCCATATGATGTCGTTTACTCCGTAGTGGTTCATGGTGGTGTGGTTTCCAATTCCATAGGCCAGTACGGCCAAGAGGAAAACAAAAGGAAACCCCACCGCGTAGTGCCTAACGCGGCCCTCCATGGACCAGATGGCAGCGCCTGTGAGCACCAGAATCCCTAGTCCCAGCCCCAAGAGAGGAACGACTAGCTCCCCCGGTAGAGCATCCGCGATATTTCCATACCATTTCGGCAGTTTGGGGATAGTACTCACCAGGCCAAGCACGGCCCCTGCGATGATCACCGCTCCCAGCCATACAGTCCACCAATCCTCCCGGTTCCACCAGCGGTCCCGCTCACTACTCACCATAAGATCGCCTCCTAGTACTGCAGTACTAAATCATGGTTCCATAGTATGCAGCGGACGGGAGGTGGTGCGAAGAGGCACAAAAAAGAGCCCTGCCACTTCTAGCAGGACTCGTAGAGCGCTCTTTGTATCAGTTAACATCACCCATGCGGGGATCGAGTGCATCGCGCAGGCCATCTCCCACCAAGTTGAGGCAGAGGACAGTCGTGAAAATCGCCAGGCCGGGAACAGTTACGGCCCAATGGGAAACCCGCAGATAAGGTCTAGCCGAAGAAATCATGCTCCCCCATTCGGGAGTGGGCGGCTGAGTACCCATTCCTAAGAAGCTCAAACCAGCCGCAGACAGAATGGCACCAGCCAGGGACAAGGTCGCCATAACAATAATCGGATTGAGCGAATTGGGCAGAATATGCCGGAAAATCGTCCGGGCATCAGAGGATCCGATCGCCTGCGACGCGCTCACATAGTCCAACTCTCGAATGCTTAAGACCGAGGAACGCATCAGACGGGCAAAAGACGGAATGTACGAGATCCCGATCGCGATAATCACGTTCTCCATACCCGGACCGAGGGCAGCCACAATCGCCAGGGCCAGCAAAAACCCAGGCAGAGCCATGAGAATATCCACAAACCGCATGATGATGTTATCCAAAAGGCCTCCGTAGTAGCCAGCCACAAGTCCCAACAAACAGCCGCCAATCATCGCAATGAGAATCGACGAGAAACCAACCCGCAGCGATAGACGTGCGCCGTAAACTATCCGCGTGTATGTGTCCCGCCCGAATTGGTCCGTGCCTAAGATATGCTCCCGGCTGGGGCCCTGCAGGCGGTTGCGAATGTCCTGTTTGATCGGGTCATAAGGAGTCACATAAGGGGCGAAGATTGCGAGAAAGACGATGATCAATAGGATGATGCCGCCCACTACTGCCCGGCGGTTCTTCAACAGCCGCCGCACAATCCGTCTGAATTCGCTGCGCTGAACAGTTTTCTCTTCCATGATGCCCCCTCCTTCCTAGTTGTAGCGCGTTTTCAAGCGGGGATCCAATACTGCATACAGCACATCAACAACCAGGTTGATCAAGGCATACATGATGGCAAACGTCATGATGGTTCCCTGTACCAGGGGAAAATCCTTATTGTTGATTGCATCTACGACCAACCGGCCGATCCCCGGCCACGCGAAAATCGTCTCCGTGAGCACCGCACCTGCCATCAAGCCACCAAACTGCAGCCCGATCATGGTAACAACTGGGATCAGGGCATTGCGCAGGGCGTGCACAAATATCACGCGCAGGCGAGCTACCCCTTTAGCAGTGGCCGTGCGGATATAATCCTGCTGCAGCACCTCAAGCATGGTAGACCTGGTCATCCTGGCGATGCTTGCCATGGAGCGCGTACCCAGGGTAAATGCAGGCAGAATGTAATACTCTAATCCCCCCATGCGGCCTGAAGAGGGAAACCAACCCAACCACACGGAAAAAATCAAAATTAGCATAATCCCCTGCCAAAAGGCTGGCATCCCGACACCCGAGAGAGCAGCAAGCATTGCGGCGTTGTCAAACAGCGAATTGGGCTTGCTCGCGGAAAGAATCCCCACCGGGATCCCAATCAGCACGGAAATAGTCACAGCCAAGATGGCTAGTTCGCCAGTCGCTGGTAATCGTTCCATGATCTCTGATGTAACCAGCTTCTTTGAGCGGAGTGAACGGCCGAAGTCCAAACGCACCGCTTTCTTCATCCAGTTAAAGTACTGTATCGGAAGGGGATCATTGAGCCCCAGTTCTTGCCTAAGTGCCTCAAGCTGATCCGCAGGCGCTGATTCTCCCAACATTAAACGGGCCGGGTCACCAGGGGTTAAGTGCATAATTAAGAACACAAAAATAGATATACCTATAAGAACCGGTATAACTGAAAGCAAACGCCGAATGATGTACTTAGACATATGAGTCCGCCTTCCCCCTAGATGCCGGAGAACCCAGTATAGGCGGGGCTCCGGTGAACCCCGCCTATTACAGGTCCCACAAACGTTTTTTCTATAGAAGCTCTTATTTGTTTACAGATACGCCACCCAACCAGTGATGTCCTGCTGGATGCGGCCAGAAACCTTCGACATAGTCACGGAGGCCGTTAACAGCGCTGGTGTTGATCAAGAACGCCCAAGGTGCGTCCTCCACGATAACCTCTTGCACTTCATGGTAGATAGCCATGCGCTTCTCAGGATCGGTTTCGCGGCGGCCGGCATCCAAGAGTTCGTCTACCCGTGGGTTGGAGTAGAAGGTGCGGTTACCTGGGTCACCATGCTGGCTGCTGTGGAATAGAGCATACATGCCGTAGTCCGCATCAGCAGTCACAGTACCCCAGCCAAGGATGAACATATCATGCTTGCCGAGGGCTGTATCTTCGAGATAGGTGGCCCAAGGCAGAATCTGCACATCAACCTCGATGCCAACATCGGCCAGGTTGGCTTGGAACATCTCGGCAATCTGCATGCGCAGCGGGTTGTCGTTCGTCCAGAGCGACAGCTTCAGACCATCGGCGTAGCCAGCCTCAGCCAGCAGTTCCCGGGCCTTGTCTGGATCGTAATAGTATCCTTCAATGTTAGGATTGAAGCCCCATACATTCGGAGGAATCGGGCTGTTGAGCTTGTTAGCAAGACCGGTATAGATGTAGTCTACCACCGCATCTACATCCAACGCGTAGTTGATGGCCTGACGTACCAGCTTGTTGTCAAGCGGCGCCTTCTGAACGTTGAAGCCCACATAGGTGGTGGAGAGCTCTTGATACTTGTCAAGCACGATACCAGGAGTACCACTCAGGCGCAGTTCATCCATGGGATCGAGGTTGTATGCAATGTCGACACCGCCGGTTTCAAGCTCGATTGCCCGAACGGTATTCTCTGGAATACTGCGGATAATGAGCTCTTCTACCTTGGCAGGCTCGCCCCAGTAGTTCTCGTTCCGAACCAGGCGAACGTGGGAACCGGAAACCCATTCCTGGAAGACAAATGGACCGGTACCGATCGCTACGGTAGCGCCATAGTTGTCTCCAGCTTCCTCAACGGACCGGCGATTCACGATCGCGGTGGACGGATGGGCCAAGTGGTTCAGAATGGCGGCATATGGGTAAGCCAGATTAATGCGTACAGTATAGTCATCCACAACTTCTGCGCTATCAACGGAAGCCAGCAGGAATCCTACGGTGGCGGCATTCATTGTCCGCTCAATGCTGTACTTCACATCTTCAGCGGTGAAATCATCGCCATTGTGGAACTTTACTCCTTGACGGAGTTTGAACTCCAACACAGATGGAGAAATGAATTCCCAACTCTCAGCCAAGCTTGGAACAATATTCAGATCCTTATCAAAGGCAACCAATGTGTCATAGATCTGAACCCGAACGCGAGCCGACGGTTGGTCATTCTGACCCTGTGGGTCCAGTGTGACGGGATCAGCACCCTGTGCCACAATGAGTGTCTGAGCAGCTGCCAGCGACACCATTGAGAACACGAGGGCAAAGACAGCAACAACCAACAACAACGATTTCCTCAATTCTCTCTCCTCCTCAGCTTTTTTGGTAGCGCGATTTTCTTCGCTTTAGACAAGCGCTTTCGTAAGTATACGGTGCCTGCCTTCCGTTTTCCTGCATTTCTGGCTGAAAAATTATCGTTACTTTTCTCCAGTTATGGTTAACTGGGCCTAAGCAGGAGTTGGCCAGGTAGAGTCAAATACAGTAGTATCCTTATTGGAAGGGATCTGGTAAGATGCGCCCCGCCCAGCGGATACTCGTACTCCTAGCCGCAGCCATCACGCTGGTTCTGATGCTTCCCCAAACCCTTGCTCCTCCACACGATCTAGGTACCGTTACTGACCACGTGGGGCGTTCGGTGCCTGTTCCTCCCAGAATTAACAAGGTCTATGCAACCACGCAGGCCGGGAGTCTTTTAGTCTACGCCCTCAATCCAGAACTGCTTCTGGGCTGGAATGTGTCCCTCTCCCCCAGCCTAGAGTTTATCCTAGGCAGCCCGGCGAGGGAACTGCCTGTCCTCGGGACTTGGGACCAGGTCTACAAGACCATTCACCTCGACCTCATCGCCGCTCTGCAGCCTGACATTGTTGTGCATGTGGCCACACCTGACTTACCGACGCTGGAGCTGGTACAACAAGTAGAGGAGGAGCTGGGGATCCCCACGGTCGTTGTGGACGGCTCCCTGGAAGCCATTCCCCTTACGCTCCGCTTCTTAGGCGAGCTGGTGGGCCGCACCGTGCGTGCCGATGTCCTTGCCCTTTATGCCCAGAACATCTTGGCAGGCCTTGAGACAATGCGGGCAGGTTTGCCCGCAGAACGCCGCACTGTTCATATAGTAGGTGATGCGGGTAGAGTCGATCTGCCCGATCCCCTGCGGCTGGCCGGTATCGGCGAAGTCAACTCATACAACCAGCAGCCAGCTGACATGATACTCATTATACCTGATCCCATTGTGGATCTGCGGCGAGAGCTGGCCAAGCAGCCTCCCCCGCAGGCGGTCTCGGCCCTGTCAGCAGGGCGGGTGTATGAAATCCCAACAGTTCCCATCAACTGGCTGACACCGGGCTCCCTGTTTCGCCTCCTTTGTGCGGAGTGGCTGGCTCAAACCGCCTATCCTGACCTCTACTCTGTGAACTTAGCCTGGAGGCTCCAAGAGTTTATGGAAGTCTTCTATGAAGTCCAGCTCTCAGAAAAAGTGGCTCAGACAATCCTCCGGGGCCCATAATTCAACGCCGAAATGCGAATTAGTGTGATGAGTCAAACCAGAAAGGATGAACTCTCATGACATACGCAAACAGGAAGTCAGCTGTGGCTCTCGTTTTCTGCCTGATGCTGTTGACGCTCATTTGGACAACAGCTGGCTCTGCCGCAGAACTCAGGCGGACATTTCTCCTTGAGGTGGGCGCCCGCTATGAAGTGAGCGTGCGCATCCGCACAAACCTAGAAAACGCTCCCACATTGGCCTCTGTCTATATTCACACAGACCAAGGTCAATATCTGCGCTCCACCCAATTAAGCCGCGGCATCGGCGGTCCCGGACAATGGCAGGAGGTTTCAGTGGTAGTCACCGCCCCACCCAATGCCCGTCAGGCGACAGTGGTCTTTTCTGTGCCTGAAGACGTAGAGCTGGAGTGGGACGAGGTGAATATCCGCAGAATAGAGCTGGACCTCGATACGGAAGAACTGATCCGCCAGGGTTTGGTCTATACTGGGCTAATTGTGGATGCCCGCGGCCTCGGACTCCAGCGAGGTATGAGCCCCAAAGTATACTCAGAGTCAGGCCAGCTGATCTACGCGGGAGTTACTGCACCGCAGAAGTTCATCCAGGAGGCGGGGATTGCCTCTTACGGCCAGGAGCTTACGCCGGAACTGCTGCGGCGCATTCAGCCGGGGAAAGACCCCATTAAGGTCTCACCCTTGATTGTGAAAGCCCTGAAAGTAACTGATTCCACCGAAACCAGTGTGGTGATCAGCGACTATGATGCCGAGGCCATCCTAAACGCTCTCAACACCTACGATTTCCTCGCTCAGTACTCTGTGATCTTCCTGGTTGACTAGCAGCTTCGCGTGTCCCAGCAACCCCACTTCGGTGGGGTTCTTTTTTTGCGGTTTTGATTGACAACTTCTGCCGCCGCGCATACAATATAACTGAATATATGAACAGATATTCATATATAGAGATGGGGAGGTGAGGCTTGATGGAAGAGAAGCGGGTACCCCAGTGTGAAACCACCGTGATCCACGCTGAGGTAGTGGAACGAGTGAGCACGAGACTGCTGCCGGATCAGGTCATGAGCGACATCGCCGAGTTCTTCAAAGTATTTGGGGACCCCACGCGCATCCGCATTTTGCAAGTGCTGTTCGAAGCAGAAGAGATGTGCGTGTGCGATATTGCATACCTCCTCAATATGAGCCAGTCGGCAATTTCCCATCAACTGCGCGTCCTGAAGCAAGCAGGTATAGTCAAGTACCGCAAAGACGGACGCGTCGTCTACTACTCTCTCGACGACGACCACATTAAATCCATATTTGACCAGGGCTACAAACACATAGTAGAAGAGAAGGAGAAGAGGTGACGGCATGCACCATGCCCATTGTCCCAGCTGTGCTGCAGCAGTCTCAGAACACGTTCACGATCATGCATATCCCGAAGACGGAAGAGAATCGCTATTACATTTAGCAGGCGCGATGGCGTTGTTTGGGAGCGGACTGCTCCTGCCCATTTCCCAATCCGTTCGCGCTGTACTCTTGCTAGCCAGCTATTTGTTGGCTGGTTTTCCTGTCCTGCGCGCCGCCTGGCTGAATATCCGGCGCGGCCGTGTGTTCGATGAGAACTTCCTCATGACGGTGGCCACTTTGGGTGCCGTGGCAATTAGGGAAATCCCCGAAGCTGCCGCTGTCATGCTTTTTTACCGTACTGGTGAGTACCTGCAGGATCTTGCCGTTGATCGCTCCCGGCGCTCTATCTCCGCACTCGTTGCAATCCGTCCTGATGCAGCCCGGGTAGCGCGCAACGGAACTGTCACGCAGATCCCGGTCGAGCAAGTCGTACCTGGGGACGAACTCATCGTCCAGCCCGGAGAACGCATCCCTGTGGATGGGACAGTGCTTAGTGGCCTGACCTCTTTGGACACGGCGGCTCTCACAGGAGAGTCGGCTCCGCGAGATGCTGGTGTGGGTGACAAAGTGCTGGCAGGCTTCATCAATCTCAGCGGTCTCTTGCGGATACGAGCAGAAAAGCCCGCGGTAGAGTCTGCCGCTTCCCGGATCCTACACCTAGTGGAGCACGCTGCTGCTCGTAAGGCACCCACTGAAGAATTCATAACCAAATTTGCCCGCTATTACACGCCCGCGGTGGTGGCAGTGGCAGCCGTGCTGGCAGTGATACCACCGCTGGTGGTGCCAGGCGCCGCATTTTCTGATTGGCTGTACAGGGCGCTGGTGTTCCTTGTCATATCCTGTCCCTGCGCGCTGGTTGTTTCCATTCCTTTAGGCTTTTTCGCTGGCATCGGTGCTGCTTCTCGGGCAGGAGTGCTGGTCAAGGGCGGTAACTACCTGCAGGCTCTTCACGAGGTCGATACAGTAGTATTTGACAAAACCGGCACTTTGACGTCAGGCAGCTTTACTGTAGAGAAAGTACAGAGCGTGGCCGGTGTGGAACCAGATTATGTACTGCAGATGGCGGCCTGGGCAGAATCCATGAGCAACCACCCAATTGCCCGCTCTATCGCGGAGGCCTACAGAGGAGAATTTGATTGTGCTGCCGTTGAAGATTTCCAGGACCTCACTGGGTTAGGCGTATCGGCACGAATCCAAGGGCAGCAGGTAGTGTGCGGGTCTATTCGCCTAATGGAGCACCTAGGAGTCCAAGGCGAGTTCTTCCAGAATCACAGCCAAGCAGTCCATGTGGCCGTTGATGGGCGCTATGTGGGGGCAGTGTTCCTCACTGATACGCCGAAACTTGATGCCCGAGTGGCCCTCGACCGCCTGCGGGTTCTCGGAGCAAAGCAAACCATCATCCTGACAGGCGACAGCGCTTCTGCGGCAGCCCACACAGGGCAGGCCCTAGGCATCAGCGATGTGCGAAGCGAACTTCTTCCCGGAGACAAACTCGTAGAGCTGGAAAAGATTCTGGCGGCCCGCGGTCGCAAAGGGCGCGTAGCCTATGTCGGCGATGGCATCAATGACGCACCTGTCCTAGCCCGGGCTGATGTGGGCATCGCCATGGGCGGCCTTGGACAGGATGCCGCGATCGAAGCGGCAGATGTGGTGATCATGACCGATGAGCCCAGTAAGGTTGCGGATGCGGTGGCAATTGCCCGCCGAACAAACCTGATCGTGTGGCAGAACATTCTTCTGGCAGTAGGCGTGAAATTTCTGGTTTTGGCCCTCGGAGCCCTGGGACTGACCACCCTGTGGGGAGCAGTGTTTGCCGATGTGGGTGTGACTCTCCTGGCGGTTTTGAACTCGATCCGAACCGCCCGCCTGCCCGCTGTGCCGTATCCCACAAATAGGGTACCTACGGCGAACACTATAGCAAACTAACCAAAGGAGTGACACCCCATGCTTAACAGGACACTGTGGTTGTTGGCGGTAGTCATGGTTTTAGTCAGTGCAGTGACTGTAAGTGCAGCTGAACTCGAGTCACCGAGCTTTACGATCAAAGTGCAGGCAAACGGTGATGTGCGGGTTACCCCAGATATGGCCCAGCTCTGGATCGGGGTCCAGACCGACGCCGATACGGCCAGTGAGGCACTGGCCCAGAATAATGAAGTTGTGGCCAAGTTGACGGAGATTTTCCTGAAGTACACCCGCCCAGAAGTAGTCAAGACCTCTGAGTTCAACCTCTACCGCCGGGAGCGGTGGGACAGCGTGGAACAGCGGTCGCTACCTGACGGGTTTACTATCCGCCACGTCTTTGAGGTAGCCGTATTCGAGTTGGAGAAGGTTGCCCCGCTCATTGACGAGATTACGGCAGCCGGGGCGAATATCATCTACGGTCTCCAATACGGCGTCCAAGACAGCAGCGCAGCCCGAGCCCAAGCCTATGCCCATGCTGTGAAAAATGCCCAGGAGCAGGCCAGGGCTTTGGCAGAAGCAGCCGGAGGTTCCACTCCCATCTTGGAGAGTCTGGAAGAAACGTACTACTATGGCCCGATGTATGCCGCTGAAGGAGGCTCTGGTGTTTCAGAACACGCCACTGCCTTGATGCCAGGCCAGCTCAAGATCTCTGTTGCGATCGAGGCCACGTTCCGCTCCCAGTTGACAGTGACAGAGTAAGCAAGTATAATCGGCATATACACAATTGAATAATATGCCTCATCTAGTTAGGTGAGGTAGAGGCGCGGTTATTAAGAGTAGCTGGGGGAAGCTGGGCAAGCTGGTGAACTGCAGTGAAAGGAATGACCGCCGAAGTCAAAGTACGGACCCAGTACTTTGGCTGGGTATGCATCGAATAGGTGCATAACTGTCACTGGCGGGGT